>JACQUC010000071.1 GCA_016210495.1 Chloroflexota bacterium
GCAGCTACGACCGCTGGAACAACGGCCCGCCGTAGTCGTGAAGGGACCTTGAAATGAGAGAGCGCTGGTGGGATGCTTTGATCAGCCAACTCGGCAGTGGCTCGTGCGCCCAGCACGACCAAGGCAGGTAAGATCGTGAACACGTAACCCGGGTCGCCCACGTGCACAACGACGTAAAAGGCAAACATTGGCAGGAGCCAGACGGCCAAGAAGATTGGCAACCGACCACGTAGCGCGCCAGGATGGCGCGCGATGTAGGCTAAGCCAACTAGCAACGGAAGTGCCGTGAAGTAAAGCGCGTAGAACAAATAGCTCGCGGTGTCCCGCGCGTTTACCAGAAGTCCTCCGAGTCCGCGCGAGGTCGAGGAGTACTTCTGTACGACGTCGACCTCCAGGTAGGCTAGCAGGACGGCCCGGTACGAATCGAGTCCCCCCGACAGCCAGACTGTTGGCACAAACCAGAGAGCAAACCCCACGGCGACAAGTCCGATGGACAGGCCAATCTCGCGCTTCGGTTGCCGCAGGTGCGAAAACAGCCACAGAGGGCCTAACAAAAGCAGCAAGTCCGGCCGGAATCCTCCCCCGATGGCGTATGTCGTCGACAACGCGAGGAGCGAATGTGGTCGCTTGGACGCCGCTCGGTAGGCAAAGAAGGCTGCGCCCGCACTGAAGAAGGCCAGGGACACGTAGGGCAGGGCAATCGTGCCGTACGACCAGAAGGTCACGCTAAACATCAGGAGGATGGCGGCGGTCAGGCCGCAGGATCGGTCGAACAGAGCCTTTCCCAGGAAGTACACGGATACAACGGCAAGGACGCTGAAGATTATTCCCTCCGCGACCAGGCTGGCGTTGGCCTCGCCGAGCGCGAGTCCAAGGAGCCTGGCGCCGATGACGTAATAGAAATAGCCCGGCGGGTGCGGGTGATGCCTGGTCACATCGTAGTGGTCGAGCGCCAAGGCGAAGTTGGCGGAGTCCCAGTTGTACAACGCACCCGTGCGAAAAGGCAATCGGGTTATCAAAACGAGAATCGCTAGGCAGATGGATATCGCGAGGTCGGCGAAACCTGGTTGGAACGGTAGCAATGGTGGCAACGGCCTCTTCAAGTTCGTGATTCACCTCCCGTCTGACAAGTCGGCATTATAGCACACCTGTCAGCACAAGCTGAGCAGCCAGGCCGGCAATCCTACTAATTGGCCGTATCCAAACAGCGGTCGCCCCGTTATACTTTCGGCTTACAGTCACAAACGTGCCTGAATGCAGCAAAGGCTCCTGTCTTAGCGAAGTGCCCAAAAGAGAGCGCGAGGTCGAAAAGGCGCGGAACGAGAGCAGAGATATGGGCAGAGAGTCGGAGCGCAAGAAAGAGAGCGAACGGAATGTCGAACAACGGCGGGACGCCAGCCAGGATCAAGTGCGAGACCAGCAGCGTGAAAAGGAGCGCGAGGGCGACCGAAAGAAGGACAGAGGGAAAGAGCAAGAAAAGGACGATTAGCTGCCGGCTGAGGGACTTTCAGGGTTAGCCGAGTGGAGCGCCTGGAGGATGTCAGTACGCTTTCATTGAGATGGACGGCCGGATCAGCGTGATCCGCAAGGAAGACAAGGAGTCACAACAGCCGAAAGACAAACGGAAAGCCGCGCAAGGCATGTCTTGTAGGCGAGCACTTGCCAGTTGAAAGCTCAGTCTTTCAGGGCCGTTTCGTTCTCGGTGGGGCCATCTTGCGGCGTCATTTTGAGGAGCATGGCGAGGCCCGGGATAAGGATGACGGAGCCGGCCAGGAATATCGAATGAACACTGAAACTTGCCACCCCAGCGCCCGCGGTTGCGCCCACGATCCACGCGAAGTAGTTGGGGAACAGCGTCAGATTCAGAATCGACGACCGGCGCTCTTCAGGGGTGTGCAAGGCGACAAGCGCCGTCCAGAGCGGCGTAATTGCCGCCTGGAAGGCACCCTGAACCATTCGAGCAAAGAATAGCTGCGACGTGTCTCCCACGAAGGCCTGCGCCGCGAGCGTCGGAACGAGGATGGCAGTGGCCAGAATAAGCATCCGACGATAGCCTGCGCGATCCCCCAGCTTGCCCCAAAGCGGTGTGAAAACCGCAGAGGATACCGCAAAGCCCCCGCTGACAAACCCAATCGCCAAAGGCAGGTCGGCGCCTACGTAGAGCTTCTCGACGAGAATTGGAACGAAAGGTGTACCGATCTGCAGACCTAGCAGCACGACTGCATACGTTGCAAACAATGCGACAATGGCCGGCATCCTCAAGACGCTGCGACCAAGCGAGGCAAGCATCTGTAGGCTGGAGCCTTCCGCCAGCTTCGGCACACGCTTCTCCCGCACGGCAAGCGTCAGGAGCAAAGCGACAAGCAATGAGAGCGCGGCATCCATCACCAGGAGCGGTCTGATGCCCCATTGGGTAACCAGGTGCCCGCCAAGCAACGGCCCAACAGACATACCAAGGGTTCCGCCCAGTCCGATGGTCCCGATGGCCAGGCCCCAATTGGTTCTTGGAGCGACGTAGGAGATGAAGGCGTACATCACGCCCGTATTGCCCAGGATGAGCCCCACCAGCGCTCGCGCTATGAGCAGATGCCACACGTTCGTGCTCATCGAGGCGACGAAGAAGATGAGCGCCTCGCCGAAGGCGCTGCGCACGATGATCATCTTGCGGCTGTACTTGTCTGCCCAGATGCCCCAGAAGGGTGCTAGAGGAAGACCGATGACAAACGACGCGGCGGCCAGGTAGCCCGTCCACTGCGGAATCGCCTCCGCCGGGACGCCCAACTGGCGCAGGTACAGAGGCGTGAAGGCGCCGAGGTGCCCAAAGCCGAGGGTCTCGACGAAGCTGGCCACCGCGAAGAGAACTGTGACAAATATCCACGAAGAACGCCAGCCCTCGGCTGGCGCCAATGAATTCTTGGCTGTCATACTCGTTGTCGGTGATTCAGGAATGGATCTAATGCCTACCCCAATTGCGCATATATTCGTGTCCTGTGATGCCCCGCCCCGCGCAGGCTAAGAGCCGTGCGGCTACGCCCTCCCCAACCAACGGCAATATGGGAAATATCAAAGCGCAATTGCCAATACAACCGGAAGTATACATCAGCGGGCACACGGGTGGCAACGTGCTGAGCGTCATGTTACACAATCACGCTGACCATAACAGGTTCGGCCCGTCAATCGTAAGGAGCAGCAGGTTCAGAACGTTGCGACCAAGCACACCGTATGCGGACTCCGCCAAGAGAAAGCGGCCCTGAAAGCGGTACTTTAGAAACTCCACCACTAGGTCGCCCTGGGCGCAAGTCATCCGCTCTCCACCGAGAAACTCGACGGGGACGCTTGAGTGGTGGATCACTGCCCCAACAGCCGTCGCCACGTCGAGAGGAATCACGCTGATGTCGGCACCTGTGTCGAGGAGGAGGGGCACGCCGCGATACACCGTCTGGTCTGGGCCGAACACTTTGGCGCGCACAACAGGCGCTGGCGGGTCGAAGTCACCTGATTCATACGCCGGCATGAGGATCCTCGCGCGACGGCTCAAGCACGGTCATATTGAGGCGGAACTTCGCTGCATCCTCGGGATGGACCAGTCGCGGGCTAACTATCCTGTGCGTCGCAAGGCGCTCCATCCTGCGATATAGCTCAATAGGAACTAGCACGGCTACATCGCGTCCGCGCTGAGTGATCACAATCGGCTCCTGGCGTTGGCGCACGCGCTCGACCAACGTACGCGCCTCGCGTGCCAGGTCGCTAATAGGACGAATCTCCGGAATCCTGACGGCCACTGATTGCCTCCATCATACAATGATCTGCAGCCATGACTGGATACGCTTTTAATAATGTATCAAAATCCTCACGAGATTGCAACACAAAAGGCGGGCGAGCTCATTGTCAAATCGTTCGCCGTCGTCTAGAATGTAAACGTGTAGCGGACTGTGGTGCGAACGCGAGGGGTGCGGCGATGCCGCCGAGAATCGACCAAGAGAAGTGCGATGGTTGTGGGATCTGCATTTTTCAGTGTGGCGCCTGGGTTTTCGGGTTCAAGCCGGACCGATACAAGGCATATGCTAAGAGCCCGCGGGATTGCGTGGACTGCTTTATCTGCGAGACGAAGTGCCCGCAGGGCGCCATTTCCATCAAACTCAGACCTCGAAGGAGGGACGATGCCCAGTCTGGATGATCCGGAGGTCGTCGCCACCGACGTGCTTGTCATTGGCGGTGGGGCAGCGGCATGCTCGGCGGCTTTGGAGGCGGCGAAACACGGGGTTCAAGTCACTATATTAGATAAGGGCAGGGTCGGGCGCAGCGGCTCGAGCGCCACGTCGGGAGGTGGGACGGCCGCCCTGGTCGAGGAAGAGTGCCAGCGCATCCATAAGGCCGACACCCTTGCCGCCGGCCTGGGCATAAACGATGAAGCGCTGGTGGAAATCCTGGTCAAGGAGGGGATCTCCCGGGTCGCGGATTTCGAAACGCTGGGAGTGGCCTACAGCAAGGATGTATATCGTAGGCCAATCAGCGGGCACTCACAACTCAATACATCTAGACGCATTACGGGCGGATCGGCGTCCATGATGGAGGTGCTGCGTAAGGAGGTGCTACATCGAGGTGTCCAGGTGTTCGAAGGGGTTATGGCTGCCGGCCTGTTTGTGCGAGATGGCCGTGTAATCGGCGTGCTTGCTCTGGACATTAGACGCGAGAGAACCTGCGTTTTCGAAGCTAAGTCGGTCGTCCTGGCTGCGGGAAGCGCAACCGGCCTCTACACGTATGCCAGCCCCGCCTTTGTCACCACAGGGGATGCCTTCGCCCTCGGCTACCACGCCGGTGCCGAGCTCGCCAACCTGGAGTTCATCGAATTCACGCTCAACCCGGCTCCCCACGGCCACCTGTTGGCGGCTTCTGGAGTGAACCCCTTTGTCAGCCACGGCGCGAGGTTCGTCAACGCCCGGGGCGAGGCGTTTATGGCACACCATGCTGCCGAGAAGGCCGACAGCGCGGCACGCGGGCAATTGGTACTGGCGGCGTATCGCGAGATGATCGAGGGTCGTGGACCCGTGTTCAGTGACCAGTCCGAGATATCGCCCGAGGGGTGGCGGGCCTTCGAAGCTACGAGCGGGGCCAACGTGCTGCCGAAGCTAAGGGCGCTGGGAGTAGACCCCCGTCGAGAGCGGTTCGAATGGGTTCCGGCGGTCCACACTCATCTGGGGGGTCTGATCATCAGTCAATGGGCGGAGACAAGGTTGGCCGGCCTGTATGCGGCGGGCGAGTCGAGCACCGGCGTCCACGGGGCCGAGAGACTGGGGGGAAACGCCATGTCTGAATGTCTGGTGTTCGGCCACCGGGCCGGGCGCTCATCGGCGGTCCACGCTCTTGCCACGCGCAGAATCCCGCCCAGTGCTGTCGAGCGCCAGGCTGAAATCGATAGGCTTCGCGCTCACTTCGGCAACACAACTGGCGACGTGCGTCAACTGCAAAGACAACTGAAGGCCTTGGCCTGGGAGACACTGGGGGTGGTGCGTACAGAGGCAGGGCTGAGGCGTGGAGAGGGGGAGTTCCAGCGTGTCAGCCACGAAATGGCACCTCTGTTGCGTGTCGGGACCATTGCAGACCTCGCAAGAGTTCTGGAGGTAGAAAACCTGGCCCTGATAGGCGAAATGGTTTCAGGCGCTGCGCTGCTCCGACGCGAGAGCCGCGGCTGCCACCAGCGCCAGGACTATCCCCAACGAGACGACGAAAACTGGCGGAGGTGTAGCGTGCTGCGGAAGGGTCCAGACGGGACGATGCAGACCAGCTTGCGAACGCCAGGGACAGGGGGTTCTCCGGTGCCCACAGAATGGCACTAGATTGGCATCTTGTGGTCCTGGAGGACAGGTCGGTGGCCGCGTGCAGGCACTGAAGCTACTTGTGGCCGGCTGCGGATATCTTGGACTGCGCTTGACCGACGAGCAGCTTCGGCTGTTTCAGGTCTACCAGCAGGTTCTCATCGACTGGAACAAGAAGTTCAATCTGACCGCCGTCGATCAGCCCGAGGAGATCGAGACGCGTCACTTCCTCGATTCGTTGACGTGCTTTCTTGTCTTCCCAGGAGTTTCGCTGGTTGGGCCCTCACTGCGCGACCTACCCTCGTTCGACGAACTAGCGCTCATCGACGTGGGCGCCGGGCCGGGCTTTCCCGGACTACCGCTCAAGATCGCTCGTCCCGGCATAAGGCTCACGCTGATTGAATCGGTGGGGAAGAAGACGACCTTCCTCAAGCACGTGGTGGCCCAGCTAGGAATGAAGGACGTAGATGTCGTGACCGGACGTGCCGAGGATGTTGGCCGGCAGCCCGGGCATCGGGAAGCGTATGACATCGCGCTGGCACGCGCCGTGGCGCCGCTGGCTACGCTTGCCGAGTACTGTCTACCGTTCGTCAAGGTTGGTGGCAGGTTCATAGCGCCCAAGAAAGGGGCAATCGAGGCCGAACTCCAGCGGGCGGGCGGGGCCATCGACGCCCTTGGCGGCCGTCTGACACGGATGCAAGCGGTGGAAATTCCTGACCTTTTGGAACCGCGTTTCCTGGTCGTGGTCGACAAGGTGAGGCCGACGCCGCCGCAGTTCCCTCGGCGCGCGGGGATGCCGGGAAAGAAGCCGCTGTGACGTTCGAGGGTGCGGAGACGGCGCACCTACGTGGGTTCGAGGATGATGTTGTCAATCAGCCTGGTCCTGCCGATCTTGACGGCTAAAGAGACCAGGGCAGACCTGTCGATGGTATCCGTCTCCTCGAGGGTGGCGGCGTCGGCAACACTGACATATTCTACGGTTGCCAGGGGCTCTTTTTCGATCACTCCTTGCATTGCAGCACGAATAAGGTGGGCATCGCGCTCGCCCGCGGACCAAGCCTCCTGGGCCAGGTTCAGAGACCGTGAGAGCACGAGGGCGGCCCGGCGCTCATCGGGCTTCAGGTACACATTGCGACTGCTCATAGCCAGGCCCTCGGGCTCGCGCACAGTGGGCATCACTACAACTTCGAGGTTCATGTCCAGGTCGTGCACCATCTTCTTGATGACCAGGGCTTGCTGCGCGTCTTTCTGGCCGAAATAGGCCCGTGTCGGCCGCACGATGTCGAACAGCTTGCAGACGACGGTGGTGACACCGCGAAAGTGGCTTGGGCGAGTGGCCCCCTCGAGGCGAGCGGTGAGCGGACCGGCAACCTCGACGTACGTGGCGAAACCCTCGGGGTACATCTCCGGCACCGTGGGCGTGAACACGTAGTCGGTGCCGGACTTGCCAAGAAGCGTGAGATCACGCGCGAGGTCTCTCGGGTAGGACGCAAAATCCTCGTGCGGGCCGAACTGAGTGGGGTTGACGAAGATAGAGGCAACAACGCTGTCGTTATCGGCTCTTGCCTGCCGGATTAGGGAGAGGTGGCCCTCGTGCAAGTAGCCCATAGTGGGAACGAAGCCAATAGAGCCTGTTAGTCCGCCCCTAACTTGCTTGAATCGTCGTATCCCCGCGACTACCTCCACTATGAGACCCCTGCCGGAAAGCGCTCCGAGAGGGCATCGACCAAGGCCTGGTCCATTGCAAAGCTCTCTTTGGCCGTGGGGAAGCTCCCGGCCGTCACCTCGGCGATGTAGTCGCCTGCCGCTGCCCTGATGATCTCCGCTAACCTGGCGTACTGCTTGGCGTGCTTGGGCACAAAGTCGGAGAAGAGGCCCAGCAGATCGCTCACAACCTGCACCTGTCCATCACAGTGCGGGCCCGCGCCGATGCCGATAGTCGGTATGCTCACCTGCTCAGAGATGATCTTGGACACCGGGGCCGGCACGCATTCGAGCACGATGCCAAAGGCCCCAGCGTCTTCGAGAGCTTTGGCGTCCTCGATCAGGGCCAGCGAAGTGGACAAGGTCTTGCCCTGAACTTTGAAACCGCCGAGTTGGTTGATCGACTGAGGGGTGAGTCCGATGTGGCCCATCACAGGGATGCCACAGCTTACTACACGCCTGACCGTCTCAGCCACACTGACCCCACCTTCGAGCTTCACCGCCTGGGCGCCAGCCTCCTGGATGAAGCGGGCCGCATTGCGCAGCGCGTCGGCAACGCTGGTGTGATAGGTCATGAATGGCATGTCGCCAATGATCAGCGCCCGCTTCGTTCCCCTCACGACGGTCTTAGTATGATGGATCATCTCGTCAATGGTCACGGGGATGGTGGATTCGTAACCCAGCACGACCATGCCGAGGCTGTCGCCGACGAGAAGAGTGGGCGCTCCCGCCTCGTCAAGCAGCTTCGCCGTGGTGTAGTCGTAGGCAGTGATCATGGCGATCTTCTCGCCCTTCTGCTTCATTTCCTTCAGTTGCGTTATCGTGATGCGCATGGCGTCTTCTCCTCCACAATCGCATTTGCGGCGTCGACCCGCACTACCTTTGGCTGCACGAGCCGTGCCTCCTCGTCGCTTACTTGTTGATAAGACATGATGATTACCAGATCGCCCTTGTAGATCAGCTTGGCGGCGGCGCCGTTCATACAGATGACACCGGAGCCAGGCTCGCCCTCGATGGCATAGGTTTCCAGACGTGCGCCGTTGTCGACGTCGACGACGTGAACCTTCTCGTAGGGAAGAATATCAGCCGCGGCCATGAGGGTCTTGTCGATGGTAATACTGCCCTCGTAGTCTACGTTGGCCTCGGTGACCGTCGCACGGTGGATTTTCCCTTTCAACATTGTTCGCCACACGGAAGCGTTCCCCCTGTTGAATGAAGTGTTTCGTAACCACGGAAAGCACGGAATACACTGAAACTAAGAATTGAGCGCCACGCACCGTAATCTTTCCGTGCCTTCCGTGTATTCCGTGGTGGCGTCTCAAGTTGCTAGTGATCGGCCGGGAGCTAGCTGGTCCTGGCAAGCAATTGCTCTAGCTGTTTGGCCTTACCTTCGTCGATCTTGCCCTTGCCCAGGGCGACGGGAATAGCCTGCAGCCCCAGCTCGCGATAGGCGGCCAGTACCTCTGGCGCCCGCGATTCCAGGGCCGCCAGGTGCTTCTCAATAGTGCCGATGTCGCCGCGCGCGATAGGCCCCGTCAGACAGTTGGGTAGGCCGACGTTGGCGATGTTGTTGACGGTGCCCCGAAGCAATGGCAGCATGGCCCTGGTGGCATCGGGGGTATCCACGCCGAAAACCCGCCAGAGGTCGGTGGCCATTTTCGCCAGGGCGACGGTGTAGTTGGAGATGATCACGGCGGCAGCGTGGTAAAGGACCTTGTCTCCCGGTCCGAGCACCACCCAGCGGCCCTCCAATGCTTCGGCAAGCTCCTTCAAAACTCCCAGCAAAGGCTCCTCGCCCTCGAGGGCAAAAGTAGAGCCCGGGATATTCTGAATGGCCTGATCGACGCTGGCGAAGCTCTGGAGGGGATGAAACGCTCCCACCGAAGCTCCTTGCCGTCGGGCTTGCTCGAGGATGTCGGTAGAAGACGAGCCGTTGCAGTGCACGACGGAGACACCGGGACGCCAGCGCACCTGGGCGACGGCCGTGGTGATAGCATCGTCGGGCGTCGTGATGAAGACGAGTTCGGCCAGGTCGGCCACGCCCTGCCCGCTGTCGCAGACGGATCCGCCGTCGATGCGGCGCGCGAGGGCCTGGGCCGAGCTCAGGCTGCGGCTGTACACCGCTGCCACCGGATGTCCCCGCTCACTGAGAGTCGCGGCCAGCGCCGTACCAACCGTGCCGGCGCCAATGAAGCCTATCTTGACCATTGTTCCCCCGTTGGGAGGTGATATTACCGCCGGAAACAAAATAGCCCTCGGGTACAGGCCGAAGGCTTGGCGCGAACGCTCTTACTCCCGTCTCGGTCAGACCCGATCCAAGCGGAAAAAGTTTTCCGAACCAGATGTTTGGGTGCTTAATGGCTCACGTCACCAAAGGCGTACGCGGCCAAGACCAAATATACCACAGCAAGCTGGCCGTGTCAACTAAAAATCGGGGAAAAATCGAAAAGATCGATGCTTAGCCTTTCCACGGTGCGTATTGCTGCGCGAACTCGATGCGTTTCTTCTCTGACGGATGCGAGTAGAAAAGGAATTCCATCCACGCCGGCGGGTCCGGGTCCGCAACGTTGAGGCGTCCGAGCTTTTCCAAGGCGCTGGCGTAGGCCTCGTTTTGGCGAGTTATGTCAAGGGCATAGCGGTCGGCCTCGTGCTCGATGTAGCGACTGTAGCCGTTCTGGATCGGTTGGGCGACGAAAAAGATGAGGCCAAGCAGCAGCAGCACGAGGGGGAGGCTGGCCGGATCATATAGACGTGAGAAGCCAAAGCGCGTGGCAAACCTACGTATCACGGGGTCGAGGATTCGGTATAGCACGTAGAACGCGAAGTAGAAGAAAACGGCGCCGGCGGCGATGGCGCGCCAGATGTCTTCGTGTACCTGATGCCCCATCTCGTGGGCGACCACGGTTAGCACCTCGTCCGGCGTGAAGTTGGCGAGGAGCGTATCTGCCAGCACGATGCGCTTGGTTGGGCCGATGCCAATGAAATAGGCGTTGGCGGCGTTGGTCTGGCGGCTCATGTCCATCTCCAGCACATCGGAGACCTCGACGCCGCCCCGCTGGGCCAGCTCCAGCACTCGCTGTCTTAGCTCACGGTCCTGCAAGGGCTCGAACTTGTTGAATAGCGGCGTTATCACGACGGGAGCCAGGGTGCTGATCACAACGGTGAAGACGACGACAAGCGTCGCGCTCCAAACCCACCAGCGGCGTGGGCTTTTGCGGACTATGAGGTAGACGAGGTGGACGATAACCAGGCTGATGGCAATACGAACGCCCAGACCCTTAGCGGCGTCGCCAAGCCACGCCCAGAAATCCTGATTGGAAAGACCGAACTCGTGCTCGATGAGGTACCCGCGATAGAACGACACGGGAGCGCCGAATAACCACTGTAACGCGGTAAGGAGCACGACGTAAGGGCCGAGTGTTCCCAGCCATCCACCGGTGAGATGCCGAGCCGCCTCGCGCAGTCGCGGCGAAAGCCCGCCGAACACGATGGCCGCCAGGACGATCCAGCTCCAAAGTTGCCCAAGCAGCCCCCAGATCAGTTGCAGGCGGGTATGGCGTACGCCGGGGTCCTCGGCGGGGTTCTGTAGGGACGTTGCATGCAACGTCCCTACAGAACCCCGCCTTGCCGAGTTGCCTGGCACCGATTCCTGTGTTGTTCTAAACAGCCCATGCCACGAAAAAGACACAGAGGCAGTGGAGATGGCTGACCCAGTAGGGAGTTCCGGGAGAGCAGCCCTCACCCTAACCCTCTCCCAGAGGGAGAGGGGACTGGACGATCGATCCCAGAGGGTTGGTGGACGGATAGGCTCAGGGCTTGCCATGGCGTGACGAAGTTGGCCGCCTGGGAATAGGGGGGAAAGCGTAAGGGCGGCGAGGACCGCGACCGCTACGATGACAAAGCTGCGCACCGCGTTTGCTCGCATTACTAAACTACGACTGCTTGAGCTTTTCGCCCAGTAGTTGGTTGACGACGGATGGGTTGGCCTTGCCACGTGTCGCCTTCATCACCTGGCCCACTAGGAAGCTTAATGCTTGCTGCTTGCCCGCCCTGTAGTCGGCCACCGCCGGCTGATTTGACGACAAAACCTGGTCGATGACCTCGCGCAACTGGTCGACGGCGCTGATCTGCGCCAGCCCCCGCTCCACGACTATGTCTCGCGGCGGCTTGCCGTTGGCGTACATCTCCTCGAAAACGTCCTTGGCCATACGATGGCTCAAGACACCCTGGTCAATTAGCGTGAGCATTTCGACCAGATGCGACGGCTTCAGCCTCGCCCTCTCGATGTCCTCGCCCGAGACATTCAGGAGCCGGAAAAGCTCGCCGGTGATCCAGTTGCTCACGGTCTTGGCGTTCGGATAGATCCCCACCGCCGCCTCGAAATACTCGGCAGTCGCTTTGGCAGCCGTGAGCAGGTTGGCGTCGTACCAGGAGAGACCATACCGTGCCACAAACCTATCGCGTTTGGCATCCGGCAGCTCGGGGAGCTTCGCCCTGATGTCCTCCACCCACTGGCGAGCAAGCACCATCGGGGGGAGGTCCGGCTCCGGGAAGTAACGATAGTCGTGGGCGAACTCCTTCGACCGCTGCGTGACGGTGATGCCGTTTTCGTCGACCCAGCCGCGCGTTTCCTGCTCGATCCTGCCGCCCGATTCCAGGACCTTGGCCTGCCGCTCGATCTCGTATTCCAGCGCCCGAAAGACCGCTCGAAACGAGTTCATGTTCTTGACCTCGACCTTGGCGCCAAACTCCTTCTGCCCAACCGGCCTGATGGACACGTTGGCGTCACAGCGGAAGGAGCCCTCCTCCATATTGCCGGTGGAGACGCCCAGGTAACGAAGGATATTCCGCAGCTTGACGAGATAGAGCCGTGCCTCCTCGGGGGTGCGGATGTCGGGCTCGCCCACGATCTCCATCAGCGGCACGCCGGAGCGATTCACGTCTACCAGGCTGTAGCTCTTTCCCAACGAGTCCGTCCTGTGAATAAGCTTCGCTGTGTCTTCCTCCAGGTGCACCCTGCGAATGCCGATGCGCTTGACCTGGTCGCCTAACTCTATTTCCATCCAGCCGTTTACGGATAAGGGCAGATCGTATTGGGATATCTGGTAGCCCTTCATCAAATCGGGGTAGAAGTAGTTCTTGCGGTCGAAGCGGCTGAATTCCGGGATCGAGCAATTCAGCGCCAGGGCTGTCATGATCGTGTACTCGACAGCCGTACGGTTGATCACGGGCAACGCGCCAGGTAGGCCAAGGTCGACGGGGCAGACCAGCGTGTTGGGAGGAGCCGCGGCGTACTGAGCGCTGCAACGGCAGTACATCTTACTGGCAGTCAGCAACTGCGCGTGTACCTCTAGACCAATGACGGCTTCGTATCTCAAGCTTTCATAACCTCTCTTGTCGCACATCGCTCGACGAATCGAGCGATTCTGGCCATCGCTTCGTTGATGTTCTTCAGCGAGGTAGCGTAGCAGCAGCGAACGTGGCCCTTACCACAATCGCCGAAGGCATCGCCGGGCACGACGGCCACCTTCTCCTCCTTCAGCAGCCGCTCCGCGAACTGCTCCGAATTCAGGCCAGTGATCTCAATGTTTGGGAAAACGTAAAAGGCGCCCCTGGGCTCGAAACAGCGCAGCCCCATGTCCACAAATCCCTTGTAGATCACTCTCCGGCGCCTATTGTACTCGGCCACCATGTTATGCACGGCCGGTTCGCCCGTGCGCAGGGCCTCGATAGCCGCTTTCTGAGCCGGCGTGGGTGCGCACATCATCACGTACTGGTGCACTTTCATCATTGCCTCGAGAATCTCGGCGGGAGCCGCGGCGTACCCGATGCGCCATCCCGTCATCGCATATGCCTTTGAGAAGCCCCCAAGCAGAATCGTTCTGTCCCACATTCCAGGCAAAGAGGCGAAGCAAACGTGCTCGCATTCGTAGACGAGGCGATCGTAGATCTCGTCCGAGATAACGATGAGGTCGTGCCGTCGCGCCAAGTCGGCGACGGCCATAAGCCCCTGCCGTGGCATCACGGCGCCGGTAGGATTGTTGGGGTAGCCGATAAGGATCGCCTTGGTGCGCGGCGTGACGCGCTTCTCGATCTCCGCGGCGCTCACCTGAAAGTCGTGGTCGATCGCGGTTGGAACGGGCACGACGACGCCACCTGCCAGCACAGTACAGGGGCTGTAAGACACGTAGGTCGGATCAGGTATGATGACTTCGTCTCCGGGGTCGAGGATGGCTCGCAGGGCTATGTCCAGCCCCTCGGAAACGCCCGTGGTGATGAGCAATTGCTTCGCCGGATCGTACTCGACGCCGTACAAGTGCTCCAGATGGCGTGCCAGTTCCTGGCGCAGCTCCAGAAGGCCGTAGTTGGAGGTGTACATCGTGTAGCCGCGCTCCAGGGAATAGATGGCCGATTCCCGGATGTGCCACGGCGTCACGAAATCCGGCTCGCCCACGCCGAGCGAGATCACGCCGTCGATGCCGGCAAGAAGATCGAAGAACTTCCTGATGCCCGAGGGCGGAATGCTCCGCACCCGCTCCGAGATCACGCTTCGCGGCGGTTGATTGGCTCGACTGGGAAAACGAATGGCGCTCATACCTTCCTCCTACGGCGATATCGGCAGCCGCTGTATCTCCTCATCCTCCCCGAGGATATCGCCGTCCTCCTTGTAGCGCTTGAGCAGGAAATGCGTCACGGTGCCGTGCACCCCTTCCAGCGGCGCAAGCTTCTCGGTGACGAAGCGAGCGACATCTTGCATCGACCTGCCTATCACCTGCACGGCAAGGTCGTAGCCTCCCGATACCAGGTAAACCGAGCGGGCCTCGGGGAACCGATAAATGCGCTCGGCGACGGCATCGAATCCGACGTCCCGTTGGGGACTTACCTTGACCTCGATCAGCGCAGATACCATTTCCTTGCCCGTCTTTTCCCAGTTGACAATGGTCTTGTACCTGATAATTACCTTGTCACGTTCCAGTTGCTCGACGGTTTCTTGCACCTTTTCTACAGACATATTCAACATCGTTGCTATCTGCTCGGGTGTGGTGCGGGCATCTTTCTCAAGGATTTCCAGTATGTCATTCATTTTAGATACCTCCAGGTCGCTTGCCTATCAGCGGCTGTGTTCCAGGGCGTAGCCGACCCGCAAAAGCGTTCCCTCGTCCCAGGCCTTGCCCAGGATCTGCAGTCCCACCGGCAGGCCACCGACGTCACCACAGGGCACCACCAGCGCGGGTATGCCGGCCTGGTTGGTCGCCAGCGTATAGATATCTGTGAGATACATAGCCAACGGGTCGGCCACGCGCTCGCCGATCTTGAAGGCCACGGTCGGAGCGGTGGGGGCGACGAGCACGTCGAAGTGCCTGAAAGCTTCGTCGAAATCGCGCTTGATGAGCGTGCGCACTTTCTCGGCTTTGAGATAGTAGGCATCGTAGTAGCCCGCAGAGAGCGCATAGGTTCCGAGCATTATCCTCCGCTTGACCTCCGGACCGAAGCCGCGCTGGCGTGTCTTGAAATAAGAATCCCACATATCGGTGGCGTCGGCGGCGCGGTAGCCGTATTTGATGCCGTCGTAGCGGGCCAGGTTGGCGCTCGCCTCGGCCGGCGCGATGATGTAGTAAGCGGCCAGGGCGTATTTCGTGTGGGGCAGCGATGTCTCGGCTACGTGAGCTCCCATCGTCCGAAGCCTGTCGATGGCCGCTCTAACCGTCGACTCGACCTCCGGCTGCATCCCTTTGACGAAATATTCCCTGGGCACGCCAATTCGCAAGCCCTTGACGTCGGCGACGAGACTCTGGCGAAAATCCGGGACCGGCGCGTCAAATGAAGTCGAGTCCATTGGATCGTAGCCGGAGATGGCGTTCAGCAGGAGCGCGCAGTCGGTCACGTCCTTGCACAGCGGACCGATCTGATCGAGCGACGAGGCGAAGGCAACCAGGCCGTAGCGCGAGACACGCCCGTAGGTGGGCTTAAGCCCGACAACGCCGCAGAAGCTGGCGGGCAATCGGACAGAGCCTCCGGTGTCGGAGCCCAGCGCGCAGATAGCCTCGTGCGCGGCAACGGCCGCCGCCGAGCCACCGCTGCTTCCACCAGGAACGCGAGAGGTATCGCGCGGGTTCCTCGTGACAAAGAACGCGGAGTTCTCGGTCGAGGAGCCCATCGCAAACTCGTCGAGGTTTGCCTTTCCCACCATCACGGCGCCGGCGGCGTCAAGCCTATCGATCACCGTGGCGTTGTAAGGCGGGACGAAATTCTCGAGGATCTTCGAGGCGCAGGTCGTGCGCACGCCTTTGGTGCAGATGTTGTCCTTGATGGCGATGGGGATGCCTGTCAAGGGGGAAGCCTGCTGGTCCTTCTGAATCAGGTCGTCTGCTTTGGCGGCCTGCGCCAGCGCCAGTTCGGGCGTAACCGTTATGTAGGCCTGAATGGACGCGTCGACCTGAGAGATGCGCTCGAGAACCGCACGGGCAAGCTCGGTTGACGAGATCTTCTTTTGCCGCAACAGATCGTGAGCCTCGTGGATCGTCAGCTCGTAGAGCTCCATGCCTAAGTGTCCATCACTTCTCGTAGTCTTCTTCGAAGACGGGCGGGATGTGGAAGAAGCCTTCTTCCGCGCGCGGCGCATTCAGCAGCACATCCTCGACAGGCAAGCATTGCCCCACGACATCCGGCCGCATCACGTTTTCGACGGGAAGCACGTGCGCGGTTGGTGGGATGGCCGCGGTGTCCAGCTCTCCGAGGACCTCCATGTTCTCCAGGATGCTGGAAAGCTGCTCGCGAAGCTTCTCCAGCTCGTCGTCGGTAAGCCCCAGGCGGGCCAGATGGGCTACGTGCTCAACTTCTGCTCTACTGATCTTCATAACTGTCATCCTCTGCGCAACGTGGCCGACATTTGAGATGGCCGGCAGTCTCTTTTCGGCAGAATCTAGCAATCCTCGCAATCTTGGGGCGATGTGCCCGGCACCGGGGCGAGGAGACCTCGCCCCTACGATTTGGGCCTAGTCCGCGGGCGTCGTGCCGAAATGGACGAGCCTACGATCTGGGATAATCCCTACGCGAGTGCAAGCCTGCGGCCGGGTTGCTACGGGTACATGCGGTATAGCATCCTCGGGAACGGGATGGTTTCGCGGACGTGCTCCAGGCCACAGAGCCAGGCCACCGTTCGCTCGATGCCCATGCCGAATCCGGAGTGTGGGACCGAACCGTACCGCCGCAGGTCCAGATACCACTCGTAGGCTTCCTTTGGCAAGCTATGTTCCTCCAAACGGCGCTCCAGCAACTCCAGGTCGTCGATCCTCTGGCCGCCGCCGATGATCTCGCCGTAGCCCTCCGGAGCAAGAAGGTCGGCGCACAGAGCGAGCTCGGGCCGGTCCGAGTCGGGCTTCATATAGAAAGCCTTGCACTGGCTGGGATACCGATGCACGAATACCGGCCGGTCGAACTGGCTGGCCAGTATCGTCTCGTCGCCGCCACCCAGGTCGCTGCCCCAGACGATTTCGGAGCCGTGCTCGCGCAGCACGGCCAGCGCCTCGTCGTAGCTAATCTTCGGAAACGGCGGTTGCACCTTCTCGAGCAGCGCCGTGTCTCGCTCGAGCGTTTTCATCTCCTCTCGCCGCGCCTCCAAAACCCGCTGCACGATGTAGGAGATGAATTCCTCCTGCAGCGCCATGCTGGCGTCGAGATCGTAGAAGGCCATTTCCGGCTCGACCATCCAGAACTCCATTAGGTGGCGCCTCGTCTTCGACTTCTCAGCCCGAAACGTCGGACCGAAGCAGTAGACCCGACCAAAGGCCATGGCGGCGGCCTCCATATAGAGCTGCCCACTCTGGCTGAGGTAAGCCGTGTCGCCAAAGTAGTCGGTTTCGAACAGCGTGGTGGTGCCCTCGCACGCCGCCGGGGTCAGAATGGGCGCGTCGATCAAGACGAAGCCCCGGGCGTCGAAGAAGTCCCGGCACGCCCGGATTATCTCGGCCCTGACGCGAAGAATGGCGTGCTGGCGCGATGAGCGAAGCCACAGGTGGCGATGGCTCATCAAGAAGTCCACGCCGTGCTCTTTGGGCGTGATCGGATAGTCCCTTGCCAGTTGGAGAACTTCGAGACCCGTCACGCTCAGCTCATAGCCACCGGGCGCTCGCTGGTCGGCCCTCACCTTGCCGCGGACGACGATGGACGATTCCTGTGTCAAGGCGTCGGCAGCAGCGAAGGATTCCGGGTCGACTTCGGCTTTGGATACGACCGCCTGAATGAGGCCAGACCCGTCCCGGACCAGGATAAAATGCAGCTTACCGCTCGAGCGTTTGTTGTACACCCAGCCTTGGATCGCAACTTCCTGGCCTTCGTATTTTCCTATTTCGTCGACATGGGCCGTTGTCAAGAACGTTCCTCTTCGATGCCCCTTGAAAAGCCAACCCGCCCCGGAAGCGTGGGGCGGTCAATGGTCGATCAACTAACGAGTTGAACAGGCCGCGCTGAGCAACCTACCTAATTCTACACGGGATTAAGCAGGCCAGTCAAGGACAACGCTGTCCGCAGAAGGGGATGGGGGGCGGGCCACCGTAGCCGCCCGCCTGAGGTGGGCGCGTGACTGTTCGAGTGGCGAGAAGCAGAACTGATCGCGGGCATGGTAGAAGGAGTATCTTCGTGCCAGTCTAGTACGGCAAGGGCGCGCGCCCGCCTGAGGCGGGCGGCTACGTTTGCCTTGCTACGGGGCCTGGGCGATCAGGCCTAGATAGGGGCTAGGAATAATCTCGCGACACAAACGCCTTCGCTGCAAACCTAGCAGACACTTTGTCGCTTGCGCTTGGCTCTCCTCTGGGCAAGCCGCAACGATCTGCCTGCCAGCAACCTCAGCATCTGACAATACTCCGGCGAGTTGGGCCCTAGGCTGCAAAGCTTGGTAATCCGCTCCCGAGTCGCAGGGTCGTTCGCGAAGAAATAGATGGTCTGGCCGTTGGCCTGGCAGATTTCCCTCTGCAAGACGCCGCTGTCGGCTAGCTCTTCCAACGATGCCCGCGTGTACTCGGCGGAGTGGAAACCGAGGGCGGCGGCGAATAGAGCGGCGTCCCCGACGACGTCGGGGTGCTGGTGCAGAAGCCGCACAACCTGATACTTCACGAGGTCGTTGACTTGGGTCGCCAACAAATCCTGCACGTCCGAATCCGCAGGGCACCTGTCGAAGGATTCGCCCAAGTCTCTTTGCATCGCGACCATGGACACTTAACACCTCCGAAGTTCGCTGCGATGGCAGACAGCCACCGCAATTTCGCCTTGATTGCCCAAAATAGAAAACCCGAGGCGATAGCCTCAGGTCTAAGATGAGCCTAGACTCAGCTACTCCTCTTCCGCGGCCTACGGGGTTAGCTGACGGGTTCGGGCCGAAAGAGCCGCCCTACTCGCCTCAGGCGAGATTCACCCCATAATTGGTTCCCCCGCTTCCCTAACGGGAATTAGGCCCAAAGCTTTTCTGTTGTCCGAGTTCATTCTATACCAGGGCGAGTCCCCAGTCAAGGTCTTATGCGACCTGCTGGCCACGATCTCTCGGTGCCTGCCGGTCTCCAACCTGTGAGCCGTCGAGCCGAGCACTTTCACGGTCGCGTCCCAAGTCGTCGCGGCTGCGCGAGCCGGACGTAGCGACAGGCAAAGTGAAGCTGAACGTGCTTCCCTTCCCTGGCTCGCTCTTTGCCTCGATCTCGCCACCGTGGGCACAAATGATCTCGCGACTGATGGCCAGCCCCAAGCCCGCGCCCTTCGCCCGCCGCACGCGTCGATCCTGGGATCGAAAATAGCGATCAAATATGTGCTCCAGGTCCTCGGGGGCGATGCCAATTCCCATATCCCGGACCGAAACCCTAACAAAGCTCTCCATCGGCTCTATCTTAACGGTGATGTTCGCCTTTCCCGGGGAGTACTTGATGGCATTGCCCAGTAAGTTGACCAGCACCTGGGAAACGTTCTCCGCGTCGGCCTGCACAGAAGGGACGCCAACGGGTACTTCGACGTTAATGACGCGGTTGCCAAGGCTCCCAGCAAACATCCTCAAGCAGTCGCCGACGAGCTTTGGCAGATCGGTTTCTTTGGGATCGACCTGGAAATGGCCGGCTTCCACCATCGAGGCGTCGAATAGGTTTTCGACGGTATTAAGGCACTGGTTAACACCACCGATAACACCTTGCAACAGGTCGCCGCGTTTTGCCGTGTTCAGCTTATCGCCCAGCCTGACCAGGGTTTGAGCACTGCCCTTGATGGCGGCGAGAGACGATCTGAGGTCGTGCGCGATGCCGCCGACAAAATCCATGGTCAGCTCCTTCGCGTTCCTCAACCGCGCGTTCTCGTCCGCAAGAGCGGAGTTACTTCGCGTAGCGTGCTCGATAGTTTCAATCAATTGAGCATTTCGCTCTCTGAGTGCCCCCAGCGCCTGAGTGTGGCGCAGGTAGCTCTGGTACAGCAGCGCGACGGCGTAACCCACACAAAGGTAAAGCAGCGTTCGCAGCAGCAGTACTGCCGTGCTTGCACTTTGGTGGATGAGGAGACCGAGCACAATGGCAATGGCTGTGGAGAGCAGGGATACGACCACCGCACCCCTGTAGCCGTAGAAGATCGCCGCCAACAGCACGGCCAACACGAAGAAGTCGACATACACAACCGAAATGGGTTCGACAAATGCCAGTAGCGTCGTCCCCGCCTCAGCCAGTGAGATAAGGACGATTGGCCAACGTCCGGTGGCATCGAACCCTAGGCGCATTCCGCCCCCCCGCCCCTAAGCTATGCCGCAACAAACTCGTCCACCGCCGCGCACTGCGGCCGGGTTCAGGTACGTTTTCTCGCCTGCCGTACTGCGCAATCATACACCTTCCTATCAGAAAGTCAAGCCCCTTGCAGCCATCCAGGGCACTATTCCTGAACGCCAAAGGAACTGGGGGTCCTGGAAGATCAGACCAATGGACTGTCGCACCCTGTGCTGGTCGCGCGTGACGTCCCAGCCGTTGACAATGGCGGTGCCCGAGGTAGGCTTCAGCAAGTTACATAGGACGCTGATAGTAGTAGTCTTGCCGGCACCATTAGGCCCAAGGAAGCCGAAGGTCTCACCCTCTTCGACATCAAACGAGATACCGTTCACCGCCGTTATCGGCCCGAATTTCTTGACCAGGTTCATGACTTCGATGATGCTCAATACTCGATGCCTTTTCGCGCGCGGATGCCCTTGGCATAGGGATGTTTGACCGGTACCATCTCGGTGACCAGGTCGGCTGCCGCGATGACCTCGGGCGTTGCACCGCGGCCGGTGAGAATCAACTCCGTGCCAGGCGGCCTGGCGGCTATGATGTCGAGGATGTCCTGTGAAGAAAGAAGTCCCCCGTGGCAGGCGGCCAGAATCTCGTCGAGGACGAGCAGGTCGTAGCGACCGCTAGAGATCAGCGATTTGGCCAGCGTCAAGGCTTGGCGAGCGGCGGCCAGGCGTTGTGGCGCTGATTGGGAGAAGTAACTGCCCTGGCCAGGCTGCACGACGTCGAAAGCGCCATAGCGTTCCGCGAACTGGTGCTCGCCGCAGCGCTTGCTGCCCTTCATAAACTGAAACACACAAACGCGCAGGCCCTGTCCGCTGGCGCGCAGCGCCAGGCCCAGGGCGGCCGTAGTCTTGCCTTTGCCATCGCCGGTATACACCTGAACCAGCCCGTTGCGAGCGGACTGTGCGCAGGGTATGTTTGCCTCATCTCCGGAATCCATCGTGGCTCCACCGCTATGATGATTGTCGTCGTCTTGCCCAGCGGTCGCACGAGGCGACGAATCGTCTGGCCAAGGTCGGGTCAGAACCGAAGTGCAGGTGCACGTAGGAGGCCAGCAGATTGCCATCCACAAAGCCTTCGGGAACGCGTGATGGCGCAAGGATGTCGAAGGCAGGTCGCGACGCGCCGGCGCGCGCCAGCGCGGGATGCCCGTCCAGGTTTTCAAGCTCTGACCAGTGGAATTCGTGGCCGCGCAATCGTCGTCCTTTTTCTGCCAGAATGCTGTTCTCCAGAGCCTCCACCTCGACATAGCCCATCCGCACGCGCTGCTTTCGCATGATGGTGCTTCCGGGGATGAGACCGACCATCTCGTGGCGAGCCGCATCGAAATCGACGATCTCCTGCGATAGGTACATCAGCCCGCCGCATTCGCCGTAGATGGGCATCCCACCTGCGTGGGCTGACCGCAGAGATTGCATGAAGACGTCGTTCGCGGCCAACTGTGCCGCGTAGAGCTCGGGGAATCCGCCGCCGACGTACAGGCCGTCGATATCTATAGGCAAAGCGGCATCGCGCAAGGGGCTAACGGGCCTTAGGCGAGCGCCCCAGGCTTCGAGCAGATCCAGATTGTCCTGGTAATAGAAATCGAATGCCTCATCGCGAGCGATGCCGATGGTCACAACGGTGCGCTGGACCTCCGGAGGAAAAAGATTATCGAACGGTTCCACCGAAAACAATGGAGCGGACCGAGCGAGTTGGAGAACGACGTCGATGTCGACAGTGATTTCGATTTGCTGCCTGATTCTTTCGACGACGTCGACAAGGGCGGCATCCTCGACCGTGGGCACCAACCCAAGATGCCGCTCAGGAAGGCGGATGTCGGCGTTTTTCGCGACGTACCCGACGACTGGCACGCCGGCTCGCGACTGAATGGCTTGTTTGACCAATTGCAGATGCGCTGGGCTGCCAATTTGGCTCAAAATGATGCCGGCCAGGTCCACGTCAGGATCGAACTGCCGATAACCGAGCACGACGGCACCCGCGCTCCGCGCCATTTTGGCCACGTCCACCACCAGAACAACGGGGGCACGCAACGCCTTAGCGATTTCGGCCGTTGAGCCGGCTTCGTTGGCACCCGAGCGGCCGTCGTACAGGCCCATCACACCCTCGACCACGGCGATGTCGGCACGCTGCGCGGCCCTGGCGAACAGCCCGACCATAACGTTTCTGTCGACCATCCAGCTATCCAGATTGCGGCAGGGCAGGCCTGCCGCGACGGTGTGGTAACTAGGGTCGATGTAATCCGGCCCGCACTTGAACGGCTGCACCGCCAGGCCGCGCTTCCTCAATGCCGCGACTACGCCCGCGGTAAGTGTCGTCTTGCCAACGCCGCTGCTCGTGCCGGCAATAACCACTCTAGGAATCATCGGACCCTTGGGCTCCCAGTTCATATTTCTTGTCGTATCCCCTGGGCGTGACCATTACGCCGTCGAAGGAAGTCGTCGTCGAGTTCCCGACGATGATCGTAGTTAGCATACCGATCTCGCAGTCAAGCATGTGCTCCAGGTCCGTAACGACAACCCGCTGACCGTCCCTGAAGGCACTGGTCACTATGCCCACCGGCGTCGCTTCGCGGCGGCACGATAGGAGTATGTCCCTCGCCTCTTCGATCTGTCGAGTCCGGCGTCCGCTCCTCGGGTTGTACAACACGACCACGAAGTCGCCCCTGGCCGCGGCTTCGAGGCGTCGCGCGATCGCTGCCCACGGCGTGAGCAGGTCGCTCAGGCTGATGACGGCGAAGTCGTGCATAAGCGGTGCGCCCAGAAGGGCCGCCACGGCATTAAGCGAGGACACTCCGGGCACGACCTCTATGTGGTGCATCTCGGTCCAACCGTTCGCCCTGGCGACGTCGTAAACAAGGCCAGCCATGCCATAGACGCCGGCGTCGCCGCTTGACACCACGCTCACATTCCTGGCGTCATTCGCAAGCTCGACGGCCTTCTTTGCTCGCGCTACCTCCTGCCGCATCCCAGAAACGATAACTTGCTTGCCGTCGAGGAGATTTCCCAAAAGGTCGATGTACGTTTTGTAGCCAACAACCACATGGCTGGCGGCAAGGGCTTCCGCGGCTCGAAAGGTCATGTGTTCCTTTGCGCCAGGGCCGATACCGATTACGAAGATGTTCCCGTGAGCCTTTTTGTCCCCTCTCCCTCTGGGAGAGGGAGAGGGTGAGGGCGTTCCTGAGCAGCTAGGATGAATGCTAGGGCCAGGAGCGCTGGGGGAACCCTCACCCTCTCCCTTTTGAGAAAGGGAGAGGGGATAATTATCGACTCTGGCCACTGCGACGGTGACGTTTGCCATTTTCGTCTTGGCGACCAGCAAGTCATTGGTCTGCGCGCTTAGCATCGCGGCTGGCTCGCAGACCCCGATTGCGCCGATGGCTCGATAAGTGATCTCGGAAGGGTTCGGGACGTCTGGTACTGCGTTGAGTTCCTCTGGGGAGAAGAGTTCCAAAGGTAGGGAGTACTCGCTGGCGAACGCGACGAGGCCCTCTTCCTTGCCCTTCAGGTCTATGGTAGCCAGGTTACGGATACACTGCGGCGACAGATCGTGCTCGCGCAGCGTGTCCAGGACGGCGGCCTCGATCTCGGATTTCGTCGTGCCGCGATTGCAGCCGATACCGAGCACCAGGCTCTTCGGCCGATAAAGGACCGACATGAACCACAGGTCGGCGTAGTCTTCGCCGAGGACTCGGTCGGTGATCAACATAGCCGCTGAGCAGGACGATTGAGCCAAGGCGTCGAGATCGTCAAATACCCGGAGGTTGGCCGGCCACGCTCTGCCCGCGGGGTACCAGTGCTGTTCGCCGGCGTCCTGAAAAAGTCCCACTGACTCGCCGTTTACCAGGGCAGCGCTAGCCTTGGTGAAGTTCTCGGAATTCTCGACGGTCCAGCCGAGGCCCGCGCCGACAAGATCAGGCGAAATGATGCCCAAAGCGTCGGACGCCGTAGTGATGATCGGCTGGGCGCCGAGCAATCGGGCGACACGATTGGCGAGTAGGTTGGCGCCGCCGATGTGCCCGGAAAGGCAACTGATGGCGAATCGGCCCAACTCGTCGACGACCACGACGGCCGGATCGGTTCGCTTGTCCTTCAACAGGGGACTCAGCAGGCGAACTGCGGCACCGAGGGCCATGAACAGGACGAGGCTACTGTACGCTGGGAATAGGTTCCGGACGAGGGCGGTGATGGGGCCGTGGAAGATATAAGCGCTTGAGGAGGGGACGCCCTCACCCTCGCCCTCTCCCAGAGAGAGAGGGGAGTTTGGTACTCCTAGGGGGAGAGGAGATGCTGGCATCCGGCTACCTGCCACTCGTGCCTCTTGGAGAGGGGCACTCGGCTGGTGGTCAGGGGCAAACTTCGAGGGGAGGTAGAGGTGGCTGCCCACCAGGCGATGGTGAAGACGGGAAGCCAGTTGGGCGCCGTTCCTAGTGATGGCCACGATGGCCGTGCCAGAGTTATCAGCCGCCATCGTTCGCCTTTCGGTACTGGTGGCCAAAGCTTCCGTCGTAGAGCCTAGAGCGCGGGTCGCCAGGCGTCGCTTCGTGCCGCAGGGCCAAGGCATCACCCACGAGGATCAGCGCCTGACTTTTGATGCCGGCAGCGCGAACTTTCCCGGCGATATCGTCCAGTGTGCCGCGCACAATCCTTTGATCTTCCCAACTGGCACGCTGAACAACCGCGACCGGCGTCGACTTGGCATAGCCGCCGGCCAGCAGACGCTCCACCACCGCGTCGACCATTCCCACGCTAAGAAACAGGACCAGCGTGGCCTGGTGCTCCGCGAGCCGGCTGAGGGCCTCCTTCGCGGGCACGGGCGTCCGGCCCTCCAAACGGGTAATGATGACGGTCTGGGAAACCTCGGGCACCGTTAGCTCGACGCCGAGAGCGGCGCTGGCGGCGAAGATCGAGCTCACACCAGGCACCACCTCGTACGGGATGCCATTCGTGTCGAGCACGGCCATTTGCTCCCCAAGCGCCCCGAAAAGACTGGGGTCGCCCGTGTGGACCCTGGCCACTGTTTTGCCGGCCCGAACGGCGCCGACCATCAGGGCGGTAATCTGCTCCAGGGTGAGGCTGCTGCTGCCACGAATCTCGGCGTCCTGGCTCGCGAAATCACAGATGTGCTGGTCCACCAGCGAGTCGGCGTAAATGATGACGTCGGCCTGCTCGATGATCCTCTTGCCTTTCAGTGTCAACAGCTCGGGATCGCCTGGGCCGGCGCCGATGAAATACACTTTCGGACCAGACGTCATTTGGGCTTCCTCACGATGAGCAACGACAAGTAATCGAGCCTTTGTCCGCGCAGGGTTCGGATGTCTCTAACGATCTCCTCGTCCGTGGCGGTGCACTTCTTGACGTAGACTGCGTTATTCACCAGTTGCATCTCCTCCAACAGGTTCAGGACTTCGTCAAAGACGTCGCGCAGCTTGACCAGCACGACTGTGTCGAACTTCTGTAGCGCTTCACGAAGCTTGCCGCCTTCGTAACTGGCAGGTAGCACGGCCAACCTTTCGTCACCGCTTACCAGGGGAAGCGCGGCTCTGGCGGCGGCCGCGTTGATCGACGAAACGCCGGGCACTATCTCTACGTCGATCTGCGGCCGCTGGTCTCTGAGCATATGGTAAACGTAGATGAACGTGCCGTAAAGCAAGGGGTCTCCCTCGGTAAGGAAGGCGCAGTCCTTGCCCTCCAACAGTCTCAAGTAAATGGCGTCGCAGGCCTGGCGCCAGTGCAAACGAAGCTCGCCAAGATCCTTCTTCATCGGAAAGACCAGCGGCAGCACTTCTTGCCTGCTGTGGTCGACGATATTGGCGACGATCGAGTAGGCGTAGCTCTCGTCCCGGCTCGTCTTGCGTGGAACGACGACGACAGGCACCTCTCGGAGGATACGAGCCGCTTTAATGGTCAGCAATTCCGGATCGCCGGGCCCCACGCCGACGCCAAACAGTCGCCCCAAGCGGGGCTGTGAATCGTGGCTCATCAAGCCAGTTCACTCCTTCTGGCGCTGACGACGAACACTGGGTCAAGCGCCTCGAATCTCATCAGATCGGCGATGCCTCGGCTTCTGGCCACGTTCACGAGCGCCACGTCGACGTCGAACCGGCGCGCCGCCAGCCCCTGCGTGATGGTGTACAAGTTGGCGACGGTAGCGATGTTGGCCACCAGGCTGCCACGGGACTTCAGTCGTCGGCAGGTCGCGTCGAGGATGCCCTCCATGTGTCCCCCGCTGCCTCCGATGAATACGACGTCGGGATCGGGCAGCGAAGTAAGGACTTCCGGGGCTAGGCCCTCCACGACAACCGCATTGTCGACCCCGAACTTGTGCAGGTTCCAGCGAACGATCTCCGCGTCGGCCGGGTTCTTCTCGACAGCGAATACCCGGCCCGTCGTGGCGATCAAAGCCGCTTCTACCGATACCGAGCCGGAGCCAGCGCCAATGTCCCACACGACGCTATCCTCGCGCAGGCTCATCTTCGAAAGGCTGACAACCCTGATCTCGCACTTGGTGATCAGTCCCTTGAGAGGTCGCCGCTGGAGGAACTCGTCGTCGGGGATGCCCAGCGATGGCCTCATCGAACAAACAGAGTGCTTCGGCTCAGGCCCTTGCTTCAAAAGGATCAAGACGCTCAACGGCGAAGCAGCTAAGCTCACCAGTCCGCCTAGGTCGGTCTCGACGATGCTCTCGCTGTTGGAGCCGAGGTTCTGGCACACGAAACACCGATATCCTGATATTCCGCTGGCCAGCAGCACCCTGGCGATCTGTGCCGGCGAGCGCAGCGGGTCGGTAAGCACGCCGATCTTCTTGCTGGATCTCACGACCTCGACAATCTCGCCGATGTCGCGGCCGTGAACGCTCGTCAGTACGGCGTCGTCCCAGCTCTCTTTGATCCGTGCGAATGCCAGTTGCACCGCGCTGACGCCGGGAACGATCTCCAGTCGCTCCTTGCCAAGGTTGTCGGCGAGGTATCGAGCTATGCCAAAAAAGCCTGGATCGCCCGAGGCAAGAACCACGACCTGCTCGGCAACCATGAACTCGCGAATGGCGTCGACCAACTCGCGCAAATTGGCTTCGATTGGTATTTTTCGCCCGCGCGCCTGGGGAACAAGACCCAGCAAGCGCCGGCCACCACAGAGAACGTCGGCGCTGTTGATTATGTCAAGCGCTCTCTGGCCGAGCCCTGCCGCCCCATCCTCTCCGACCCCGACGACGTACACGCTAGGCATTGCCACCTGACCTGCCCAAAACGAGTCCGTCGAATCCGACCAGGACGCATTCGACGCCGACCGAGCCTCCAGCACGTCTGGTGCACTGGGCGGAGGCGAGGTCGCAAATCCTTCCGAAAACCCGCGCCGCCCCGCTCTCCAAGACGATCTCGGCGAAGTGGCGGGCGGTGCTGGCGGAGCGAATCCGATCCACAACCTCCACCGGGACAGAGCAGTCCGCCGCGATATTAGACAGAAAGTCGTGGTCGACCCGCGAGCGGCTGACGTGCGTCTGGAAGCTGCCGGCGGCTATCTTCGATAGCTTGCCGATCATGGCCACGATAATCACACCTTTAATGTCCCTGGCAGCACATTGGCGCAGCGCAAAGCCGATGAAGTCGCCCATCTGGACGAATGACTCCTGGGGAAGCGCGAGGATAGCCTGAGCGAACTTCTCCGTGCGCCCGCCTGTCGTCAACACGACGCGCGAGCAGCCGTTGGCGGCGGCGACGTCCAGCGCCTGAGCGATGCAGGACTTGTAGGCACTCGTGGAGAAAGGCTTCACAATTCCCGTGGTGCCAAGAATAGAGATGCCGCCGATGATGCCTAGCCTTGCGTTCAGCGTCTTCGCGGCCAACTCTCTGCCGCGGGGCACGGAAACTATCACCTCGACCCCCTCATCTGCCACGTCTCGCCCCAGAGCCGCCTCGATCGATTGGCTAATCATCTTCCTGGGCATGGGGTTGATGGCCGCCGTGCCGACCTCCAGGCCCAGGCCAGGCTTGGTAACCCGTCCTACCCCCTCACCACCGTCAATGGCGAGTCCAGGCTGCCGCGTCCAGCGCACGGTCGCGCAGATCTCTGCCCCGTGGGTGACGTCGGGGTCGTCGCCGGCGTCTTTGATCACCGAGCAAATGGCCTGCTTGCAAGAGACGACACATTTCTCGACGTCGAACCTGGCCACGCTTCCAATCGGCAAGGATATCTCCACGACGTCAACAGGCCGCTGGGACGCCAGCGCGAGCGTCGCCGCCTTGGCCGCGGCCGCCGCACAGGCACCGGTAGTGTATCCGGTTCTAAGCTCCCGTTTCGGCTTTCCCATCACTGCCGCCTGCTTCCCTCACACGCTCCACGACAATTTCGGCCAGCCGCCGATCGTAGCCGATGTGCCGCCCAAGCAAGATCTCAACATGTGGATACTGTTGTCTCAACTGATCGACCAGGCCGGGAAGATCTGACTGCACGTGCCGTCCCAGATGGAGGAAATAAGGGATCATCACGATCTTGGTAGCGCCCTGCGCCACGCAGGCTGCCACACCCTCCGGTATGGAGGGTGGATTCAAGCCCATGAAGCCGGCCTCGACGATTTCGAGTTCCGCCAGGCGCCTGACCATCTCGATGGTACTGTACATTCCCTCGTTTGCCTCGGCCCTCCTGCTGCCGTGCCCCAGAAGCAGCACCGCCTCCTTCATTGTTCCAGGTTCCCCCTCTCAGACCTCAGCATTAAACCCGTCGTGCCCAGAATGGCGATGCCGCCCTCGATGCCCGCCTGGGGATTCAACGTCCGTGTGGCCATCTCTTCGCCGCCGCGCACGGCGATCACGACTTTCGCCCCACGACGATGGGGCAGCGCGGTCGACAAGGCGTCGGCGATCATCTGCCGCGGCACAGGGTTGATGGCCGGCCTACCCGGGGAAACCGGTAGCCCGGGCGACACAACCCTACCGACTCCCTGTCCGCCTTCGACGATAATTCCCACTTCGTCCGTCATTGTCACGGTGGCGCTTATTTCGGCGCCGTGTGTCACGTCCCTGCCATCGCCCGCGTCCTTGATAACCGTGGCCACGGCGCATTGGCCGTCCGCGGTTTCGTGCAGTTGGACGTGAGCGATGGGAATCTCCAAGATCGTGCCGACGGGCGAGCGAAGCTCGGCCACGCTTGTTCTCCTTCCATGGAACAGCATCTCGCCCGCTGCCTTGGCTGCCGCCGCCGCGGCAGCGCCCGTCGTGAACCCTCGTGCTCCGTCGACCCCCCCATCGCCTCGGCTTCGCCCAACGCATGGCGTCGTGTAAGGGGTTTCCAGGAGCGGCGATAGCTCGTCCAGCGTAATCGGTAGCTCGCTCAAAGGGTGTCCGATCTCCGCTCCTACGAGTCGCAGGACGTGGGCAGCGCGAGGGATGCGCAGCTCGCTGCGGCGCATCAGATCGGGCTGGCCGAAGACCTCCGGGGGAGAGCCGGACGCCACAACCCGCCCACCGTGCAGGACGTAGACCTGTTCGGCGTAGGCCGGGACCAGGTCGATATCGTGGGTAGCGAGCACGATGGTGACGCCTTCGTGGTCATTGAGGCGCTGAAGCAGGGCCATCAGCCGGCTCGCGCCCAGTGGGTCGAGTCCCGCGGTCGGCTCGTCGAGCACGAGAGCTGACGGACGCATGGCGAGCACGCCGGCCAGCGCAGCACGACGCTTCTGCCCGAAGCTGAGGCTGTGGATGGCACGGGACTCGAATCCCGACAGCCCCACCATATCCAGGGCGATAGCGACACGCCTCATAACTTCTTCCGGCAAGAGCGCCATATTGCGGGGGCCAAAGGCCACGTCCTCAGCAACGCTGGTCGCAAAAAGCTGGTCGTTGGGGTCCTGGAAGACGAAGCCGACGGACCAGTGTAGCCAGCCGGCTTCGCCACGTCGAACCTCCTTGCCGTCGACCACGACCCGACCCTCGGTGGCGTGCAGCAGACCGTTGAAATGGCGCAGCAGAGTTGATTTCCCGGAGCCGTTCGGCCCCAAGAGTACGACGAACTGGCCCGCCTCGGCGGCGAAGTCCACCCCGCCAAGTGCCTCAATGCCCGATGGGTAGACGTACTTCAGGCCAAGGGCACGAAGACTAGCTCCCATATACCGTTCCTAGCAAAGAAATCGCGAGCAGCGTCGCCATGCCGATGGCAACTGCCCGCAGGTCGGCAAGGCCGACCTTGCCGCAGGCCTCAATCTGCAACGTTCCACTGTACCCTCGAGCGGCCATCGCCTGATAAACCCCCTCGGCCCTGTCGTAAGAGCGCGCGATGACCATTCCGATGAGCATGCCATAGGAACGCACGCTTCTCCACCAGGTGCTGTGCCCGAGCCTCGCCGCTTGCGCCTCGCGAATTCTCTGGCCATCCTCGGCCAGCAGGAAAAGATACCTGTAGGTAAGGGCGCTGATCTCCACGAGAATTGGCGGAAGCCTCAGCCAGGCGGCAAGCGACAGCAGTTCCGTAACTGTCGACGTCAAGCTGAAGGTCAGGACCAAGGTCGTCCCGGCGACGATCTTGCTTCCCAGCAACAGGCCACGCTCCAATCCCTCGGCGTAGGCCACAACAGATCCGACTTGGAGGATAGGAATGCTCCCCGTGAAGAGCAACTGAGTGGCGACAGCCACCGACGCGAAATACCACGGAATGGCCAGACGACTGGCCAGTGTGCGGGGTGGAAGTCCGAGTGCCAGTAACAATGCCAGGCAAGATGCCATCAGCAGAAGTGAACTGATGCTCGAGGACCACGCCAGATTCAAGGTCAGGGCAGCGCCCAAGATGAATAGCCTGGCCTGAGGTCTGATGTTCGCCAAGAAGCGAGCCCTCGGACCGAAACGCCGCGAGGTGGCGCCGATCTCCTCCAGGTAGTCGTGTTCACACACTGGCTTCTTTTCCTTTGCTGCCCGTGGAATTTTCTCCATCCTGACGTACGCCGGAGACCCGATCAGAGCCAAAAAGACCTCGCCAGCAGTAGCCGAGGACAAAGCCACCGGCTAGCCCGGCGACGGCGAAGACGAAAAGCTGCAGGTCGCCTTTTAGATCGATAAATGGCGTCCACGGCTCGCTGCCAAGCTCAGTGGCGTATCTGCCTACCACAGCGACGTCGACACCATCCCAGGCAGTATCGGTCTTGAGCGCGGACAGCACGATCAACGCGAGAAGCAAGACGCCGGCCGCGACGAGCCATCTCTTAGCCGGCAACTGACGCCTCCCCTCGGGCTTGCTTGAGCAGGCCGAGCCTCGCCGCGATATCGGGACGGCGTCCCAATACGAAATTCAGCATGCCAACCGTCACAATGGCCTCGAGAATGGCCAAAGGCACTTGCGTGGGCAAGAACGCCACAAAGATGGCCAGCCAGACCGTCCAAACGGACTGCTCGCCGTGTAGCGCCAGCGCCATGCTCAGGGCTGTTCCCGCGTACGTGGCAAGGTCCGCTGTGGCACCGGCTGCCGCGGCGCCGATCCACGCGGGCATCCTGACTCCCACGAGCAAGCGGAATATGCCGTAGCCCCCGAACGCGCCGACCACTCCCATATTGAGCGTGTTTGCGCCCCAGGTAGTTATGCCTCCGTGCGCCATGAGCAGTGCCTGAAACATCAGGACGACCGCCGTGATCGCCACTGCGGGGAAAGGCTTGATAAGGATGGCCGCCATGCCAACTCCCGTGGGGTGCGCCGCGGTGCCGGCGATGGGCACGGGAATGGGCAGCGCCGAGATGGCGAAGACCGCCGCACCCATAAGGCCCATGACGGGCTTCACGGCGGGCTCAGCCTCCGCCTTCTTCTTGATGTCGCTTGCTCCCTTCACGATGAAAGGCAAAGCTGCCGCCGTGTTGGCGGCCGCCCACGCCAGCGGCAACACACCCTCAGATATGTGCATCGCCACGCTCCTTCGCAGCAAGCTTCAAGAGGGCGTTCACGATGCCCGCCGCCATCGTACTGCCGCCACGCGTGCCCTCGGTGGCGATGAAGGGCAGGTCGCGTTGCGCCAGCGCCGCCTTCGCCTCCGCTGCCCCGACAAAGCCGACGGGCACGCCGACCACGAGAGCTGGCGCGGGATGACCATCGTCTACGAGATCAAGCAAGGCTAGCAACGCGGTTGGCGCATTGCCGATTGCCACCAGCGCCCCCTCGAACCGCCAGCGATTTCGAAGCACTCCTGCCGCGGCCCTCGTTATGCTTAGATCGCGAGCTTCCTCGGCAGCTTCGGGGCTCTCAATCAGGCATTCGACCTGGCAGCCGTGCCGGTCGGCGAGTAGGCGATTGATGCCTGCCGCCACCATCTTGACATCCACGAACAGGCTCTTGCCCTGGCGAATGGCACCGACCCCCGCGGCGATGGCTTCGGGATGGAAGCGCAGATGGCGCACGATTTCGGGGTCGCCGGTGGTGTGAACGACACGCTTAACGACCTCCATCTCGTCCTCTGAGAGATCCGTCGGCGGCAGCAGCCCGCCGATGATCTCGAAGCTGAGCGGCTCGATCCGCTCCGGTGGTACCCAGTGCCGACCCAGCAACGAACGTTTTGACCTAGCTATCATTGCCCCTCCTCCTGTTCATCGCAGAGAGCGCCGGGAACGCAGAGAGTCGCGGAAACTGTTTACGACTCGGCGCTTATCACCCTCAAGCATCTCTGCGCCCTCTGCGTCCTCTGCGGTTGAAAGCGGTGTACTTCCCAACAAAAAATCCCTCGCCTTCGACCAAGGTGAGGGATGCGCTGAGTCAGCAAAAACCCCCTGCCCTGGGGAACAGGTAAGGGGGGACGGAAGCCATCGCTCCACGTCTGCCCACGCCTTTCCTCGAAGGCTCGCGGCAAATAGCGAGGACAGGCGGCCTGACTTATCGGCCGGAGGAACCGGCTCGAATCACAGTTGCGGGACAGTGCCGGATTTGCACCGACTTCTCCTGCTGGCCCGCCTCTCAGCGGGGGCACCCTCGCTCTTCGCTATGCTATTGTATGCTGATGATAGCACGCCAGCGCTCGGATGTCAAGAGTGGTGTGCTTGCCTGATATACCAGCCTGTGCTATACTACCTCTGTCCCAAAGAGTAACGGAAATGGCAAGAGGAAGAGCTTTGAAGCCGATTAACATCAGCAACGTCCCGGAACTGCTGCGTATCGCCGAAGAGGTACGCAGCTCGAACACGCCTCGTCTGTTAAAACGGGACAATGAAGATCTCGCTGTCCTCGTGCCAGCGGCCCGTTACGCCAGGCGTCTTGTCCCTCGTCGCAGAAGAAAGCCAAACTATGAGGCATTCAAATCGGCTGCGGGAGGCTGGAAGGACGTCGATACGGATAAGTTGGTTGCCGACATATACGCAGACCGGCGAACGAGTGATCGTCTACCCGTGGAGCTATGACCTACCTTGTGGACAGTGATTGGGTCGCCGACTATCTCAAAGGCCGTCCCGGTGCCGTCACGCTCCTCGACCGACTTTTCCCAGACGGCATAGCCATCAGCATTGTCACCTTCGCAGAGGTCTGTGAGGGCATTTACTACGGCCGAGATCCGAAGCGAAACGAGCAGATCTTCCGCCGATTCCTCGAAGGGGTCATCGTTGTCGGCATTAGCCGACCGATTGCCCGTCGCTTTGCGCTTATCCGAGGGAATCTGCGCGCGAAAGGGCAGCTTATTCCCCAGCCAGACCTATTCATCGCTGCGACTGCTTTGCATCACAGATTCACACTGCTAACGCGAAACGCTAAGGACTTTGAGAGAATCCACGACCTCAAACTGTATCAGTCGGAACTGCCCGCGGGTTAGAGAAGAGCCACTCCCAAAAACACGATATGGCTAGCGCTTGCTAGCCATATCGTGTCTAGGAGGACCGCCGTGAACTATTATGTCTAAGTTAGTGCCCAGACTCGCTTGCCTGAATTGGCTCCTTGTGCTCGGGACAGATGTGATTGGCATGGTGATCGGTCATGGGCATGTCCAGGAAGGCGCAGCGATGTGGCTTCTCGGCACCAGGCCAAACGTCGGCTTCGAAGAAGTGACAGGTTCGGCATACTCCCGCCATAGTGGTTCGCCCCCCTCGAAATACACCAGTCGAAACGACTATGTCTGTGACGGAGCTTATCACTCGCCGTAAACCTAGAATGTAACCAAAGTCACATTTCCGTATCTCCTCTTGCAAGGGCTACGACTTCCTCGCGCAGCATCGCGACGAGCCCGGGCAGCGCCTGGACTACCGCATCGCTAAGGGGTCGGCCGAACTCGACGGATTCAAGCTCGATTCCGAAGACCGCCAACCTGGGAACGGTCCTGTGGCGCCAGAGGGCGCGATACAAGGCCAGCGCCTCGGCGACCCCGAAGTCGTGGGAGGACGCTGTCGTGGAGAAGATCGCCGGTAGGTCATCCCGTTCAAAGCGATGGATGGTGCCGGGGGGTGCGCCGGTCACCATGGCGTCGACGATGAACACAGCGTCGGCGCCGTCAATTATATCCACGAGTGCCGAGCCGCCGGCGTGGGCCTCCACGATTTCGACGCCTGCGACGCCCTCGTTTTTGAGTGCCCGAGCCGCAAGCAGCCCGGCGGCGTCGTCGCCCGCCAGCAGGTTGCCGCAGCCGATGATCAGGATCCTGGGCACTGGGCCTCCTGTTTCTAACAGGGCGCGGAGACCGCGCCCCTACGAATACTGGATATTCAGCTTGAGAAAGTGGGTCGAGCACGAGATGCAGGGATCGTAGTTGCGAATGGCCATCTCGCACTTGAGCGTTGCTTGGTCGATTGGCAGGTCGATTACTCGCGGCACGTATTCCAGCAGGTCTTCCTCGATCTGCCGCTGGTTTTGTGCCGTGGGCGGGATGATGACCGCCTTGCGAATGAGGCCGTCGGCGTCGAAATCGTAGCGGTGATACAGGATGCCCCTGGGCGCCTCGGTTATGGCAGCACCTCGCGCTGCCCTCGGCCGCGTCTCGACGAACGGCGCTGCGGGCTGCGCGTAGCTCTGAATTATCTCCATCGCCTCGTCGACGGCGTGCAGAACCTCCAATGCCCTGGCGATGATGCTGGTGAACGGGTTGGCATTGGGGAACTGGATGCCAGCACGTCGTGCCGCGGCCTGGGCGTCAGGGGATAGCTTGTCGAGATTCAGATTGACGCGGGCCAGGGGGCCAACAAAGTAGGCACCACGCCCGCGGATCGTCGAGCGCAGCGCGGTGCTGTAGGGGACCTGCTCCTCGGCGAAGTGGCTCTCGAAATCCTCGGGCACTACGTCCAGGCCTTTGCTCGACACCAGGCGGCCCTCGCTCATAGGGTATTCGTCCGGGTGACGCAGAGAGACGAACTCAATGTCCCGGCTGAGATCAGGTATGTCGAACGATGCCACCCATTCAACCGTGCGTGCTGCATCATCCTTGGCTTCTTGCAAACGATCCAGAAGCGGGAGCAGATCATCTCGAGCGGGCACTCGGTAGAAGCCGCCTGCTCTAGCCGAAACGGGATTAATCTCCCTGCCGGCAAGGAGGACGACTATGTCGTTGCCCAGCCGCTTCAAGCGAAGTCCGCGCTTTACCGCCTCCGGGTAGTCCTTGGCCATTGGGATTACGCTGCCGTAACCGAGAAAATCCGGCGCGGCCAGCATATAGATGTGCAGAAGGTGGCTCTCTATCCATTCCCCAATGTAAAAAAGGCGGCGGAGCTTTCTTATCGCGCCACCAACAGTTACGCCGAACGCTCGCTCTGTCGCGTGTGTCGCGCTCATCTGGTAGGCAACGGGGCAAATTCCGCAGATGCGCGAGACCATGTCGGGAAGCTCCAGGTAAGACCTCCCCGTTAGAAATGCCTCGAAGAGGCGAGGAGGCTCCCATATCTTGAGCTTGAGCTCGGCCACCTTGCCGTCTGAAAGTCTTATGTCGAGTGCGCCTTCGCCCTCAACCCTGGCGAGATAGTCAACTTTGATGCGTCGCTGTGGCATAGGATTCGGCTCCTTCAACGAACGGCCTGGCGGCGCTCGTGATTTCCCTGAAGCGTCGCAGGATTTCCTGGTCCGACAGGCCCCGCAGCTCGAGCTCCTTCGAGAAGCGCTCGGGCTTGGGATCGTCCATCGGGCCGAAACAGGCGTAGCAACCGCGATGGTAGGTTGGACATAGAGCGCCGCAGCCATCGTGAGTCACCGGGCCCATGCAGGGTATGCCCAGCACCAGCACGCAGATATTGCCTTTGCGTTTGCACTCGACGCAAACCGAATGGCTGGGCATGCGCGGAAACTTGCCGGCAAGCATACCGGTCAGTACCTCCCGCAACTGGTGCCGATTGATGGGGCATCCCTGAAGCTCCAGGTCCACCCTTACGAATGCCGAGTGTGGCTTGGACGTGGGCAGGGTGTCGATCCACTCGGGCCTGGGGTAGACGTCGGCCACCATCCTGTCCACGCTGGCGAAGTTGCGCAGGGCCTGGATGCCACCGTGTGTGGCACAGACGCCCAGAGAAACGAGGAGCTTGCTGTCCGCCCGGATACTCTTAATCCGCTCCTCTTCTTCGCGCGTCGTCACCGACCCATCCACGAAAGTGATATCGTAGGGCCCGGGCTGCGCGTCGCGCGTTGCCTCCATAAAATAGGCTATGTCCACGGCTTCGATCAGGTCGAAGAAGTCCTCCTCTAGTTCAAGAAAGGTGAGCTGGCAACCATCACAGGAAGCGAACTTGTGCACTGCAATCCTGGGCTTTACCGCCATCTCGCTACACCCCCTTCCCGAGCAGGTCGATGACGTCGGTGAGCCTGAACACCGGCCCATCGCGGCATACGAACTTCGGACCAAAGAAGCAGTGTCCGCACTGCGCGATGCCGCACTGCATTCGCCTCTCCATCGATACGAAGATCTTCGCCGCCGGATGGCCGCGTTTTAGTAGGTCAAGGACGGTAAACCTGAGCATTACCTCAGGCCCACAGGCAAAGACGACGGTGCCTCTGGACAGCTTCACTTTCTCGAACAGAGTGGGGACCACGCCCACGTAATGAGCCCACGGTTGACCGTCCACCCGATCCACGGTCAGCAGCAATCGGGTATCGGGCTGTGTCGACCAGCGGTGGAAATCCTTTGAGAACACCAGGTCACCAGGCGTGCGGGCTCCGCAGAGCACTGTGACCTGTCCGTACACGGTGCGATTGCCGAAGATATGTTCGAGCACGGGTCTCAGCGGCGCGATGCCGATGCCGCCGGCGACGATCGCGACGTCGTGTCCTCCCGCCTCTTCCAACGGCCAGAAGCTACCGTAAGGACCGCGCAAGCCGACCACGTCGCCCCGTCCCAGCCTCGCCAGGACCGACGTCATCGAGCCGACGGTCTTAACAGTGTGCTGCACGAACGCCCGATCGGTGGGATCAGAGCTCATCGACACGGGAATCTCGCCCAGGCCGACGAGACTGAGCATGTTGAATTGACCAGGCTTGAACCAGAACTGGCTTTGCCGTTCTCGGTCTTTGAGCGCCAGCGTGTAGGTGCTGACGTCCTGGGCTTCTTCTTCGACGTGCAGAATGACCGCCTCCTCTGGGATCAAGGGGTTGTTCATTGGCGCTCCCTCCGAACCGACGTGGCCACGGCGGTTATGTCTATGCCCACGGGGCACCACGTTATGCAGCGTCCACAGCCGACGCAGCCGAAGACGCCGTACTGCTCCACCCAGTAACCCAGCTTGTGGCATGCCCAGTGCCTGTATCTGGATCTCAAGGTGTCGCGGAAGTTGCAGCCGTGCACCTCGGTGAACTGCCAGGTGAAGCACGAGTCCCAGACGCGCTCCCGCGAGAGCCTACGCTGCTTGAAGTCGATCTGGTCGGCGATGGAGTAGCAGAAACAGGTCGGACAAACCATCGTGCAGTTGGCGCAGCCGATGCACCAACTCTTCATCAAGTCCCAATGGGGGTGGTCCAAGCCACCGCGCAGTAACTGCGGCAAGGCGGACGTATCGAGTGTTCTGCCCATGTGCGCCGCCGTGTCGGCGATGGCGGAGGCCGCGGCGAGTCGCTCATCCTGGCTGGCTTTGCGAGTGGTCAGTTGTCTGAGGACCTCCCACCCTGTGTCGGAGCCAGGCTCGACCAGAAAGCCGTCTTTCAGCTCGGTGAGGGCCAGGTCGAAGCCGCGATCCGCTTTTGGGCCCGATCCCATAGAAGCGCAAAAGCAAAGGTCCCCCGGACGGGTGCAATTCACTACCGCCACGAACGAGCCCTCGCGACGGCTCCGATAGTGCTCGTCGACGTGCTGAGAGAGGAAGGTCTTGTCCAGCACCAGGATTGATTGGCAATCACACGGACGTATGCCGAGGAAAGCCAGTTTCCGGACCGGAGGCGGCTCCTCCTCGAACTCGAAGCCCCCTCTGTGCAGCTGCCCGGCGCAAATCGTCAGCCGCGAAGGATGAAGATACTTCTTTGGGGATTCCATGCCGTTGGCGTAGCTGAAAACTCCCGCATCGGCAGCTTCTTCGAGCCGGTAGTGACCAGGGGACTGCACATCACGGTATCCTTTGGCCAGTTGGTCAATACGCGTGATCTTGCCGAGAGCTATCGAGCCGTCTCGGGCTACGGGCGCCACGACGTCATGTTCTTGGGCGAGGATGTCGACCAGGTCTGCGAGGACACGCTTGTCCACGCGCACCGCATCGGCGGAAAATGCGATATTCGCGAGCTGTGCCAGGTCGGTTCTCATAGTCGGTTTCTCACTTCCAAATCGTTCACTATGCGAACTGTGCCATCGCCGTGGGCTGGCGATTGGGCTGCGGATTGCAAGGGCAGCTTTGCCGTAAAGCAGGAGCCACGGCCTGCGCCGCTTTCGACCAGAATCTGGCCCCCGTGAGCCTCGACGACAGCCCTGGCGATCGACAACCCGAGCCCCGTGCCTTCCTTTGCGAACTCCCTGGCTCTTCTAGATCGATAGAACTCGTCGAAGACCCGCGGCAGTTCCTCGGCGTCGATGCCGATCCCTGTGTCGGCAACCCTTATGGCCAGGCAGGTGCCCTCCACGTCCACGCGCACCGAAACCTTCCCGCCGGGAGGGGTGTACTTGATGGCATTGGAGACGAGGTTCGACACCAACTCCTGAATCCCTTCGCCGTCCCCGAGAAACGCGGGCAGGTTCGGTCGGATGACAGCCTGCAATTCGATGGACTTAGCCAGGGTCTGGGGCTCGAACGTATCCAGCACGTGCCTTACCACGCTGCCCACCGCCACCTCCTGGGAGGCCAACCCAACATCGATTTCCCGCGCCCGTGATAAGATCAGCAGCTCGTTAACGGTGGCGATGAGCGCCTGCGTTCGGGTGGAAACACGCTGCAGCAGGTCTCCCGCCTCATCAGAAAGGGGGCCGGCGAACCCTTGAGATACAACAGCCAGCAGACTCTGTATGGAACCGAGCGGGGCACGCAGCTCGTGACTGACCTTGCGCAAGTAGAGGGACTTGAACTGCTCGGTTTCCTGAAGGCGCTTGTAGGCGTCCATGAGCTTGGCATTATCGCTTTGCAGCGCCTCCTTGAGACGGATTATCTCCCTCTCTCTGACCCTCAGTCGCCCGACTATCGACGTGGCCACGTAGGCGGAAAGATAGAGCGTGCTGGCAAGAGCCACGAGCACGAGCGCCACGTAACCTGATTGCCGATAAGCGGTAGCAGCCACCAGGCCGTCGAGCGAAATGTGCGGAACGATGCCGATGTATTCCGCCATAGCCAGGCTTGAGAAAAGGGACACGGCGAGTGTGGCCTGGAGGTAGGTCGCCAGTGGCGAGAGCAAGATGCTGGCGATGATCACGTGAAACGTGAAATACAAATAGAAGGGGCTATCAATGCTTCCCAGGTAGTGCAGAAGAACGGTGAGAGAAACAAGATCCAGCGCGATCTGGAGGTTGGCCAGAATAATGGCGCGCCGGTTATCCTCGCGCGCCGGCGCCAGGTCTCTGCTCTCAAACCAGAAAACCGCGTTGTAGATGCCGATGGCGCCGGCGATGGCCAGAATGGGAATAGCCTCGACTCTGACCTGTAGGAATGGGGCCAGCAGCGCCGGTGCCGCGACGATGCACGCGACGGCCATCCAGCGCAGGGCGACGAGCCAGCGCAAGCGCTCCACTAGCTCAGCCAGCTCAAGGCGGCGGTGTTCCATCGGGTGCTCCTGGCTCACGCCGGGCCAGAGCTGAGAACTCTCTCAACACGCCGCACGATTTCCGCGGGCTCGATGGGCTTGTCGAGAAAGTCCTGGACCGGCAAAAAATCCCAGGGCGCGTAGTCCTGGTCAGGAGCATCGGGGGACAAACGCAGCGGTGTGGTGGCATGGATGGCGGTGACGACGACGATAGGGATGTGGCGAATGGCCTGACTCGCGTGGTTCCTCAGGCTCCACACGAAATGAAAGCCCTCGGTCCCCTCGGGCATCATTATGTCGAGAACAATCAGATCTGGCCTGTGCCTCTCGACTTTGCGCAGGCCTTCGTCGCCGTCGCCCGCGGCCAGAACGCGATACGACTTGCTTTCTAGAACCAGTCGTATGGCGTCCACCATGTCCGGATCGTCGTCGACGATGAGAACCTTTGCCCTGGGTGTCACAGTCGTGTCCTTCCCCGTGCAATCTGCCACCCACGACCTCGCACCCCCTGGGGCTGCTTCGCGGCTGGCAGCACGGGCGCCAGCCAAGCCCTCGGCCTAGCGATTCCAGCATGGGCGTTGACTCAAGGAAGGTCTCTATCTACCATTGTATGACAAGTCCTCCTGGCTGGCAACACTCCGGCGAGCGGGCGATGGCCGGTTGTCGCTGCACGGGCGGTGTACTATAATTGACTTTGGCTGGAAGGGAGAAATGCCGAATGGAGACAACGAGGCCTGCGCGAGAGTCTCAGGTCGCTATGAGCCAGGTGATGGGGCCTGGCGACGCCAACCCGGTGGGAAGTGTCCACGGTGGCACCATAATGAAGATGGTGGATACGGCGGCGGCCGTCGCGGCCATCAAGCATTCGAGAAAGCGAGTCGTCACAGCGCGTATAGACAGCATGAGTTTTCTCGCGCCGGTGCGCGTCGGCAACCTCGTGACGGTGAAGGCCTCGGTCAACGACGTCGGACGCAGCTCGATGGAGGTAGGCGTCAGGGTCGAGGCCGAAGACCTGACCTCGGACACCTCTACGCACGTTTCCTCCGCTTACCTGGTATTCGTCGCCCTGGACGACAACGGTCGTCCGGCGCCAGTTCCACGGCTCATCGCCGAGACAGAGGCGGAAAGGCAGCGCATGGCCGAAGCCAGGGTCAGGCGAGAGTACCGCTCGCGGGAAATGGAGGTGATCCGCGTTTACCGACGGCCCGAGACAAGAAAGGGTCGCCAGGTCGTCTGCCCGACCAGAGGCCTGCTTTGCATCGTCGGCCATCGGGGCGCTATGGGCCACGCGCCCGAGAACACGATGGTATCGTTCCAAAAGGCAGTGGAGATGGGAGCCAGCATTATCGAGCTCGACGTTCACCTAAGCAAAGATGGCGAGCTGATCGTGATGCACGATCACGCCGTCGACCGGACGACGGACGGGCGAGGGTTGATCAAGGACCTCACCCTCAAGGAGATCAAGGCGCTCGACGCCGGCTCGTGGTATGGGGCGCCGTTCAAGGACCAGCACGTGCCGACGCTCGGCGAGATGCTGAGCTGGGCCAAGGGCAAGGTTCGCGTTGCCATCGAAATCAAGAACGGTCCGGTGTATTACGACGGGATTGAGGACAAGGTCGTTCGGTGCCTGCGCAAGCACCGTATGGAAAACGAGGCTTTGACCATCTCCTTCGACCACTACGCGGTCAGGAGAGTTAAGGAGCTGGCACCCGAAAGCAGCACCGGCGTGCTGTTTGCCGCCAGGCCAGTGGACCCGGTGGGGATGGCCGCCGCGGCGGATGCCGACGCGATACTGCCGCAGTGGGGCTTCGCCACCGCCGAGATGGTGGCCGCGGCGCACGATGCGGGACTGGCCGTGGTCCCGTGGGTCGTAAATACGGAGTCAGAAATGGAGTGCGTGGTCGGGCTCGGCGTGGATGGGATAGGCACGAACTATCCCGACCGCCTGCGCGAGTACATCGCGAGGCATGCGCAGAGCGGCGGCAGAACGGGGGAGCAGTAAGCTTGCGAGCGGACGTCCCTCACCCTAACCCTCTCCCAGCCCCGATACATCTGATTCTGTGGAATGTATCGGGGCCAGAGGGAGAGGGGACATTGCGCCCGCTGGGAAACACGCCCTTGACTGGCTAGAGTACCGGGCCAAACAGTGCTGCAAGCCCGTTCACTATAGCTCCGCCAGGGCTTTCTCGAAATCCCTTATGCTGGTCTTCTTGCCGCTTCTGGCCTCGACCACATGCCCCTCTTTCTCCAGGCGTGCTGCTTGGGCCTCAACCCCTCCCGGGTACTTATCGTTGAGCTTGCCGCCGGATTTGAGCGTTCGCCAATAAGGGGTGACGTCTTCTTCGCCGTCGGCGGCGGCCTCCTCGGCGGCGTGGGCCGCGATCCAGGCGAAAATGCCTGTCGTGATGGGGCAGCCGACGTCGGCGCCGTGCTTGCGCGCCAGCGCTTCCCGAATCTCGTTGATAGTTGTGACCTTACCCGCGGGAACCTTCCGCATCAATTCGTCGACTTCCAGCGGCGCCGGTATGACCAGCGTACCGGTGCCCCATTTCTGGCTCATAGTGTCCGTGATTGGCTCGACTTTGGGTAGCCCCTTGCTGTCCGCCAGCTTCTCGCGCCAGGATTTGCGTGGCTTCAAACTGCTTCCCATGTCCCAAGCCTCCTTCTGCGTGGTGCGACACAGGCCTTTCGGAGGGACATTATGGCCGATCAGGCGGGTTTGCGGAAGGCTCAGCGCAGCTCCCCCTAGCTGCCCCGGGCAGGCGATGCGGGGGCGTGGACAAACCTCGCATTAGGAATATGTTAGCAGTTGAAGGGCTCTCTGTAAAGAGTAATGGACCGCCGTGTCAGACGCAGCCTGATCATCTGGTAGGGGCGTCCACCTCAGGTGGACGCCCCTACCACGGACACATTTTGTCGCGATCTGTTTAGTTGCCGGTGGGAAGTGTTTGGGCGTGGGCGAGAATATCCAGGATGTCTTCCATGCTCAACCCCATTTGGACGCCCGCTGGCATCGAGGTGCCCGGCTGGCCCATCCTGGCCTTGTGCAGGAACTCCTGCGGGTTGTCCGCCGCCACGGTTCCCACGTATTCGGGCGCACTGTCCGAGCCGAAATTCAGCGCGGTGCCGTCGCTCCCGTGGCAGGAGGCGCACACGGCGAACAGTCCTTCGCCACGCGCAGCATCGGCACTCTTGGGCCGTTTCGTAGGATAGTCGATGTACTCGGCCATATCCTCGATCACACCGTCTTTGACGAAGCCGGCCAGGGCGCTGATGGATGCGTCGTCAAGCAACGACGAAAAGTCGTGGTCGGGGCTCTGAGCGCCCTTGAGGACGTCGACGATCTCGTCCACAGTCCTGCTTTTCGAAGCCTCGACGACTCCGACAAACCCGGTGCGATGGCTGCCGGAGCCGTAGGCGCCGTCCTTGCCCTTGTAGTCCCAGCCGTGGCACTCCTTGCAGCGCCAGGTATCCTTTCCCGCGCGCGTGTTGGTGGTCTGGGTCGACCAGAGCATTTGATCTCCATCAGGCTGGGCGACACCCGCCGCTTTGACCCAACTGTCGTAGAGCTGGCCTCCCTGAGCAATGACGTCTGGAGGCGTATCCCCAGTAGGAGCGGCCTCAGCAGCCGGACGCGACGTGGGAAGCGTTTGGGCGTAAGCCAGAACATCCAAGACATCCTGCAAGCTCCAGCCCATTTGGACACCCGAAGGCATCGAGGTGCCCGGCTGGCCCATCCTGGCCTTGTGCAGGAACTCCTGCGGGTTGTCCACCGCGATGGTTCCCACGTATTCCGGGTCATCGGCCGAGCCGAAATTGAGCGCGGTGCCGTCGCTCCCGTGGCAGGAGGCGCACACGGCGAACAGTCCTTCGCCACGCGCAGCATCCGCGCTCTTAGGCTGTTTCGTAGGATAGTCGATGTACTCGGCCAGATCTTCGATCACACCTTCCTTGACAAAGCTGGCCAGGGCGCCAATGGATTCGTCATCGAGAAACGACGAAAAGTCGTGGTCGGGGTTCTGGGCGCCCCTGAGGACGTCGGCGATCTCATCCACAGTCTTGCTCTTGGAAGCGTCGACGACTCCGACAAATCCGGTGCGATGGCTGCCGGAGCCGTAGGCGCCGTCCTTGCCCTTGTAGTCCCAGCCGTGGCACTCCTTGCAGCGCCAGGTATCCTTTCCCGCGCGCGTGTTGGTGGTCTGGGTCGACCA
>JACQUC010000076.1 GCA_016210495.1 Chloroflexota bacterium
GCCGGCGTGAAGCTCTATTTTGTACACATCTCGGCCAAGGGCTCTATCAATCAGTTACGCCGGATCAAGCGGGAGAACGCCAACATCTTCGTCGAGACGACATCTCCGTATCTCTCTGTCAACGCCGATGAGGAGGTCGGATTCCTGGCGAAGATGACGCCACCGGTTCGAGGGAGCGAGCACGTCGAGGCACTTTGGCAGGGCGTGCGGGAAGGCATCGTCGATTCGTTCGGCACGGACGACACCGCTCGCACCCGAGCGCAGAAGATGCTAGAAAAAGGCATCGCCGGCGCCGGCGCTGGCTATCCAGGGGTCGGCACGCACCTCGTCGCCCTTATCCACGAGGGCTATCACAAGCGCGGCCTGGGCTTACTGGACATCGTCGAAAAGGCCACGATGAACCCGGCAAAGATCTTCGGCATGTACCCCCGCAAGGGCACCATCGCCGTAGGCAGCGACGCAGATCTCGTGCTCGTCGATCTCGACAAGGACCTGAAGGTCGATCCGGCGAAGCTCCACTCGTTCGCCGACTTCTCCGTTCTGGAAGGTCGAACTATGAAGGGCTGGCCCGTTATGACGATCAAAAGCGGTGTCGTGGCCGCGCGGGACGGCGAGATTCTGGTCGAACCAGGCTTCGGCAGCTATTTGCGAAGGGGCTAGCTAGTTTATCACGAGAAGAGTCACGAGTGTCATTCTGAGTCCGCCTGAGGCGGACTCAGGGTCACGGTCATCATACCGGCGTTGACGGACTGCTAGAGTATCTCGGCCAGCTTCGCCTCGTTTTCCGCGGTCGTCAGCACAATCACCTCATCGCCCACCTGAACCGTCAAGTCGGGCCGGGGAACGAGCACCTTGCCGCCCTGCAGCACTGCCACGCACACGGCGTTCTCCGGGAACGGCAACCCTTTTATCTGACTGCCCGCTGCTTTGGAATCCACGCCGATGCTCTTTTCCACAAGCGCCACTTCGCCCAGGCGCAGCCGGAGCAGGGTTACGATGTCGCTTAGGGTCATCTCCTCGACCAGGAGCCTGGTCATCACGTCCGCCTGGCTGACGGCTACGTCGACGCCCGTGTCTTTGCCGAACATCCACGCGTTTTTCGGGTTGTTGACGCGCGCTATGACCCGCTTGGCAGAGAACTGGAACTTGGCCAGAGTGCAGGCCACCAGATTGTCTTCATCCTCCCCCGTTACCGCCACGACGACGTCGGCGCCCGATGCGCCGGCTCGTTGAAGCACGTCAGGATCATCGCCGTCACCTTCCACCACCTCAATACTCGTTTCCTGGGCCACCTTGGCGGCAATCGAGGCATCCTTCTCCACCAAGACCACCTGTTGCTTCTCTTGCGCCAGGACCTCGGCGAGATGTCTTCCAACCGCTCCGGCCCCCACGATTACTACAAACACGCTGCCTGACCTCCTAAACGGGTGATACCAGCTTGTCGAACTTCGTCATAGCTGTCGAAAGCACAGCCACCAGAACCTTGTCATACTTCTGCAGGCGTGTCGCGAGGCCGGGAATGAACGCCGAGCCTGCTCTGATTATGGCCACCGGCTGCGCCTCGCCTGGAATGATGATGTCGCTCAGTGGCTGGCCCGCCAGGAGCGGGCTAACTTCCACTTCCACTACTTCCACCTCTCCGTTGGCGACGGTGAGGATGCTGCTCAGACCGATATACGAGAGCAGCTCGCGGATTTTGTTGGCTCCCCACACCGTCGAGGATATCGTCGGCACCCCGAGTCGTCGATAGATATCCGCCCGCAACGGGTCGTAGATGCGTGTGACGACTCTCGGAACCTTGAATCGGCTGCGCGCCATCGCCGCGAGGACGTAGTTGGTGTTGTCCCCGGCGGTCACGCTGGCAAAGCCATCCGCTTGCTCGATTCCCGCCCTTTTGAGAACGTCCAGATCGAAGGCGTTCCCTTCTACGGTTATCCCCTTGAAACCTTTTCTCAGGCGCTTGAAGGCCAATGGGTTCTTGTCGATAATGGCCACTTGATGGCCCTCGGCCGATAGCTGGCCGGCGAGCTCCGATCCCACGCGGCCACAGCCCACGATCACCACCCTCATCCTGTCAACTCCCTTCTTGAAGCCTCACGACGCTGTAGCAGCCACTTCCTCGCCTCGTCGGCAAGGAACACTGCCGGGCCGAATGGCAGCACGAAGGCCCACTCGTGCAGTCCAAGCGGCGCCATACCAAAGAACTGCTGCAGCGGTGGAACGTACATCAGCGCAAGCGTTACCACGACCTCGAACACGATGCCCCAGAGCACCCACCTGTTGCTAAACATCCCAATGGAGAACACGGGGACCTTTGAGGTGCGCGCAGCGAAGACCGTTCCTAACTGAGTGGAGACTATGCCCAGAAAACCCATTGTCGAGGCCTCGAGGTACAACGGATCCTGAGGCAGCAGCTCCTGGCCCCACTGCCATCCACCACGAAACAAGACCCAGAAGAAGCCTGCCATCACGAATATCGATTCGATGGTGCCGAAGAACAGATAGGCACGCAGCAGCAGCGGCACCGTGAGCAGCCTCTCCTTTGCCGGCCGCGGTGGCCGCCGCATGATCCCCGGCTCCGACCTCTCCAGGCCGAGGGCCAGGGCGGGCAGCGTCTCGGTCCCGAGGTCGATGGCGAGAATTTGCAGCGGAGTTATCGCCAGCGGCACGCGAAAGAGAGCGAACGCCACAAAGGGAACGAACTCCGGGGTAAGATGCGCAAAGATATACACGATGAACTTCCTGATGTTGTCGTATACAGTCCTGCCTTCCTCCACAGCTCTAACGATCGTCGCGAAGTTGTCGTCCGCGAGAATAACCTGCGAAGCCTCTTTGGCGACGTCCGTCCCGGTTATCCCCATCGCAATCCCGATGTCCGCTCTCTTCAGAGCAGGGGCGTCGTTGACCCCGTCGCCGGTCATCGCCACCACTTCACCCTGGCTCTTCAGCGTGCTGGCGATGCGCAGCTTCTGACCCGGGTCGCTCCGCGCGAACACGACGTTTCCGGTCCGCAGAACACTCGCCAATTCCTCGTCCGCCATTTGATCCAGCTCGTGCCCGCTCACTATCCTGCTGCCTTCGCTTCTGATCAACCCTATTCTCAGCGCCACTGCCTTGGCCGTCAGCCCGTAGTCACCTGTGATCATTATCACTCTCATGCCGGCCCCGGTCGCCACCTGGATGGCACTTGCTACCTCCGGCCGTGGTGGATCCAGCATCGCCATCAGCCCCACAAACGTCAGGCCCTGTTCCACCTGCTCCACCCGGGTGTAGTCGACGTCTGACGGCAATTCCCTGTACGCCATGGCCAGCACACGCAACGCCGACTCGGCGTAGGCATCGTTCCGGTCAACTATTCTCGCCCACCAATCGTCGGTCAGATCGACCACGTTGTCTCCCACCACAAGGTGCGAGCAGCTTCCCAGCACCTCCTTCGGAGCACCCTTGACCAAAGCGATCAGGCCGTCGTCGGATCGATGGATCGTGCTCATTCGCTTGCGCCGCGATTCGAATGGTAGCTCGTAAACCCGTGGCATTCTGTGGGCCTCGGCATCAGGATCGATCCCCGCTTTCCTGGCCGCCACGAGAAGCGCCGCCTCCGTGGGATCGCCGACCACACCCCAGCCTTGCCTCGCTCGGCCGGGCGGCACGAGCCTCGCGTTGTTGCACAGTCCCGCTACCGAAAAAAGCCAGCGTGCCTGTCCAAGGTCGCTCGGCTCGACCAGCGTATCGTCTCTCACCACCGTGCCGGTCGGCGCATATCCAACGCCGCTCACGTGAAGACTCTCGCCACCGACCCACACCTCGCGCACGGTCATTGCGTTCTGCGTCAGCGTGCCCGTCTTGTCCGTGCAGATCACCGTCGTCGAGCCAAGCGTCTCGACCGCAGATAGCCGCTTAACGATGGCGTTATGCCTGGCCAGGCTGCTCACGCCGACAGCCAGGGCCAGCGTAAGTGTCGGGAGCAACCCCTCGGGCACGTTGGCCACTATGAGGCCGATCGCAAATACCAGACTTTCGACGGGAGATAGCCTGGCCAGCACCGTACCGACAACAAAAAGCGCCACGCCAGAAATCACGGCTAGTCCAGCTATCAGCAGCGCGACCCTGTTCACCTCTTTGGTGAGCGGGCTCGGTTCTTCCCTGATTCCCTGCGTGAGGCCCGCGATGCGTCCGAACTGGGTGCGCATGCCGGTGGCGAATACAACGGCCTTGCCAGAGCCAAACGTCACAAACGTGCCGGCAAAAACGTAGTTACTGACCTCGATCGCCCGAAGGTCTGGCTCGGCAATGGGATCGGCTATCCTGACCACCGGCTCCGATTCGCCGGTGAGCGCGGACATGTTGACACGCATCTCCACCGCCTCGACCAGACGGGCATCGGACGAGATATTCTCCCCCTCCTCCAGAAGCATCACATCGCCCGGCACCAGGTCGTGCGCAAGGACCTCCCGCACCTCGCCCTCACGTATCACCCGCGCCATCGCGGGCAGCAGATTCTTGAGGGCTTCGACGGCCTTTTCGGCCCGAAACTCCTGCAGGAAGCTGAACACAGCGTTGATGAAGATGACGCCGATGATCGTCCACGCCAGGGCGATAGAGCCCGCCACGAAAGACAGGGCCGCGGCTGCCCATAGCAAGAGCGCAAAGATCTGGTAAAAGTAGGCCAGGAATCTCAGAAACAGAGGGGTCTTGCGAGCCTCTTCGATCTCGTTGGCGCCATACTGGTCGAGGCGCTGCCTGGCCTCCTCTTGGCGAAGACCGCGAGGAGAGCTGTTTAGCGCGGCATATACCCGCTCGCGTGGCAAATGGTAGAGTTCCCGCTGCTCCACGACAAACCAAAAAGCCCACCAGATTGCTCGGGTAGGCTCGGCTAACGCTGGGCCCGGTCCAAGCTGGTGTGTCCATAACTCCCACCAGCCCCACTTATCTAACATTATAAGCCCGCTTGCCCGCCGTGTCAACACGGGCTGGCCAGAAAGCTCTTGCGCCCCTCAGTTTGAATTTCGGGCCCATAGAGGCTATAATCGTAGCAAGCGATAGCGCTAAGGCGATGAAGCTCGCCAAACGTCGAGTAGTCGACTGATAGCTTCTACTGGCTCTGACCTTGCTGGTGGAAGCTTTTTTCTGTTGCTCAAGTTCTTAGGAGCTCTTGTGCGTGTGCCGTTAGGCAGTTGGGATGGAAGGCACTGGTGAGCAGTTCTGACAGTTCCCTTACGTTCGACGTCGTTATTGAGAGGTCGCAGGCCCGTCACAACAGGTACGTGTACGACGACAGACACCGGGCAATTCGTCTGGAACAAGTAGTCTATTGCCGCAATCGCCTGCCTGCCGATTGGGGAACAATTCTGAAGTTTTCCGTCGAGTTTCCGGAGAGGGTGTCGCCCTACGTGGAGGAAGCGGCTGGCATCCTTGGGCGGTTCGTACCGCTAGAAGGCGACAGAAGGCTCAGGCGACGTCTGGAAGATGTCGTCGCCGAAGAAGCGGACGAGGAAAAGGGATTCAAAGATACTGTTCCGGCATCGCTCATTGGAAAGCTGGAGGCTACTCTGTCAGAAAGCGAAGAAGTAATTACCGGGGCTCTGATTCCGGCGAACGCGGATAGAAGGCGTGAGTTGAAGCTCGTGGCCACCATTTACAGCCGCGTTCTCGTCGTCGGCGAATCAAAGGGATCGTCGATTCAGACGGAGTATCGTGTAGCCGACATATCTTCGATAGAGCTTCGCAATTGCCTGATGGGCTGTTGGTTCGAACTGTCAATACCGACCAAGGACGGCGTGGAGCGGGCGAAGTTTGATTTTGACAGCCCCATCTCACCCCAGTTCGTCAAGACTTTCCGCGTTATCAGGCAGTTGCTTTCGAAGCCTACAACTTATTAAGGCCCGCTGGAGGGCGCGCTAAAAAGGAGGATGGGAATATGTTTCGTAAGATACTGGTAGCTTACGACGGTTCGGCTGGGTCAATGCGAGCGCTCGATGTTGCGATAGACCTTGCCCAGAAGTATGCCGCCGGGCTGTGGGCGTTGAGCGTAGAGGAGCATCTGCCGCGATTCGCGGCAACGGTCGGCGAAGTCGATGAGGAAAAAGAGTACGAGAACCACTTCTTCGCCGAGGTGCAGGCGGAAGCCGTGGCACGCGCCCGGAGCAAGGGAATTGAGCTCAAGACCGAGATCATTCCCGGTCACGCGGCCGAGACGGTCGTGCGCTTTGCCAGGGAGCATTCCTTCGATCTGATCATTCTCAGCCACATCGGGCATTCGGCTCTGTGGGGTACATTGCTCGGGGGCACCTCCGAGCGAATCAGCCACCACGCTCATTGTTCAGTCATGATAGTTCGATAGAATGTCTGGCACGGGCGCCTCCCTCAAGGACACGGGGCAAGACGCGTACCTGAATTGATCATCAGGCAGAAAATCGTCATCGCGACATCGGCAGATCGCCCGAGGGCTTTCTCTTGTGACTTCCGCTCTTGTCCGGTTCTTGCTCCGGCTCCGTTACTCCCGTGGACGCTGGTCTTGCCGAAGCCAACACCCTTTGCCATCTGGCTCGAACGCTCTGGATTTCATCATCCGTCGGCCCGTCCGGCCCGTAGCGCACCTTCACATATGCTTCGGTGATGGCCGCCAGAGCATCCTCCGGTTTCAATAGCGCCTGTAGCTGAGGTAGATGCTCGTACGGGGTCGTGGACCTGGCCCGCGGTGGCCCCACTGACGCGGCAAGCATCAACAACTGCCGGTAGATCTGCCTGATGGTCTGAGCTAAGCTTGTCTTGGCTACTTCTTCTGCAACCTCGTCGGACATTGCCGTCGTCGTAGCGCCTCTGCAAAACCACCTGCTGTAAAGGGAATGCAGCCAGGCCAGGACAGCCAGCTTGAGCGAACCGGCTGGCGACACTGAATCACGCTCCTCAAGCACGTCGTCGCGCTCCCATTCTATCCGCCTGAGTACTGCGCGCACGAGCAAAACGATCGCGACGAGGATCACCACCGCTATGGCCAACCACTTTAGGGCCAGGGCCAACTCAGGGGGCAGCACGCGTGCTGTGTCTTCCTCTCGTAGCCGATCCAGGAAGGACACTTCGGGCGGCTGCAGTGGTGGTGGAGGAGGCGTAGCCGGGTGCAAAAGAAGACGGGCCAAATAAATGAGAACTTCCAGAAGGAGTCCGAACGCGATAGCGATGGTGTACAGAAGCAGCCACGCGATAGTACTCAGCAGATTAAGGATCGGGGTGGCAATGGCCGTGATGACGTCGAATGAGAGCAACTGGGCAATCCCCATCGTTAAAAGAAGCAATGTCGCGACCACACCCAGCACGATGGCCAGCCAGTGACGATTGAAAGGCAGGGTATACTCGCCTATGGCGCGGCTTTGCTTGCCAATGGACTCGACCCGTGCCAGTGACAGCGAGGTGAGGCCCGCAAAGAAGAAGCCGACGACGTAGATAGTTGTGCCTCTCTGTAATCCCTCGCCGTGGGCTGACTCATTCACCGCGGCCAGGAGCAGGAAGCCCACCATAGCTATGATGCCCAGTCTGAAAGCCCCTTCGATGCGGTCAAAGTCGAGTCGGCCCCGGCCGAGGGCGATGCCTCGCCACCATAGGAAGATGCCGAGCCCCGCAGCCAAAACCTCGGTTGAGGGGTGGCTGAACGCGTCTGGCAGTTCTCGGGCCAGGGCTATGGGCCAGACCGGATCGACAAGCCCCGTCTGCACATACCGGTCGACGTGAAGCGTGAGCAGCACGGCGACGAGACCAAGCGACACGAGAGCTAAGCGGGCTCGTGCCAGAGACCATTTTTGCCTCAGGACTAGCCTCGTGACCACCAGACTGAAAAGGACAAGGCCGAAGATGCTTACGGAGGATAGTGGAGGACGGCCACCGCTGGGCTGGCTCCCGACGCCCAGGAAAAGGGACCAGGGGTACAGCCAGCAAGTCTCCATTGCCACCACTCCCATCGGAAGCAGTAACTCCTTCAGCCAGTTGATCGATTTGGTGCTCAATCAGCTCCCTCCGGATGACCACCAACGGCGATCTCACGCAGTTCCCGCCAGGCCTTTTCCCCGCCGATGCGATAGGTGGCGATGCCCTCTAGCTTGATCTGCGGGGCGTGATCGCCGAGTAGCAAAAGCGCTATCTGGTGGTGCCCAGCCCTCTTCAACGCCTGCAACTCTGCCAGAATTTCGTCGCCAAGCACTGCCGTTACCACCAGCAAGGTAGCCCCAAATGGCAACTTGTGGCTTTCCGTTTGCAGGAGCGTGTCCAGTGGCATTGCGGCCGAAGGGACCAGCATGGCCAGCGTCTCCATGACACGGGTGAGCTGCTCTGGGTCTCGACTCGGCGGCAGTTTCACGATCGTGTCAGACGCACGTAAGCTGCCGTTGGCGTACAATCCTATCTGGTAGCCCTGCTCGACGGCCCAGTTGGCCACCGAGGCGGTGGTGGTGATGATCAGCTCAAGCAGGTCGGGGTCGTAACCCTGCCACCACCAGAACGGGCCGTACGTATTCAGGTTCAGTAAGATTACTAGTTGGTAAGTTGTCGTTGGCTCGTAAAGCTTCACCTGAAGCTTCTGCGTGCGGGCCGTCGCCTTCCAGTCGATTCGTCGAGGATTGTCGCCGTAAAAGTACTCGCGCACGCCAATGGTGCGCAGCGGATCCTGGAACAGCCACTGGCGCGCTTTCAGGTCCCCGAATGGATCTTTCGGCGGTAGCCCCAGTTCGGAGATGGGCACTACCCGGGGATAAATGAGAAGGCGATCCTCGCCGGACACAACACTCTCCCTGACGCGGAAGCCAAACACATCGCCGGAGCGCAGCAGGGCAGGTCCGAAGGAGTGGTAGCCACGCACGTCGCAGCGGATGCGGTAATGGCGTCGAACCCGCTCGTACCACCGTAGGGAGACAAGGTTCAAGAGCAGGCTACGGCCGGACTTGTAGGAGATCGTCACTTTGCCTTTCAACGGCTCCAGCTCGCGAGGGATCTCGTCCTCCGCTTCCAACCAGGCAACAGGCAGTACCTTGCGGTTGACGATTTCCACAACCATCTCGATCTCCTCGCCGAAGAAGGCCCTTTCCTGGCTAAACGAGCGCCGATACTCGACTCCTTCCAGACAGTAACGATTCCAGAGATGGGAGACGGCCAAGGTCAGTGCGAGTGCAAGGGACACGACAAAGAGCAGGGTATTGTGCATCAGCACGCTGGCCAAGAGAATTGTGGCGATGAGGTAGTACCAGGTTTCCCCAGACATCGCGCTACCTGTCCGATGGGGCTGTGGCCTTCGGCGGAAGGACCGTTTCGAGCTCTTCCTCCACCGGCACAGGAACAGACTCCAACACCTCGGCGACGATCTGGCCCCGAAGCCGTCCCCGAAGCCGCGCCTGGGCGCTGGTGATGAGCCGGTGCGTGAGGACAGCGGGGGCGAGCCGCTTCACGTCGTCGGGGATGACGAAAGCTCGTCCGTCCATGGCGGCCAACGCCTGCGCAGTGCGATAGAGCCCGAGCGTGCCGCGAGGGCTGGCGCCAAGCTGCACTGACGGATGCTCGCGCGTGGCGCGCACGATCCCTACGATGTAGTCTTCCACCGCCTCGCCGACGTACACTTCACGGCAGAGAAGCTGCATTGCCACAAGTTCTTCGGCAGCAACCACCGGCTCCAGAGCGTCCAGCGGGCTCTCACGTTGGAACCGCCGCGCGATGGCCTTCTCTTCTTCCACAGAAGGATAACCCAAAGACAGCTTGAGAAGGAATCGGTCGAGCTGTGCCTCCGGCAGCGGGAAAGTCCCCTCCAGCTCGATAGGGTTCTGGGTGGCCAGAACGAGGAAAGGCCGCAGCAGCTTCCGGGTTTCCCCTACCAAAGTGACCTGGCGCTCCTCCATGCATTCCAGCAGCGCCGACTGAGTTCGTGGCGTGGCCCGATTGATCTCGTCGGCCAGAAGCACCTGCGAGAAAACCGGGCCGGGGCGGAACTCGAATTCCTGGCGCTTCTGGTTGAAAAAAGAGATGCCCGTCAAATCAGACGGCAGAAGATCGGGGGTGAACTGGATGCGGCGGAAGGTGCATCCCAGGCTCCTGGCCACAGATTTCGCCAGCATCGTCTTGCCGATGCCTGGCACATCTTCGAGCAGTACGTGGCCCTCGCACAGGAGGGCCACCAGTACCAGGTCGATCACTTCGGCCTTGCCGACGATGACTCGCTCGACATTCGCCCGAACGCGGTCGGCCACGGTGCGAACGCGCTTGATCTTCTGAGATATTTGTCTTTCCATTGGTCTGGCGCCTCACTACTTGTTCAACGCCCACGCCCGATTTCCCGGACCCTGAGCTAAGAAAAAAGCCCCTACGTGCGACATAGATGCCCGTAGAAGCCATCAGCCGCTTGAAGCGGCAATTGTCACAGCTTGCACGCTGTGGCGGACGAGCTTCATCATCCGCTATCTTGTGTTGGCTATATTATATTGCCTTTTGCCCGCCTGGTCAATTGCGATGTTGCCACGGGCCTTTTGCCTGTGGTATACTTGCGCCGATAGAACTTCTGGGCGATGGAGTCCGCCCGAGCCCCGCTAATGCGGGGCTTGAACTGCAACGGCGCTAATGGCTCCTACCTTGCACCGACGGGGCAGGTAGGGGTTGTTTTTTGTGCCCTGAAGCTCCGCCTGCCCTCGCCGGTGCAGCGATCTGTTACAAGGGAGGGACAAGGTGGAGAACGTCTGGTTCACGGCAGCCTTTTGGGTAGCACTCGCTTTCGCGGCCAGCCTGATATCTATCAGGATCGGGCTTTCGGTGGCACTCGTCGAGATCGCCGTTGGTGTCGTGGGCGGCAATTTCCTCGGCCTGCATACCGCCCCCTGGATCGACTTCCTGGCGTCTTTTGGCAGCGTGCTGCTGACCTTCCTGGCTGGAGCGGAGATCGATCCCGCCTCCTTCCGCAGACACCTGAAGCCAAGTTTATTCATAGGCTTTGCCAGCTTCTTGCTCCCATTCCTTGCGGCCTTGGCCTTTGCCCACTACGTGGTGGGGTGGGACCTGCGCGCCGCCGAGATCGCCGGCATCGCCCTCTCCACGACCTCGGTCGCGGTCGTCTACGCCGTCATGGTCGAGACCGGGTTGAACAATACCGGTTTGGGCAAGCTCATCCTCGCCGCGTGCTTCGTCACCGACCTGGGTACGGTACTGGCCCTCGGAATCCTTTTCGCCAATTTCGACCTCTGGATGGTCGCGTTCATTGCCGTCACGGCTGCTGTTCTCTGGCAGTTGCCACGTTTGACCCGCTACGTGCTAGTCACCTGGGGTGGGAAGGTCAGCGAGCCAGAAGTGAAATTCTTGTTCCTCACACTTTTCGTGCTGGGCGGGCTTGCCAACACGGCCAAGAGCGAGGCGGTTCTACCTGCCTATCTGGTAGGTCTGGTCGTCGCTGGCGTCTTCGTCCACGACAAGGTGCTGGTACACCGCATGCGGGCGATAGCCTTTACGATGCTGACTCCTTTCTACTTCTTGAAGGCTGGCCTCTATGTTTCGCTGCCGGCGGTGGTGGCGGCAGCAGGACTTATTCTGGTGCTCCTGGGGGTAAAAGTTGGAACTAAAGTGGTTGGAGTGTGGCCGCTGGCTCGGGCGTTCAAATTGAGCGGGCGAGAAGCCAACTACACCACCATGCTAATGTCGACGGGCCTCACGTTCGGCAGCATATCGGCGCTCTTCGGCCTGACCAACAACATCATCGATCAGTCGCAGTACAGCGTTTTGGTGTCGGTAGTGATCGGCAGTGCGGTTGTGCCAACCATCATCGCTCAAGCCTTCTTTATGCCCAGGCGGTTTGAGGGCCAAAGAGAGCGGACGGCGATTGCTGAGGGAGATGTCCTCTCATGACTTTCCACAGCATACTATTTGAAGGAACTGAAGACAGTATTGACGGTGAAACACTCGAAGAGCCGGTCTTCTTTGCTGATTTGAATCTTGATCAGGTCATAGACGCCATCACGGTCGGTAGACAGGAATACAACCTGAAACCGTTTTTCTACCTACCCTTGAAGGATATCGACGCGATCGAGTATCGCCACGAGGTAATGCGGGATCTCGAAAATAGGGTTCTGCTCGAGCACGTAGAATCGTTTGCGCAAGGAATGCGAAGAATGCACGAACATCTGGCCCAAGCCGACAAGCTTCACTACAAATACCAGAAGGAAAGCTGGTTCCTGGACGCGGTGGAGATCTACTGCAACGCCGCTGAATGCCTGGCTCGTGATCTATCCCAGGTAGATTTGAGATCGCGCGGCTTTACCGCCTTCCGCTCCTACGTGACGAGCTATACCGAATCCTCTCGTTTCACGTCGCTTCTGGCGGAAACGAAAAAGGTCAAAGCCGATTTGTCCGCCGTAAGATATTGCGTCCTTATTAAGGATAACGGCCTCAAGGTTCGCAAATATGAGTCTGAGACTGATTACAGCGCCGCTGTCGAGGAAACGTTCGCAAAATTCAAACAGGCGGCGGTGAAGGATTACGCGGTAAGATTCCCCACCTATGCGGACATGAACCACGTCGAAGCGAAAGTGCTGGATTTCGTAGCCCTATTGTATCCCGACATCTTTCTCAGTCTCGACAGTTATTGCGCGAGGAACGGCGATTATCTGGACGAAACGATAGGCGCTTTTGACCGAGAAGTACAGTTTTACGTTGCCTATCTGCAGTACATCGCGACACTCAGACGAGCGGGACTGAAATTCTGCTACCCGAAGATTTCCAGCGGAGCCAAGGAGGTTCACGACTGCGAAGGGTTTGATCTGGCGCTGGCCCACAAGCTCGTTGGCGAACACTCTCCCGTGGTTTGTAACGATTTTTACCTCAAGGACAAAGAGCGCATACTTGTGGTGTCCGGTCCGAACCAGGGCGGCAAAACCACCTTTGCCCGCGCGTTCGGGCAGTTGCATTATCTGGCCAGCCTGGGTTGCCTCGTCCCCGGCCGGGAAGCGCGACTCTTCCTGTTCGACAGGCTCTTTACGCATTTTGAGAAGGATGAAGATATCAAGAACCTCCGTGGCAAGCTGGAGGATGACCTGGTCAGAGTTCACGAGATTCTCGAACAGGCCACGTCCAGCAGTATCGTCGTAATGAATGAGATTTTCACCTCGACAACGCTGAAGGACGCGATTCTTTTGAGCAAGAATGTAATGCAAAAGCTGGTCCAACTGGATCTGTTGTGCATTTGGGTGACATTCATCGACGAGTTGGCTTCCTTCGGCGCGCAAACCGTGAGCATGGTCAGCACGGTCGTTCCTGAAAACCCTGCATTGCGGACGTACAGAATCCTGAGAAAGCCTGCTGACGGTCTTGCCTACGCGATAGCAATCGCCGAAAAGTACCGTCTAACATACGATTCCCTAAAGGAGCGCATACGGCTATGAAAGCGTTCCTCATGTATAGGGATCAAGATTTCGACTTGCAGCGGCTATTGCCGTGGAATGAAGCAGCGTTGACGCAAGACCTGGAGCTAAACACGCTGTTCGATGCGATGGCGCTCGGTGACAAGTTCTTATTCGAAGTGGCAAAACACGCTGTTCTTTCCGGCTTGGAGGATTTGAATACAATACTGTATCGCCAAGATATTCTTCGGGATTGCTTGGGGAACCCTTCGATTATCAGGGAGATCTACGATATCGCGGTCGGTGCACTTGAGGTCGAGAAAAAGCATTATTGGTGCTTTTCCAGTAGATATCCCAGCTCGATACTGCACGGATCGATAGAAGTACTGCAAATGTTTGTAGGTATGCTTAAGAGACTCAGAAACATCGCCGATGAACACGCCAAGGAATTTGAGTCGGAGGGCTTTACGACGTTTTTCGCAATGCTCAAAAAAGAGCTGGGTGAGGAATATTTTGCTGAGGTGCAAAGACATCTAAGGGAACTGAAGTTCCGCGATGGGGTTTTGATCAGCACTGAGTTGGGCAAGGGCTACAAAGGCACCAACTACGTACTTCGTAAACCCCACGACAAAAAACAGGGCTGGGTGAAGCGGATCTTTGCGCAAAAACCGTCGGTCTACACCTTTTACATTGCTCCTCGCGATGAAGCCGGCGCCAGAGCACTGTCGGAATTGAGAGACCGCGGGATAAACCTTGTCGCCAATGCTCTTGCCCAGTCCACTGACCATATTCGGAGCTTTTTCAATATGCTGCGGACCGAGTTGGCCTTTTACGTTGGTTGTTTGAACTTACATAGGCAACTTGCTCAAATGGGCGAGCCAATATCCTTTCCCCTGCCCCTGGCTTCCTGGGAGCGCAAGCATAATTTTCAGGGACTGTTCGACGTCTGCCTGGCCCTGACGATGAACCAGAGCATTGTGGGCAACGATGTCAATGCTGACAATAAGCACCTCGTGATCATTACAGGCGCCAACCAGGGCGGCAAGTCCACTTTTCTGCGCAGCATAGGCTTGTCCCAGTTGATGATGCAGTGCGGCATGTTTGCCCCCGCTGAGTCTTTCTGTGCCAACATTTGCGACGGCCTTTTCACGCACTACAAACGGGAAGAAGACCCTACCATGAAA
>JACQUC010000080.1 GCA_016210495.1 Chloroflexota bacterium
ATGGACCCGGAGACGCTCCAGGCGTGCCGCGACGCCAACGCGGTCCTGAAGGCGCCCGTGGGGCTGTACGAGGTGCGCTTCCCGGACGGCACGGAGGCGGGCCTGCTGGGCGGCGTGCTGCGCAACGGCCTGGACCTGTACGCCAACGTGCGCCCTATCAAGCTGTGGCCTGGGGTCGATGGGCAACTGCGCAACGCCAGGGCCGGACAGATCGACTACGTCATCGTGCGCGAGAACACGGAGGGGCTCTACCTCTCGCGGGGCAAGGGCGTCGTGAACCACTGGGCCGCCAGCGACATCATGATGATGACCAGGCCCGGGGTCGAGCGGGTGTGCCGGTTCGCCTTCGACCTGGCGCGCAAGCGCGGCGGCGCGCCCCGCGACGGCGTGAAGCGCGTGACCTGCGTGGACAAGAGCAACGTCCTGCGCTCCATGTGGTTCTTCCGCGAGATCTTCACGGAGATCGGCGCGGCGTACCCGGAGATCGAGAAGGACTACCTCTACTCCGATGCCGCGGCGCAGGCGCTGGTGATGCACCCGGGCCGTTTTGACGTGCTGGTCATGGAGAACTTCCTCGGCGACCTGCTGAGCGACCTCGGCGGGGCGACGGTGGGTGGGCTGGGTATCTGCCCGTCCGGTAATCTGGGCGACAAGGCCAGCTACTTCGAGCCAATCCACGGCTCCGCGCCGGACATCGCCGGCAAGGGTGTCGCCAACCCCATGTCGATGGTGCTGTCCGCGGCCATGATGCTGGACCATCTTGGGGAGCAGCAGGCGGCGCAGCGCATCGAGGGCGCGGTCTGGAAGGCGCTGGAGGGCGGGCGGCTGGTCATCCAGGGCAACGGGCAGCCGGTGGGCGGCAGCCGGGCCGCCACGGACGCGATTCTGGCGGGGCTGTAGGGCAGGCCCTCGAAGGTGCTCGACCGTCCGAGGGCCTGCCCTGGTGTTGTGCCGGCGTTGCGGGGGCTAGGTTGTTGCGCCCGCGAGCGTTATGCCATCGGCCTGATCTATTCTGAGGTCCAGCCGAAACGCGCTTTCTGTTTCGGCGTTAGAGCCCCCCGACACATGGGTCCTTGCCCTGTTGCCAGCGGACCATCCGAGCGGCAGCATGGGCGCGTCCCTCTCCGTCTTCTCCAACGCTCCCAACCGCACGAATACTGAGATGGGGACATGAAGCGAGTGAGCGGCAGTGGCGACTTTCTGGAAGTCAGCATGGCAAAAAGGGACCGAGACAACGGAACGCTTCAGCTTCGCGGGCTGCCTAAGCGTTTGATGCTCCCAGTCCCAGTTGTCCGGGTTCTCCAGGTCCGCACGACGGTCAATCTTATTGGTCATTGTTCCTCCCCTTGAACTGCTTGAGTCGAGAGATTTCCGATTGCTTGCTCGGCCAGGCGGTGATAGGCCGCCACAGCCCGGGTGTGGACGTCTTCTCGATCGGTACGCTCAGGAAGGCGCCCCCATAGTCTTGCCCGATGAGCAAGTACAGCCCTCGCCGCCCTCTGCGGTTCCTCACCAACACGAATGCGCTTTCGAGCACCCGGTCAACGATCGCTGCCGAAAGGCCGTGATTGGCGAACTCGTCCTCGTTCGCCTCATCGTACAAGAACGTCTCCACCTGTGGGGTTGACATCGAGCGGCGTCCTTACTACAGTTGTCATACAGATACTACTACGGAAGTAGGAGGCTGGTCAAATGGAATCTTCGGCCGGTGTCGAGGTCGAGTGGGTCATGACCGCCGACTCCGCTCAGGTGGTTGGCAACAAGCTCTACGTTCTCGGGGGCGGATGGGATTCGCTGACCATCAATTCTGTTCCAGCGCAGCACGCCATGGCGGTGGCCATTTCGATCAAGGTGCCGTGGCATGAGACGAACCAGAAGCACAAGTTCGCGATGGACGTGGCGACAGAAGATGGCGCGAGCCTTGCCAAGGCAGGTGGTGAGTTCGACGTTGGTCGCCCCCCTGGGATCCATCCAGGGATGTCCCAACGTCTTCAGGTTACCCTTCAACTGGCCTTGAAACTGGAGAAGACCGGAGTGTACTCAATCGTGGTAACCCTGGACGGCCGGGAGGCCGCACGGACCCTGTTCAACGTGGTGCCTGGTCCCGGCATCCCGGCAAGGAAAGCTGCGTAGTGGGCAGGTCGAAGGCGGAGTGGACGGAAGAGGGCGCAAGGAGGGAACCAACGGGGGAAGCCGAAGCACCACCGGCTGGCGGTGGGGGGACTCGGAGGATGAGGAGAAGCTGATTGGGACTGGCCATCCGTATCTCACCTTGACCGCGATTGGGGTGTGGCGGAAGATGACCACGTCCGGTTGTAGATAGGAGTTGCGCCGTGGAGTTGCTGACGCTGCTAGTAGCTGACTACGCGAATGTTGCCGAGGGCAACAAGCTGAACGTGATCGGCGTTTTCAACGAGATTGCCGCCTCGGCTTTCCCGGCGTTGCACCCGTCGATGGTGATAGTGGCAAGGTTCTCGGCATCCCCTGCCGAAGCGAATGCAGCGCGCAAAGTGAACATCAAGGTGATGGACGACGATGGGAAGCTGACCCTGATCGACTTCCCCCGCGATGTGAGAGTTGACCAACCAACGCCGGGACGTCGAAAGGAAGTCAACGTGATACTCCGTCTTCAAGGTGTCGTTTTCCCACACGAAGGAACCTATCAGGTATCTGTGCTCGTTGACGGGGACGAGAAGGGCCACGCACCACTCTACGTCGTGCAAGCCCAATAGCGTACCATGGGGAAAGAGAACGATCGGCTCCGCAGAGCGCGTATGTCCAAGGCGGGCTGGTCCCATGATGATCTTGTGAGGCTCTACGAGTCGTATGGGTTTCGGGTAAGGGCAGGGGCACGACACGACGTTGCGTGGCATCCGAAGTATCCAGATTTGAGGGCGACGATTGCACGGCATACTTCATTGGCCACCGGATATGTATCCCACGCGGTTCGCCTGATAGATACGCTCCTGTCAAGAGAGGGCGATAGGGAGGAGTCATGAAAAGCGCAGTTCGTGACCGGGCCAGGAACCTTGCAATCCGTCCCTACTCGGTTACGGTTTCGAAAGATCATGCGGGCGCAGAAGAGGTGTTTCTTGTTGAACACCCCGAGCTGCCGGGATGCATGGCCCAGGGGCGAACGTTGGAAGAAGCCTTGAAGGAACTGGATGATGCTCGGTTCGAATACATCGCCAGTTTGTTGGAGGACGGCCAAAGGGTTCCGCCTCCATCTGTGATGCTCACAAGCACATCTGGCGGGTCATCGACCGTCGATGTCGTGGTTCAGGTTACGAGCCCCCGTCAGTCCTCCTCGATCGAGTCACTCCGCAGCGTGATGGGCGGGACTGATCGTGACCGCCTGTATGTAGCAGTCGAGGCCGCTGGGTAGCGGCGGAAACCCTCGGTCGGTTTACCCGCGTCGTCTCGGACATCGTATTCGGCAGACAACAATCGGTGCGCGCTGGGGGCGTGAGATACGCCCTTCAGATTTGTTGGAGCGGCTCGCGGCATGCGGAACGTCAGGGCAACAGGCGACCGCTGACAGGCTCTCTCCAACTGCTGAGATGCTGCCTTCCAAGCAGGGCGCCGCCTACTGCTTCAGGCTCGGCAGGTAGTCGATCGGGACAGCGAACTTCCTCGCGTCCCCAATGCCGAACGTGCTGTTCAGCACGCCCACCACCTTCCCCGTCGCGGTCGAGACCACCGGAGAGCCGTCCAGCTTGGGATCGATGGGCGAGGGCAGGTCGAGCCGGAGCAGGTCGAGCCCGCGGCCGGACTCCTTCACCACCTCGAGGACCTTGCTGGTCTGGAGGGCCACCGCGCCCGTGTCCGTCAGGGTGGCGATGACCACCTGGTCCCCCGCCTTGACGTCCTTGACCGTCCCGATCGGAATCGCAGCCCGCACCTGCACGGAGACAATGTACTCCGCGAGGTCGGGGATTCCGTCCGTCGCGCGGCGCGTCGCCTCCGCGGTGGTATTGTCACGGAAGCGCACGGCCGCAAAGGAGGACGTGGCGATGCGGCCGATGGTGACAAGCGCGTTGGACGGCGTGACGAAGAAGCCTGGGGCCTCGCCGTCCGCGGTGCGCACGCGCGCGAGGCTCAGGGTATCGATGGTCTTCGCCACGTCCGGTGTCGGCGACGGGGTGGGGGTCGGGGTGGGCGCCGGTGTGGGAAGGGGGATGATCTCGCGTGTTGGCGTTGGGGTCGCTGTGGGTCCGCGAGTGGGTGTCGCGGTTGGAATGGG
>JACQUC010000078.1 GCA_016210495.1 Chloroflexota bacterium
TATATATAATTCATTTTGGGCGCCAAAAAACAACATTTTTGGCGCAATTTCGACGAATTTTCAAAAAAAAGTCCAAACTCGCCATTGACTTGCGGTTTGGCAACCAATATCATTGCTTCATGGCCCCGAGGCAGGAGATCGTCGACTTCCTGAGTCAGTATCTCAGGGTTCAATCGATAAGAGACCTGGCGGTAAACGGGTTGCAGGTCATCGGCAAGCCGGAGGTCCAGCGCCTTGCGCTGGGCGTCAGCGCCAACCTGGCGCTGTTCGAGGAGGCCCTCGCCTGGAGTGCCGACGCCGTCTTGGTCCACCACGGCCTTTTCCTGCGCGACGAGCCGCGGCGGATCGACGCCATCCTCAGGGCGCGGCTGAAACCGCTTTTCGACGGCGACGTCAACCTGCTGGCCTATCACCTGCCCCTGGATGCCCATCCCGAGGTCGGCAACAGCCTGCAGCTCGCCCGGCGGCTGGGCCTGGACATCCTCTCCCAGGACTTCGCGCCGTTGGACGGTGCCTATCTAGGCGTGATCGCGCAGACGCCTCGCAGGATGCCTTTGAACGACTTTGTAGCGCAAGTGAACGCCGTCTTGGGAGGGACCTCCGTGGTATTATCTCACGGGCCGGGGGAAGTGCAGAGGCTGGCCATCACGGCCGGAGGCGGGGCGAGTGAGGTGATGGAGGCCATCAACGCGGGCTGTGACCTGTATCTGACGGGTGAGGCCAGAGAGCCGACCCAGGCCCTCTGTCGCGAGGGGAACATCAACTACGTCGCCGCCGGCCACCACAACACCGAGAAGTTCGGCGTCGTCGCCCTGGGCGAGGTGCTATCCAAGAGGTTTGGGCTGCAAGTGCGCTTTGTAGACGTGCCCAACGCCCTGTGATTGTTTGGCCGGGCAAGCGCTTTTTCCTTCGGCGGACTAAAGTCTCGCGTCAACCCGCCTGGCAGGCGCACGCTGGATCGTGGGTTGACGCGACCCCCCTCCGCCCCACCCGCGCAGGCTAAAGCCTGCGGCTACAAGTGTTGCGGCCCTGGGTCCGCAACACTTGTAGCCGTCCGCCCTAGGCGGACGCGTGCCCGTATGCCTGCCGACCCTGCCGGCTAACTGCTGTGTACTGGCCCAACGCCCCTACGCCACCGGCAGCGCAACATAGAACGCACTGCCCTTGCCCACCTCGCTGTCGACCCAGATCCTCCCCCCGTGCGCCTCGATGATCAGGCGCGCGATGTAAAGGCCCAGGCCGATCCCTTCCTGGCGATAGCCCGTCTTGGCCCTGTAAAAGCGCTGGAAAAGGTGCGGCAGGTCATCAGCCGCAATCCCGACGCCCCGATCCCGCACGCACACCACGGCGTCGCCATCCTCCCGCGCAACCTCGACAAGTACCGGAGCCTGCGCCGACGAGTACTTCAAGGCGTTGGAGATAACATTTGTGAACGCTCGCTCGATGCGACTGAGGTCGACCGCCACCGGTGGCACCCATTCCGAGCTAACTACGTTGATACGCTGCTGATCCTCCTGTGTCCCTATGCGCTGCGACAGGCTCGACATCAGGTCAAGCAGGTCCGCCGTGTCTTTGTGCAGCTCGAGCTGGCCCGACTCCAGGCGCGAGGATTCGACCAGATCCTGGATCATCTCGTTCATGCGTCTCGCGTTGTACAGGACGTGCTCGGCTCGGCCAGCCTCAGGCTCGAGGCCCTGCTGAGCCAACGACCGCGCCAGCAACTGCGCATGGCCCATCAGGCCCGTAAGAGGATTTCGCAGGTCGTGGGAGATGAGGTGAAGGTATTCCTCCCGAAGCCGCTCGGCCTGCTTGCGCTCCGTTATGTCGTGGAAGATCAGCACGCCGGCGACGATGCGCCCCTTGCGATCCCGGATCGGGGCGGAGTTGTGCGCGGCCACGCCACGCGTTCCGTCAGAGCGCTCGAACTCTATCTCCTCGCCGGACACCACCTCGCCCTTTAGGATCGAGCGCAACAGGGGCCACTCATCGGGCCTATACGGCGTCCCATCGGCGTGAAAGCCCAGGTTACGGCTGTACTGCTCGATGTCGGCTGCGGGCAGGAGCGGTGCCTGCAAGATCGACGACACCTGTTCATTGGTAATGATCATCTTGCCGGATGAGGCCTCCGCCACGAGCACCCCGGCGGGCATTTGCTGGAATACCGCCTGCAACAGCGCCCGTTCGGTTTGCAGCTCTTCGAGCAGCCGCTCGCGCTCGTCTCCCAGCCGTTGGAGCTCGGCACTACGCTCCTCTGCCTCTTGGGCCTTTTCCGTGGCCTGGACGCTGGCGATGGTCAGCAGGCTGTTGGCCTCGCGCAGCTTCTCCAGCAGTTCCTCGCGCTCCTTCTCCATCTGCTTGCGCTCGGCTATCTCGGCCTGCAGGTCTCTATTAGCCTCTGCCAGATCGGCTGTTCGTTCCGCGACCCTTTGCTCTAGCACCGCGTGCGCTTCGCTCAGCTCGGCGTGAGCCCGGCGCAGCTCCTCGTGCGCTATCTTCAGCGCCGCGTCGGCTTCTCTGCGCTCTCGCCGGACTGCTGCCTCGCGCAGCTCCCGCTCCACCGCCGGAACCAGCCTCGACAAACTGCCCTTCACGATGTAGTCGTGGGCGCCCGCCTTCATCGTTTCGACCGCGGTTTCCTCGCCCATCTGGCCTGACACGACGATAATTGGCACGTCGATGCCTCTCGCCTGTGCCAGTCGCAGCGCGTCCGGACCGCTAAAGCGTGGCATCACGTAGTCCGAGATGATGATTTCCCACCCCTGCTGGTTCAGGGCGGCGTTCATAGCTTCAGCCGAATCCACGAGCTCATGAACGGGATCGTACCCGCCTTGCCGCAGCTCGCGCAGCAGCAACTCGGCGTCGATTTTGGAATCCTCGACGATGAGGACGTGAAGCGGTTTCGTCACTTGCTTCCACCTTTTCAAGCCAGTTGTCTATGCCCTTGGCAGCGCGCCCAAGGATGAAAACGCGGGGACGTTCACCGCAGAGGGCGCAGAGATTTTGAACCACTCATTGACGCAGATGACGGATTACGCAGATTACCAGATCACCGAGATTCCATATCTGTGAAATCCCCTAATCAGCTTAATCTGCGGTTCAGACCCCGTCTGCGCTCTCTGCGGTCTCTGCGGTTGAAGTATTTTCGTGCTACGCTAGCAAAGTGAAATAGAACGTCGCTCCACCTTCCAATGCTCCTTCCGCCCATACGCGCCCACCGTGCCGACTGACAATGCGCTGTACGGTGGCAAGTCCGATGCCGGTGCCGGGGAACTCTCCTTCCCCGTGCAGTCGTTGGAAGGGGCCGAACAGCTTGCCGGCATACCCCGGCTCGAATCCCGCGCCGTCGTCGCGCACGTAGTAGGCCCGGCTGCCTTCGTGCTCGGTGGCGCCAAACTCTATTTTGGCCGTTGGGCGTTTCGAAGTGAACTTCCAGGCGTTTTCCAGCAGGTTCTCCAGTACCACTTTCAGCAGCCGAGCGTCCCCGTTCGCCATCAGTCCCAGGGCGATAGCAAACTCCACGGACCGCTCGGGCTCGGCGAGCTGCAGCCCTCGCGCGACCTGGCGTGCCAGCTCGCTCAGATCGACCCGCCCTCGGCGCATCTCCCAGCGGGCAATCCGGGACAGTTCGAGCACGGCGTCGATGAGCTGTCCCATCCGCTGGCTCTCCTGGCGAACGAATGCCAGGTATCTCTTACCCTGGTCGTCCAGTAAGTCGGCGTAGTCCTCCAGGAGCGCATTGGCGAAGCCGTCTATCCCCCGCAGCGGTGCTCTGAGATCGTGCGAAACGGAGTAGGCAAAGAGTTCCAATTCCCTGTTGGCGGCGTTCAGCTCGGCTACCTGCCGCTGGATCTGTTGGAGCAGCCACTCACGCTCGGTGATGTTGCGCCACACGGTCAGCGCGCCGACCACCTTGCCATCTTTACATAGCGGCGAGCCGGAGGCAAGGATGCTGAACTCCTCTCCGTTGACGTTCGTAAACAGGAATGCCTCCTCGCCCACCGTCTCGCCTCGTAGCGCCCGCACCGAAGGGAGATCGGCGGGGGCAACAGGCCGCCCGTCGACATGGCGAACCTTTAGCGTCTTCCTGAGGGTCTCCCGGTCGCCACCAACCGGATCTAACCCTAGTGCGGCGATTTCGGCCTGGTTGCACTTGACGGGAACGCCCTCGGCGCTGTATACGGTCACCCCGTCGGTCATCGCATCGAACACGGCGTCAAGCTGGGCCCTCTGCCGCTCCGCCTCGTCTCTAGCCTCAATGTGCTGAAACCCAAGCGAGGCCAGCGTGGCCAGTTGCGTCAGCAGCGCCTCGTCCTCAGCCGTGAAGTCGCCCTCTGCCTTATCGGAGACCATGATGAGCCCGTTGGCCTGGCCGTCGGTACCGGTCAGCCGGACGCCCAGTAGCCCGCGCACGGGCGCGTGCCCCTCCGGCAGTCCCCACCATGCCGGATGTCGCAAGAGCTCTGCGTCCGTCAGGCGAATCGAGCTCTGCTTCTGAATCAGGTCGAGGTACACGCCGCCTTTGGCGACGGCGAAGACCTCGCCGGGCGGGCAAGGCATCCGCTCCTCAGCCCTGGAAGTAGCGCCAATCTGGAAAACGCCGTCCCTGTAGCCGTGCCCGGACACGCCGATCTTCGCTTCCGTCAACTCACGAGCTGCGTCCACCACCTTCCGCAGCATCCCTTCCAACGTGGTCTCGGCCAGTACCACTGAGGACACACGGATTAGCGCGTTGAGGCGAGAAAGATGCTCTCCACGCTCCTCAGCCAGCCGCTGCGCTTCTCTCAGTTCACCGGGCTCGCAATTCTCACTCACCGGGGACCACCTCCTTGGCATACTGGTGGCTTTCTCGACGGTAAATTCAATATACCAAACAACGGATTCTTGCGCAATCCATAGACTGGATCGTCGATTCCGTAGACGTGCAGATTCACATGTGCTATCCTTGCCACGACCGGCGACCCGCCGCCGGCATTGTTGCCGCTTCCACGCCGCTGGCCGAATCCCCTTGTCTACGGACGCGCGTCGGACTCCTCATCCCTGCGTCTGCTAGATGGCGGCACGGGATGGCCGTCGGCCTTGGCGCGAACACGAGGAGGTGCTGCTTGAGCGTAACGGCAAGGCTGGACAGGTTGCCCCTCAGCAACTTTCATTTGAAGATCGTGGTGGTCGCCGGTTTGGCCTGGATGTTCGGCGCCGCAAGCTTCACCATGGTCTCCTTCGTATTCCCGGTGATCGTTGGTGCGTGGGCGTTGTCGCCGGAGGACGTCGGCATCATCGGCACCCTCCAGTCGGTGGGCATGCTTGTTGGCTCAATTCTGGTCGGTCTGGTCGCCGATCGCGTCGGCAGAAAGGGACTGCTGCAAATCGTGTTCTTGACATTCGCCATCGCCAATGGAGCGTCCGGCCTGGCGGTGGACGTGCCGAGCCTGGCGGCGCTGCGGTTCGTCGTCGGGTTCGGCCTGGGCGGCATGTTCCCCGTGGGCAGCACTTTGGTCAGCGAGCTATCGCCCTCCAAACACCGGGGCATGATGATGGTGGGCCTCGACTCGTTCTGGGCCTGGGGCTCGATCGCCGTGTCGCTGGGGGCGTACCTTTTGATACCGACCCTGGGCTGGCAGGTGTCCTTCCTGATCACAGGTCTGGCTGCCCTCTACGTCCTTGTCCTCAACCGCGCGCTGGTGGAGTCGCCCCGCCACCTGATCACCAAAGGCCGGGGCGAGGAGGCCGAGGCGCTGGTGCGTCGCGTCGAGGCCGTGTATTACCGGGACGACCTGCCGCCCGCGGCGGCACACGAGCCAGGCGCCGGCACGACGTATGCAAATGTAGGCCTTGGCAGCCTGTTGCGTCCCCCTCTGCTTAAAAGAACGATCTGCGTTTGGACCGCTAATTTCGCTGTGGTCTACACCTACTTCGGCCTGTTCATCTGGCTGCCCACATTACTCGTCTCTGCCGGCTACGGGTTGGCGCAGTCGTTCATCTTCGTGCTCATCATCAACCTGGGGCAGGTGCCTGGATATCTCATGACGGCCTATTTGGTGGATCGTGCGGGCAGAAAGTTGATGCTGGTGCTGGGTTTTCTGCTCTACGGCATCGTGGCGTACCAATTTGGGCGTGCCAGCGGCGAGGCCGAAATAATCCTCTGGGGTCTCCTGATCTCCTTCCTCAACTCCGCCGTCTTTGCCACCGTATACGCGTACACCCCCGAGCTCTATCCGACCTGGGCTAGAGCGACGGGAACGGGCGCCGCGGTTGCTCTAGGCCGCATCGGCGCCATCATTGCGCCCATCGTGATCGCGCGGATACTGGGAGCCTGGTCCATGGACTACACCCTCGTGTTCGTCGTCATCGCCGCCCTCCTGATCTACACCTCCCTCACCGTGCTCCTCCTGGGCGAAGAAACCAAGGGCCGAAGCTTGGAGAAGATAGCGGGTTAACCCCCGGCGGCCCCGTGGGCCGCCGTACCCGTACCCCCACCCGTAGCCGTACCCCTCAGGGTGCGCGTGCCCGTTCGCCTGGCGAGATGCCCGCTAGGCCCGCCCACGCCCTCGACATGGCAACCCCCCAAGCACATCCTCTAGCCTGCAACCGATCGCGCCCTTAAAAGGATATTGCTCCCACTCCGTTACCAGACCTGCTCTACAAGAGTTATCCAGTATGTACCTTACGTGTTTGGCGATGTCCTCACTGTGGCGAAAGATGTGATCGTGGAAGTCCTTCTGCCAAACGACCCCCGGCCGTTGCCGCGCCAGCCAATAGCCGCTCCTTTGTTTGAACTCAACCACTGTTTCCCAAATGTTTGCGGTGGGACTTTCTCCCTGGAGAATCACATGCAGGTGATCCGGCATAAAGCAGTAGATGCCCACAATGCAAGACCAGCGCTCGGCCGCCGCACGTAGGATATTGATGAAAGCGCCCACGACCTCATGGTCGGTGAATAGACGCACACGGTTGTCGACGCAGATCGTAAATGCGGCAATCACCTCACCGTGGTATGCTTGCCTGGGTAGCCGATGGTGCTTCTCACGGATCTTCATTTGTGTGCTCCTTGCATCACGAACGGTCCCCGCCCTTTTTTCCGAGCGTGGACGTGCCTGGCAACTACTTCGCCATCCGAACGGTCCCGCGCACCCTGAAGGGTGCGGCTACAAGTGATGGCCCGCCGGGCCACCGCACCCGCGCCACCACACCCCTGCCCCGGCGGCCCCACGGGGCCGCCGCACCCGTAGCCGCACCCTTTAGGGTGCGCTCGTCCGCCTGCTGCACCGGTGCACTTCCCTGTACACCTCCGCCGTACGCTCCACCATCATTTCCTTCGACAGCTCTCGCTCGGCACGGGCCCTGGCGGCCCGACCCATCCGCGCGCGAAGCTCGTGGTCGGCGAGCAGATCGGTAATTGCGTCCACCAGCGCATCGGAGTTCGCCGGCGCCACCACCAGACCGGTCTCGCCGTGGAGGTTCACCCACGTCGTACCCGTGCCCACGTCGGTGCAGACCACCGGCTTGCCGCAGGCCATCGCCTCCACCAGCACAGTCCCAAAAGCCTCGCTGCGATGGGTCGCCGGGAGCACAAACACGTCGCAGGCGTGGTAGTAGGCCGGCAAGACCTCGTCGCCCACCTCTCCCGCAAAGACGACCTTGTCCTGCAGCCCCAGCTCGATAACCAACCTCTTGAGATCCTCCTCCTGCGGGCCTCCGCCGACCAGCAGCAGCCTGGCCGGTATCCGCGGCATGACCTTGATGAGATGTTGCAGGCCCTTGTAATAGCGGAACAGGCCCACGAAGAGCAGAAGTGGTCCCGAATGCACCCGCCTGATCTCTTCCACCAGCCGCGAATCCACGTTTTCGAATCGTTCAATGTCGACGCCCAAAGGAATGACCACGCATTTCTCCGCATGCTTGCTCAGGAATCGTGAGCTGCGGACGTAGTTGGGCGAGGTGGCGATCAATCGGTCCGCCCGGGCCAGGACCCGCTGGAGCATGGGCTCGTACAACCGCAGCAGCCGCTTCTGGCTCACGATGTCGCTGTGGTAGGTCATCACCATCCCGGGGCTGCGCCCGAACAAAAGGTGGGCCAGCTCGCCCATAGGGTAGGGAAAATGCAAGTGCGTTATATCGGCCTTGCTGCGGGCTACCTCCCACCACAGGCGCAAGCTCATGGGCGTGCGCGCCAGCGTTAGCTGCTGTCCCGCCCTGACTACCGTCACGCCGTCGAGTACCTCGCGGGTCGTCGCGCGCCCTGTGCTGGCAACGAGCACGTTCACCTCGAACTCGCCCGTCCCTACCAGCTCTCTACAAAGAAGCCTGACGTGGTTCTCGATGCCTCCCTGCGTCGGGAAATAGTTCTTGTAAACGTGCAGGATCTTCACGGTCCCGCCGCCTCCTGGTAAACGGCCAGCGTCTGTCGGGCGGTCTCTCGCCACGAAAAGGCCTTTGCCCTCTCGAGGCCCCTGGCGATAAGCATCTCGCGCAGCTCGGCGTCCTCCAGAAGCCGTTGCATCGCCTGCGCCAGCGCCGCGACGTCGTGCGGCTCGAACAGCAGCGCCGCGTCCCCTACCACCTCAGGCAGCGATGAGGCGTTCGAGCAGATCACGGGCAGCCCCGAGGCCATAGCCTCCAATGGAGGCAGGCCAAAACCCTCGTACAGCGAAGGGAAGATGAAAGCCTCGGCCAGATTGTACAGGTAAGGCCAGTCCTCTTCGGTCGCGCCGGACAGAAACACGATCCTGTCCCTTGCCGGCGAGCCCTCTGCCGCCAGTCGTGCCTGCGGATAGCGCACGTCCTCTTTGCCGGCGATCACCAGCCGCGCCGACAAAGCCCTCGGGAGCGCTCCGAACGCCTCTACGAGGCGCACCAGGTTCTTGTGCGGCTTGTTTATGCCGGTGTAAAGAACGTACCTTTCCGGCAGGCCGTAGCGCTGCCGCACTTCCTCCAGGCCGCGCCTGTCCCGAGGCCCGAAACGGGGATCGGCCGCGTAGTGCGTCACCGCCACCTTCTCCGGTTTCACGCCAAAAACCCTTACCAGGTCGAGCTTCGAGTTCTCGGATGGCACAATAACCCTATCTGCGCTGGCCAGAGCCAGGCGCGTGGTGGCGTGAAAGGCCACGCGTGCGAGCCGAGACGGCAGATACTGGGGGTGCAGGTCCGAGATGACGTCGTGGATCGTTACGACCGAGGCCCGGGGTACCAGGTAAGGCTTCACGTAGTAAGGCGCGTGGTAAACCTCAATCCCCTCCCTCCAAAGACGCACCGGCAAGCGGATTTGCTCTGAGGCCGAGAAGGTCGCCACGTCCACGCTGCGCAACTCTAACATTTCCGCCCGTCCCAGGTTCCCGATCTCATAACGGGTGTTGGGCAGCCGAGGGTTATGGTAGACGACGATCTTTTCGTCGACGAGCTCGGCGAGGCTCGCGGCCAGGTTATACGTGTACCGGGCGATGCCAGGGAAGTGGTCCTGTATGTATCTACCGTCGATGGCGATGCGCAAACCTTACCGCCTAGAACAGGTTCAACTGCCTGGCTTCTTTCTGCTTCTCAGCCTCGGGGACCTTCGCCGCTTCCGCCAGCAGCTTGGGGATCTTGAGCATATCGGCTTCGACGATCCGTCGCAGCGACGGCTGGTGTAGGGCAGCGGCCGGGTGATACATGGGGAAGCAGATGACGCCGCCGCATTTCCGGGCCTGGCCGTGAGTGCGGCTGATCGATTCGCCGGGGAAGAACTTCGCCATCGAGTAGCGGCCAAGGGTGACGATCATTTTCGGTTTGAGTAGCTCGATCTGTCGATCCAGATACGGCGCGCAGGCCTCGATCTCGTTAGGCAAGGGATCGCGATTATTTGGGGGCCGGCACTTGATCACGTTGCCGATGTAGACATGTGTTCGCACGAGGCCAATGGATGCCAGCAGTTCCTCGAGAAACTGCCCGGCGGGTCCGACAAAAGGCCTGCCCTGTTGGTTTTCGTGCCATCCCGGCGCCTCTCCGATGAAAAGGATGTCAACCTGCTCGGGTCCTTCGCCGGGCACCGCCTTCACCCGCGTGTTGCCCAGCGAGCATCTCTTACATTGCCCGATTTCCTTGTACAGCTCGGCCAACTCTGACACGCCACCCTCCTCGTCCACGTTCTTCGCAGCCGATTTTAGCGCAACCAGCGTGTCTTGTCCACAGCCTTTCTTTCACAACCCCAGATCGTCTGAGATGCCCTGCATCGCTTCCAGCCCGATGGCCAGGAACTGCGGCAGCTCGATGCCCAGCTCAGCGCACCTCGCGATCACCTCGCGGTTGGCGCCTCGGGCAAATGCCTTCTCCCCAAAACGCTTTAGCAGGGAGTCGACAGTGACGGCCGCCAGCTTCTTCTCGGGCCGAACCAGAGCGGCGGCGATGATTAGGCCCGTCATCGCCTCGCCAGGGTGCAGCGCCTTGTCCAGGGTGCTGATGCGTGGCTCGCCGTGGGCTTCGTTGTGTACGCGTACCGCCTGGACGATCTCCGGGCCCAATCCGAGGTCGGCCAGCCTTCGGCTGCCCACCAACGAGTGCCGCAAAGGATCGTCGATCGTCTCCTCGTAGTCGATGTCGTGCAGTAGCCCGGCCAGACCCCAGGTCTCCTCATCCTCGCCGAGATATCTCGCCAGGGCGCGCATGACCGCCTCGCTGGCCAGCATATGCTTCACCAGGTTCTGGTTGCCGACGCTTTCCTGTACCAAGCTCAGAGCTTCATCTCGTCGCACAACTCTTCCCCCTCTACCCTATTCCCCTTTCTCCCTACTTCCCCTGCCGCGAGGCCCGCTTCTCCGCGTCTTTTCGCTTCTGCGCCGCGTAGTTGTTTGCCCATTTGAGACGCTCGGGCGTGTCCAACCTCTCGATCTTCTGCGCTTCAGTGGCCTGCTGGTCCTGTAGCCATTGCGGCAGGGCGGCGGCTCTGGCCTGGGCAAGCTGTACTTCTGAAAGCTGGCGGTTGGCGTCGCGCTCCTCGACTTTGATTACGTGATAGCCAAACGTCGTCTGAACCGGGTCGCTGATCTCGCCCGGATTCATTATGAATGCGGCTTCCTCAAACTCCGGCGTCATAACCCCGCGGGCGAACCAGTCCAGATCGCCGTCCTTGTCCTTCGATCCCGGATCCTTGGACCTCTCTCGCGCCAGTGCGCCGAAATCCTGGCCCTGATTCAGCATTTCCCGCACGTCCTTTGCCTCTTGCTCGGTATCCACGAGAATGTGCCTGGCATGCACCTGCTCTGCTGTCGTCTGCACCTCGTCGCCCATCGCCTTCGACAGCTTGTCTTTCAGGAGCTTTGGCTCGAGTGCAAGACGATGGTACTCGCTCTCGGTAAAAAGCCCGGTGCGCTCCAGCGCTTGCCTGAGCTCTCCGCGTACCTCGTCCAGTGTCTTGGTCTTCGTCGGAGGATCGGACGGAGCGGCCGTCTGGTCAGCCGGCGCTTCCGTTGATGTCATCGGGTTGGTCGCCGAAACGGGCGTGAACTGCTGCACCAGGGCCTGGTCGATCTCCTGCGCGGAAACCTTGATCCCGCGCCGCTCAGCCTCCTGCCTGATCAGCTCGCCTTCGATCATGTCGTCCAGCACCTGGCCGTCTAGCATTTGCCTCTGAAATCGCATCTGCTGCAACTGTTGCTCGATAAACTGGCGTGTGCTTTGCTGGCTGGCGTCTTCGCCGCCGGCCTGATACGTGGCCAGCAGATCCTGGTATCGCTGAATCTGTCCGTCGTAGCTGTACTGGGCCGAGCCCAGGACCTTGGCGAAGTTCCCGACCGAGATGGGCCTGCCGTCAACTCTTGCAATAGCCTCGTCGGGCTTGGCCAGCATCTCCCGCCAGATGCCCACGCCTATCACAAGCACGACGACCGCGATAACGACGGCCACGCAGGCGATTGCGATGCGGTTAAGCCTTCGCTCCCGCTGGTAGCGCGACAACTGTTTCTTGGTCATCGGCCGCGGCGGCGCGACGACTCTCTTCGCATTCCTCTTCAAAACCGGCTCCTCATCCAGACACACTTAAGGGCATAGCGGTAACTCTATGCCCTCGGGTCGTCCTATGTCAAAGGTGTTACGCCTTGCCGGCTGCTGTACCGCCCAACACTCGGACGTGCTCGGCCGTGTACGGCAGCAGAGCCAGATGCCTGGCTCGCTTGAGTGCTACGGTCAGTGCCCGCTGGTGCTTCGCGCATGTCCCGGTCTTGCGCCGGGGCTCGATCTTGCCTCGGTCCGAGACGAACCGGCGCAGGCGAAGCACATCCTTGTAGTTGATGTTATCCATCTTGTCGACGCAGAAGGCGCAGACCTTACGCCGTGGAGTGTACTTGCCCTTGACGTATTCTTTCCTGCCCGTCCTTCTCCTGACCGGCCTATCACCAGATGTAGCACTGCCCGTGCTTGCAGTACCGGTAGTTGCTGTGCTCGGAGTATCGTCTGCCAATGGCACCTCCTAGAATGGTATTTCCTCGGGCTCGATGTCGTCGGGGGAGATCTCTTCCTCGGAGGCCGCGGTGGCCCTTGGTCGGCTATCCAGCATTATCATGGTCTGTGCCACGACTTCGGTGCGATAGCGCTTCTGGCCATCCTGCCCTTCCCAGGACCGGGTTTGCAGGCGTCCCTCTATATAAACACGGCTGCCCTTCGTAATGTATCGGTTTGCGGTCTCGGCAAGCTTGTTCCATGTAACCACGTTGAACCACTCTGTCTCCTCGCGCTGCTCACCTTCTGGTGTCGTCCATCGCCGGCCCGCCGCCACGCTGAACGACGTTACGGCAGTACCGTTCTGGGTGTAGCGCATCTCGGGATCTCGTCCCACGTTGCCGATGATCATCACCTTGTTCAACGAAGCTGACACTACCAATCTCCTTTCTCGTATTCCACGCCAATCACTCGCAATCTCTCTACAACGGGCAACGGATGTATGGTTCGCTACTCTCCGACCTTTGTGAACAGGTAACGGATGATGTCTTCCGTCAGCTTCAAGCCTCGCTCGAGCTCTGCCGTCGCGGCGGGAGACATCTTGAACCTGACCTCGACGTAGTGGCCTTCGCGGGCATCGCCTATTGCATAGGCAAGCCGCTTCCTTCCCCAGGGCTTCACCTCGGCCACCTCGCCGCCGTTGTTGGCGATTAGCTGAGATACCCGCTGGGTGAGGGCCTCGACCTCCTCATCGCTGAGACTTGGCTTGGCAATGAACACCAGTTCGTAGTCTCGCAACGCACACCTCCTTTCTTCGGGCTTGCCCCAAAACGCATCCCGGCCTGGTGTGCAGGAGCCAGAACTGTCTGAAGCAGAAAGGCCAGCCGGCAAGTCAAGTGAGAACCCTTGCCGCGCTTACCGAGCGAAATTATAGCACCTGGCAGTGGGTGGCGCAAGCCAAAGCTAAACGGCGAAGCGGAAGTGGACGATATCGCCGTCCCGGACCTCGTATTCGCGCCCCTCGATTCTGACCACACCCCGTTCACGCGCGGCGGCGAACGAGCCTACCCTGTCCAGGTCCTCGTAAGCCACTACCTCGGCGCGGATAAAGCCACGCTCCATATCGCTGTGCACCTTACCTGCTGCCTCCGGCGCCTTTGTGCCGCGGACCACGGTCCACGCCCTCACCTCCTTCTCGCCGGTCGTGGTGAAGAAGGTTACCAGGTGCAGTAGCTGGTAGCTGGCGCGGATCAGCCTGGCGAGGCCGGATTCGGCGACGCCGAGTGTCGCGAGATAGGCCCTGGCTTCCTCGTCAGGCAGGTCGGCCAGCTCCGCCTCGAGTTTGGCCGATACCGCAACCATCGCCGCTCCCTCGTCCTTGGCCTTACGCTTGATCTCCGCCACAGGGCCGCTGGCCTCTTTGCAGTCGACGATCTCGAGCGCCTCCGCCAGATTGGTTTCGCCCACGTTGGCCGCGTAAAGAACCGGCTTCGACGTGAGCAGGTTGGCCGGAAAGCTTCGATCCCGCACCAACTCGGCGAGGCCGGGCTCGATAGGGAACGTGCGCGCCGCCTTGCCTTCGTTAAGGTGCTCGCGCAGCTCGGCCAGCGTCTCCAGCGCTTTGACATAGCGCCTATCGCCCGACTTAGCCGCCTGTCGCACCGACTCGATGCGCCGATCCACTAGGCTTAGATCGGCGAGGTCTAGCTCGGCGTTCAGTACGTCGCTGTCTCGAACCGGGTCGATCTCTCCGTAGACGTGGGGGATATCCTGGTCTTCGAAGCAGCGCAGCACCATTACGATGGCGTCCACATTTCGCACGTGACCCAGGAACTGGTTCCCCAACCCCTCGCCGTGGCTGGAGCCCTTCACCAATCCAGCGATGTCGACGAACTCTATCGTGGTTGGGATGACGCGCTCCGGTTTCACGATCTGCCCTATGCGTAACACGCGATCATCCGGCACAGGCACGGTGCCCACGTTGGGCTCGATCGTTGTGAACGGATAGTTGGCCACGTGCGCCTGGGCCCTCGCCAGGGCGTTGAAGAGCGTCGATTTGCCGGCGTTGGGCAAGCCCACCAGACCCAGCGATAGGGACATGCTCCTCCACTCCAATCTTTCCGGACGACCATACATAATGTAGGGGCGGACGGCTGTCCGCCCTGGGTCACCTCACCACCAAAATTATACCACAACGCAATTTCGTGGCACGGCGATTGCAACATAGGGCCAGAGAGGTCTAGCTGAAGTGGTTCAGAGCACAGCAAACCTGTCCATCGGCGAAATTTGGCTCCCACGGGAGTCGATCAACTGGAGACGAATGCGAGGTGCATCGCACGGTCGTCTCCTGTGTTTGTCTGGTGAATGGCGCTGCCGTGAGTCCGAACCGACAATCAAATGGTGACTAGTCCTCAGGAGGTGCGTAAAGAGATGTTCAATCCGTACGCTTACAGTCCATCGTATAGCTCGGCCCAGACCTGTCCGCAATGCGGGTTCGCGCCCGGCTACGCCCCTGGCTTCTCCGGCACCTGGGGGGGCACGATGCCTGGCTACGCGCCAGGTTTTGCGCCAGGTTTTGCGCCAGGCTTTGCGCCAGGCTTTGCGCCTGGCTTTGCGCCAGGCTTTGCGCCTGGCTTCGCACCCGGCTACGCGCCCGGCTTCTTCAACACCTGGGGTGGTACAATGCCCGGCTATCCCGGCATGATGCCCGGATACGGTCAGTTCCCACCGTTCTACGGACCGGGCTCGTTCCAAGGCGCGATGCCACCGTCCTACGGCTTTGGGTACGGAATGCCCTATTTCGGCCACGGGATGCCGTGGTCGGGAACGTATCCTACCAGCATGCCGTCGTACGGGCCCTCGCAGATGCCGTCCTATGGCCCGTCGTTCTACGGACGTGGCTGGGAAACCTGGCCTTCCGACGAGCAGATTCGTGACATGATCTTCGACTCCGTCGACGCCGATCCCGTCGTGCCGTACGAGTCAGACATCAACATCGACGTGACCGGCGGTGTCGTGACCCTGTCTGGTACCGTTCCCAGCAAGCGGATCAAGCACGCCGTCGGGGATGATGCCTGGTGGGTACCCGGTGTGTGGGATGTGAACAACAACATCCACATCCTGTCGCGCCGGAAGGTGAAGGAAGAAGGGGCGCCTACTTCCGCGCCGACAAGCAAACGCAAGTAAGTGCCATAGCACAGTGTGGGGCCTTGATTAATCAAGGCCCCACGGAACCCTTCCAGGAGCCCCGGCTTATGGCGAAGCTGTACAAGAAGATGGACCTTCAGGTCGTGCTTGAGCAATCCAAAGCGACGAAATGGGAGGATCTCTTGCGCTACCTGCGCGCGCACGCAGCCGAACGTGCTAAATTGGGCCGTACGGAAATGGCGCAGATGGCCACCGATCTGGACAAGCTCGATCGAACAGGAACTCCGTTCACCAAGGACGTCGACCGTCTCTGGGAAATCGTTGGCGGCGCCTAGTGCATTATCAGGCAACACTGGCGGCGGCGTCCCGAAGGGGTCCTTCCGCAGGCGGACGTGGTTGCCCTTTCGCTGCCAGGCCAACGAAGTCATTTCCGACGATCTTTCCTGCGAGCGCACTAGCGCGCCGTGCGCCTGAGCATCTCACGGCCCTGTCGCCAGCCTTCCTCAACCGCTTCCTTTACGTAGTCCCAAGCCCATCTCTCCTCCGCCGACAGAGGCCGGTACCAGTGCCACGACAGATCGGTTTGCACCTGCTCCCAACTGCAACCCTGAAACTCCGGCCGCTGAGCAGCTTCCCAACCGAAGCGGTAGGCATCTCCGATCTCCTGCCAATCCAGTCCAATGTATCCGAATCTTGTTTCCCAATCGCGCCGTAGCTCGGGTTCCATCTCTTTCCAATTCTTCATGCCGACCACCACGCAAATCACCTCCCGGTAAGGACGTGCCCAAAGCAGGCCCGCGACAATGTTAGGTCTGTGTTTTTCTGCAAGACCCGTGCCGCGGCAAAAAAAGAAGAGGCCCCTTTTCTGAACGGCGCGCTTCGTATATACTAGGGCGTGCTATTCGATCCGCTGGGTCGAGGGCCTATCACTCGAGTCATTCGACCTCTGCGCTCGCAAAGCGTTGTGATGACGGAACGGACGGGAATCGAGCCTATGTTCTCTCTTGGCACACCGGGCCAGACCAATAGCGAAAACGCGCCTCGCCTCCGTCTTTCCAGAAAGACGTTCCTGCTCACTCTAGCAATCGTCCTCGCCGGCGGCCTATCTCTCGGCATGGTGCTTATCTTCCTCGCGGAGCCCGTCGGCGTCAGCCCCGATCCCGTCGTGGAGCCAGCGGTCCGAAACGGACTCCGGTACTCCGGAGAGGTTGAACCTCCCAACGCGGAGCGCGAAAGGCTCGTCGGCGCCGACGTCGCGTCGGTAGTCGACGACGCACCTGTCGAGCAGCTCGAGATTCCGGAGAGGGTAACCGCGGATCCGCGCTTCGCGTTCTTGTTGCTCGGCTACGGTGGTGGCAGCCACGATGGCGCGAACCTCACCGACTCGATTATGGTCGCCATTGCCGACCCGGCTCAGAAGTCGTTGACGCTGCTCTCCATTCCTCGCGACTCCTGGGTGCCGTTGCTGTTCGATGGCAAGACCGCCGTTTACAATAGGATCAACACCGCCTACGCTCTGGCCAAGGACCCGAAACTATACCCGAACCGGGTGGCCCGCTATGCCGGAAAGAACGGCCCGGGAAACCTGTCCGTGGACACTGTGTCTCGGTCGCTGGGCATACCGATCTCTAACTACGTCGGGATCGATTTCCAGGGCTTTCGCCAGATGATCGATGCGGTCGGCGGTATCGACGTCGACGTGCCCGCAAGCTTTTCCGCCCTTTACCCTGCCAACGACGACCCGTCCATCGATCCGAGCTGGATAACCGTGCGCTTCGCGAGGGGCATCGAGCATATGAACGGCGAGCGGGCGATCAGGTTTGCCCGCGCTCGCGAGACCATCGACAACATAAGCGAGGGATCGGACTTCGCTCGCGCGCGCCGACAGCGTATCATCATGGAGGCGTTCAAGGCGCGACTGTTCGAGCCGGGCGGTTTGCTCCACTTGCCGCAGATTCTCGCCATTGCCGCGCGCCGTGTAGACACGGACTATGAAATTGGTGCTGTCGGCCAATTTGCCCAACTGCTCCTCGACTGGAAGAACGTTCAGGTCTACCAGGCCGCTCTGACCACGGCGAACTACCTGGTCGAAGGCACTGGCTACGGAGGAGCCTACGTGCTGGTTCCTCGCGCCCAGGGCTTCTCGTGGGCTCAGATTCGGGCCTTCGCCCGCCGGCTGTGGGAGGACCCCGCGACCGGGGTCGCCATGGCGAACACGCAGATCGTCGTCGTGAACAACACAGGTAAGTCGGGAGCGGCCACGCGTCTCAGCGAGACTCTCGCCAGACTGGGTTACCGAGTCGCGCCGCCCCAGACAGGCACGGTCCGCGCCAAGTCGCGCGTGGTGGATCGATCCGGCGGCAGGGCCAGGCTGGTGATCGATCAGTTGGGCAGAGACCTCGGGGTTCGCTTCCCCGAGGTGGCCGAGGCGCCGACGGCGAAATCATCAGAGGAGTTGGTTCTCGAGCTGGGCGCAGACGATGCCGCCGTTGCCGACCTGGAGGTGTCGGTAGACGACGCCGCGCCTTCCAGCAAAGTTGGAATCGTCGAATATGGGAGGTGGCTACCGGCCACGCCAACGCCGGCGCCCGAAACCAGTGCCACGCCCTCCGCCATCGCCTCTGGTACGCCTGGTACTCCGCCTCCCGGGACAACCGGAACCCCTGGCACGCCCTCGCCGAGGCTGTCCGTAACCCCAGGCACACCCCGTCCCGGTGCCGATGGAACCCCCGGCACGGCGGCTCCATCGGCGTCTGGGACCTCCGGCACGGCGGTACCAAGAGCCTCCGGCACACCCGGCACACCGGCTCCGAAGCCCTCCGGCACCCCAGGCACACCGGCTCCATCGGCGTCTGGCAACTCTGGCACTCCGCTTCCAGGCGCAGCCGAGACTCCCGGCGCGCCCACGACGCCCAGTACTCCCGTCGTATCCTACACCCCGGGCTCGGATGAGTCCGGTTCCAGCCCCATGCCGGATGGCCAGTCCACGGCCACCGTCCCGCCGCTCGGCACAGTCCCGCCCAACGGCACGCCCCCGCCCCAGCGCTCGCCAACGCCAGCCTCGCCCGTGCCCAACGGCAATGGCGGAACGCCGACTACTGCCAGTCCAACGCAAGCCGCGCCCAAGCCTCCGGCCCCCTCGCCGAGCGCGACTCCGACGGCCGCAGGCCCTTGACAGCGCGCCACCAGGAACGAAAACTCAGCATCTGCGAAATCCCCTAATCTGCTTAATCTGCGGTTCAGACCATTTGCGGTTGACGAATCTTCGTGCTAAGCTGTCTGCCTTCTTTCAGGGCACTTGCCAAAGAGGAGTCCCAGCGGTATCATAGCTGCGCGGAATTCGTCAACGCACTTCGGCAGGCGACTCGCGGGGAGGGGTGAGATGGGAAGCAGAGAGGAATCCGGGGACACTGTGAGGCTGCGTCGGCCGGTGATCCAGGCTCTTGCCGTCGACGTGGGCGTCGCCACGGACAGCGGCGGGCGCGAGGAGAACGAGGACGCGTTTCTGGTCGAGCCGGTGGGTTCTTTGACTGCCAGGCTCAGGGGCGTTCTCTGCGTGGTGGCGGATGGCATGGGAGGCCACGCCGCCGGCGAGGTGGCCAGCCAGATGGCGGTTAGGACCGTACGCTCCCGTTTCTACCAGACCGCCAACATCTCCGTGGCCGAAGCCCTGCGCGAAGCCGTCGAAGTCGCCAACGGCGAGGTCTTTCAGGAGGCCAGGCGTCGCCCCGATCGGTCGGGAATGGGGTGTACGCTTACGGCAGCCGTGGTGCACGGCAACAGTCTGGTCATCGGCCACGTCGGCGACAGCCGCGCCTACCTCATTCGACGCGACGCCATCGCGCAGATCACATCCGATCATTCGCTGGTGGCCGAGCAGGTCACCGCGGGAATCCTGACGCCGGAGCAGGCGCAGAGCCACCCGCAGCGCAACGTCATCCTTCGCGCCCTGGGGCAAAACCCGACGGTAAAAGTTGACATAATCGAGGAAAACCTGGAACCGGGCGACGTCGTCCTGCTGTGCACGGACGGCCTCAACGATATCCTCACCAACGAGGAGATCGGCCTGAACGGCAGCCAGGTGCCGCCCCAGAAGGCGGCGCGGCGACTCATCGCCCTTGCCAAGGAAAAGGGCGCCCGCCGTGACGCCGGCCTAGCGGACGAGCGCGGGTCGCTCGACAATATCACCGTGGCGGTTCTGCGCGTGCCGGGAGGTTCTTCACCCGGCTGGCGTAGGCCAACTCGACTCTGGCTACCGGCCATAGCCGCCATCGCCGCCATCGGCCTCACCACGTATCTGCTGGCATCCGCGATCTTCGGCCGGCCGGCCGAAAATGGCACTCGGGCGGAACTCCCTGCGGTCATCGCGTCATCGCCCCCGACCGTGTCCTCCCTTAGCGCCCAGCCCACGGCCCAGCAAGTCGCAGCCTCTTTGCCCACGCCCACTCAAACCCAGGCAATAAAAGAGTTCCTTTGGGTATTTGAGGATGACACAAACTTGCGCCCGGACCCGACTACCAAACGCGACCCGTTGGGCACTCCTCTGAGATGCGGCGAGAAGCTGGAGAAGCTCGGCGTCGAGCGGGGCGAGCTCGTCCCCAAATTCGCGAAAGACACGTGGTTCAGAGTTTCGACTTTGGACGGGAGGACAGGCTACATCTTAGAGGTCCTTGTGACCACGCAAGACAACTCGGCGAAGTGCAAGGCTGCCGCAACACCACCGCCAGCCGCGGCGAAGCCGACTGCTCAGCCCACCCCTAGCCCGAAGCCGACGACAACTTCGACGCCGGTCCAGTCTCGTCCGCCCACCACTCCCGTTGCCACGTCTCCGCCCGCTGGCTCGCCCGTCGGTGCCAGCCAAACCATTACCTCGACTCGCGTGCCGACTCCGACCCAAAGCGTGGCGCCCTCGCCAACCCCGCCCCGGACCGGTACTCCGACCACTGCGGGCTATACGCCGGTCACCCCGTCAGCCAGCCCGTAGTGATCTCGTCTACGGCCTAGCGCATGATTAGGCAACGTTTGCGGCGACGTCTCGTAGGGGTCCTTCCCTCGTTTCCTTTTCTAACGAGGGAAGGACGTGGTTGCCTTGTCGCTACCAGGTCATCCGCCTAAGGCGGACATTTCCGACGATGCTCCCTGCGAGCGCACTAGCACTGGCGGTCCTCTCCACGTCTCACCCCATGTTTCTGCCCCAGCTATCGCAGAGTGTGCTGGGGCTTCGACCTGTACAGCCATGCGGGCCGTCGGGGCCAATCCTGCCGAAGAAATCCGTGATATCAAAATAGAGGACGTGCCCGCTCCCGTCCGCCAGCCTTATCTCGATCCTGTCGTAGTATCGCCCGCCGATGACGTGCAGAGATTGCGACTCCAACTGCAAGTCCACGCCGCGCCGCCCGAACCTCTTCTCCAGGTACTGATATTCGGCGTGAACCCCGACTATCTCGTTGGGGGCGCCCACGATCCGGATCGCCCGCTCCGGGGTTTCGCCAGGACCACCCTCGAATCGCACCGCATCCCGCTCGTCCCGCCCCGGTAGATCAAACGTTCCCACGTTACTCCTCCTCGTCGGCGTCCGCAAAGCCCTCGCTGACCACGTACTCGTACACCTGCGCAGCCAAACCCGCCATACTGTCACGCACCAGCGCGTAATCCGTTGCGCCATCCGTCAGCATAACCAGCACCAACGGCCCGTCGGGGGTGTAAACGATCCCCGCGTCGTGATACACGCCCGGCAGGTTGCCTGTTTTGTGGGCGACGGGTGTCCCCGGCGGAAGCCACGCCGGAATCCGGTCGTTCACCCGCTGGCGCAGCAGCCTGGCGATCATCTCCTGGCTGGCCTCGGCGTCGACCGCCTCCAACCGCGCCAGCGTCTCGAAGAACCGCAGCATGTCCCTGGCGCTGGTCGTCGAGTCGGTGGCCACCACCGTGTGCTCGAGGCCTAGCTCGCTCGTCGACCTGTTGACGTTGTAGTAGCCAAGCCTATCGAGCAACGCCACGGCGGAGGCGTTGTCGCTCAAGGTGATCATCAGCTCCAGCGCCTGCTCGACGGTCAGCGATTCGCCAACCTCCACCGGACTGCTGCCGAAGGCCAGCTCCACGTGCTGCTCGGTGATCACCAGTTGCTCGGCGAAAGACAGCAGTCCCATCGACCTCTGTCGGTATGCCTCGTACAGCGCCGGTAGCTTCAGCAGGCTCGCTGCCTCCACGCTCCTGTCGGCGTTCCAATAGGCAGCTCTGCCCGTCGGCAGGTGCTTAATGGCGACACCGAAGGTCGCCACCTCCGGTCCCGGGACGCTTTTGCATATCAAGCGCACCAGCGCCGGATCGACCTCTTCGTCCTCGCTGGAAGGCCAGTCGGCGGCAGCCACCTGAGTTGTCAGTTGCCAGATCAGCACGAATAGCAACAGCTTGCGCATACGGTGCCCCTTTGTCAGATGCTAGCTTGGCCTCGCTGACACTACCTTATCACACTTGCTCCCACAGAATGCGTGCCATCAACCCGCCGTACAAACCAAAAAAGGCGCCCGCCTTCCAGACGCCTCCGCCATCTCATTCCACCCCATCCACCCCGCCTGCCCAACTCGCAAGAGGCCGGCGACGGATGGCACCCGACAATATTAGCACCCGAGTGCCTTGCAGTCAACATCTCATTACCTACCCAAATCCGTGGATTCCCTCGTGAGGGTTCACCCGTTGGGTGAAGGTTTGAGCACGAATCCACGGATTCAGGACCTACACCCCATGCTCTATAGGTCTACTCGTCACCCACCGCCCGGCGCTGCTTTTACCATAGGCCTTTTTTAGGCCCAAAAATGAAGCTATCGAACGATGGTTGCCGGACTGCCGGGAGCATACTATGTGAGTGTGATGAGCCCTGCCAGATTCCGTCCCGGCAAAGGGGGTGATGATATGCGTTTGCGAATTATCGCGGGGGGGTTGGTGTTGCTGGCGCTGGCCCTTCTTGGCGGCTACCTGCTGATGCCGGCGCCATCCTACGGCGCGCAGACTGGCGGGGCGGGCGCCCCAATTACCCGAGCTGAGCCATTCCCTCAGCCAGGGGCGCTCGCCCCGATACAACATAACGAAAGCAAAGTATCGGGGCCCGCCCCGAGACAGCACAACGAAAGCAAAGTATCGGCGCCCAGCCCCGACGATGCCACCTGCCTCGCCTGCCACAACAATCCCCGCCTTTTGATAACCCTGGGCGATGGCCAGCAACTGACGCTTCACGTCGATCCCGCCGAGTACGCCGCATCGGTTCACGCCGGCAAGCTCGGGTGTCAAAGCTGCCACGGCGAAAAGACCGGCTATCCGCACCAGCCGACAAAAGCCGCCGACGTCAGGGCCTACGCGTCCGGAATGTCCGGCGCGTGCAGCAACTGCCATCAAGGCGTCGCCGACCTCTACCGTTCCAGCGTCCACGGGGCTGCCGTTATGTCCGGCAACTCCAAGGCGCCACTGTGTGTCGATTGCCATTCGGCGCATTCGGTCAAGCGGGCGTTCTCGCTCGTCCAGTCCACCACCTGTGCCAAGTGCCACGTCGCCGTCACCGACACTTACGAGACCAGTGTCCACGGCAAGCTGGTCTCCGCGGGAAGAATCGACGCGGCTACCTGCGTCGACTGCCACACCAACACGCGCTCGACCCACGGGTTACAGGCTGTTGCCGCCCCTGGCTCCGTCCTGTCGGCCAAACACGTCCCCGAAACCTGCGGGCGATGTCACACCAGGGCGCTGGAAACCTACGAGTCCACCATCCACGGTAAGGCCGTCAGGTTGGGAGTGGCGGCCAATGCGCCTACCTGCGTCGACTGCCACGGTGCCTATGGCGTGCAAAGAGTACACGGCGCGGAGGCGCCCGTCACCAAGGCTAAGCTAGCCGAAACTTGCGCCAAGTGCCACCCCGGCGCCAGTGAGAACTTCCTCAGCGGTTGGATGGGCCACGAGGAGGCCTCGCCCTCCTGGTTCCCGATGGTCTTCATCACGGAGCGCTTCCTGTTCTTTTTGACTACATCCGTGGTTGCCTTCGGCATCGTCCACGTGGAGCTCGACATTCTCCGCTGGGTGGTCAATCGCAGGAAAAAGGCTGGACAGAAAAAAGAGGAGGAGAACGAGAGTGAGCACCAGGATCGATAACCCACGAATACAGGACACTCCGCAAGGCTCCCCAACAGCTTCGCGAGACTCGACGGGCCAGCTCCCACGCCTGGGCCTGGCCTTGCTGCTACCGATTCTGAAGCGGATGATCGATTCCCTGTTCCGCATCCGATTGGCCCCGGTGGCCGAGACAGCCGCTGTCGTGGACACGGCGCCGCCGCTCGTCCAAGCGCAGGCATTAGCAACCAGGATGAAAGAGGAGCAGGTTGTCCGCTTCGACGTCCACCAGAGGATTCAGCACATCCTGATGATGTCGACTTTCCTCACGCTGGCGTTCACCGGCCTGCCCCAGAAGTTTCACAGCGTGCCTATCAGCGAGTGGCTGATCGCCGCCCTGGGCGGCCTCGAGATGACGCAGAACATCCATCACTTTGCCGCCTGGGTCATGATTTTCGACTGTTTTTACCACGGCGGCTACATCGCCTACACCGTCGCCGTCAAGCGGCGGTTGACCCCGCTGCAGATGATCCCAAGCATCAAAGATTTCCGCGATGCCGCGCAGATGTTCTCGTACTTCCTGGGGCTAAGCCGCCAGAAGCCCCGGTTCGACCGGTTCAGCTACCTCGAGAAGTTCGACTACTGGGCGGTCTTTTGGGGCATCGCCATCATCGGCGGCTCGGGGCTGGTCCTGATGCTTCCGGTGCTGGTCAGCAAAGTGCTTCCTGGCCAGATCATCCCGGTGGCTTTGGCGGCCCACAGCGACGAGGCCGTGCTCGCTGTCGGGTGGATTTTCGTCGTCCATTTCTTCTATGCGCACCTCGTCCCGCACATCTTCCCATTCAACAGCTCGATTTTCACGGGCCGGGTGCCAAAAAGCAGGTACAAAGAAGAACATCCACTGGAGTGGGAACGGATAGAGGCTGCCGCAAAGAGGGCATTACCTCAGATCGCGACCGAATCTGAACGAAACTCTGCACCGGTCCCCCCGGCGCCCACCGGCGTTGCCAACGTGGACCCGCGCGATGTGCTGGTGGTGGGGGATTGACGACCACAAACGTAGGGGCGCGGTTTCCGCGCCCTCCCAGCCTCTGACATAAAGATATGGCCTTCGCCACAAGCGTAGGGGCGCGGTCTCCGCGCCCTACCAGCCCCAAGGACGAGGTTGCGGTTGCCGCATTCTCGTCTTCTTATCAGACAAACGAAGTCCTCAGCCTGCCGCCTTCACCCGTGACCTGTAGTCCTCGATGGCCTTGAGCTGAGCATCGGCAGCCAGATTGGAGCAGTGCATCTTGTTGCCGGGCAAGCCCCCTAGCGCCTCGGCCACCATCCTGTTGGACACCCCCAAGGCCTCATCTAGCGTCTTGCCCTTGACCATCTCAGTAACCATGCTGCTGGTCGCGATCGCCGCGCCGCAGCCGAAGGTCTTGAACTTGATGTCCGCGATCCGCCCGTCGTTGACTTTGATATATATCTTCATGATGTCGCCGCAGACAGGGTTCCCTTCGGTGCCAACCCCATCGGCATCCATTATCTCGCCGACGTTACGCGGGTTGCTGAAATGGTCCATCACTACGTCTGAATACATTCGAGTCGGTACCTCTCACTTTCGCCAGCCTACGGCCTACCAACCACGAGCCGCGTAGGCTCATTGACGCTTGTCTCGGCAGACCTGGAAGTATGCTGAAAACCCGAGTATTTTACTTGGAATTATTATACCCAGTGGGGTTGCCTATGTCAACAATCGTTGACACAACCAGACTGCTATGCTAGACTGAAATTGTCAGGTATCTCGTGGGTCTTGAGGACGTGGCAGGGTGTGGGCCGATGGAGGCGCAGCTAGGAGCCCTGGCCGCAACAGACCCTTTTTTGTTTGGCGAAAGACAATGGCGAACGTGGCACCATCCGGGGGCTTTCAAAACTTGGGCGATGGCGCCGGGAGCGACCTGGGCGCCTTTCGCAATGATCTTCCAACAGCGGGTTGGGAAGCGCCAGGTGGAGTATCCCGTGACGAGAGGCTTCGGAGAGGGCGCAGGCTCTCCCTGGCCCTTTACCATGCGGCCTTGGCAGCCGTCGATCCCTATCACGCCGTGCTGCGTCACGTTCGCCTGGACGGCAACACCCTTCGTGTGAACGGTGCAGAGTTTCACCTGATGCAGCACGGGCGAGTATTCGTCGTGGGCGCCGGCAAGGCGGCCGTGCCAATGGCCAGTGCCCTCGAAGACCTCTTCGGCAGTCGCATCGCCGAGAGTCTGGTCAGCGTCAAGTATGGGCACGCTGCCCCCACGCGGCGCGTCGCCGTTGTCGAGGCGGGCCACCCCATTCCCGACGCCAACGGTGTACTTGCGGCCACTCGGATAGCCCAGATGGCGGACGAGGCCACGGCCGACGACATAATCATTTGCCTGTTGTCGGGCGGGGGATCCTCATTGATGGTGCGCCCTCCTCCCGGCGTTAGCCTCGAGGACAAGCAAACGGTGACCGACCTGTTGCTTCTCAGCGGTGCAGCCATCGGTGAAGTCAACACCGTGCGCAAGCATCTGTCGCTGATCAAAGGCGGTTGGCTGGCAAAGCTTGCGCATCCGGCCACCCTGATCTCCGTCATCTTGTCGGACGTCTTGGGCAACCCGCTGGACGTGATCGCCTCGGGCCCTACCGTGCCGGACCCCACGACCTTTGAGAACGCCCGCGACGTGTTGAGGTCTCGCGGCTTGTGGGACCTCGTTCCTCCCTCCGTCGTCGGCTACCTCGAAGGCGGCCTCCACGGCGAGAATCCGGAGACGCCCAAGCCCGGCGATGCCGTCTTCGAGCGCACCTGGCATACCATCGTGGGCTGCAACGAGATTGCCGCTAACGAGGTCGTGCGTCAAGCGCGCGGCATGGGGCTGAATGCCATACTGGTCAGCGCGTCCGTCGAGGGCGAGGCGAGGGACGTGGCAAAGACCATCGGCGCTATGGCCAGGATCGCTGCCCTTTTTGGAACGCCCGTGGCCCGGCCGGCCTGCATCGTGGCCGGTGGCGAGACGACGGTGACCGTGCGCGGGACGGGAATGGGTGGACGAAGTCAAGAGCTCGCCCTTGCGGCGGCCATCTCCATCGACGGCGCCGACGGCGTCGTGGTCTTGGCCGCTGGTACCGACGGCACCGACGGACCCACCGATGCCGCTGGGGCTATCGTCGACGGCACCACGATAGCCAGGGCGCGGCGGCTGGGAATGGACCCGGCAGCCTATCTCGCAAACAACGACAGCTATCATTTCTTTCAGCGACTTGGCGATCTGGTTGTCACCGGTCCGACGAGGACCAACGTGAACGACCTGATCATCGTCATGGTCCTCTAGAAATTGAGGTCAAAGAGTGGACGAATCTACTGCGATCCCGGCGGAGGCCCGCGCTCGTCTGCGGGAAATCGGGGTGGCGGATGTCGTCGTGGGCGTTCCCAGTTACCAGAACGAAGCTACCATCGGCCACGTGGTGCGAACTGCCGCCGAAGGCTTGATCGTTCACTTCCCGCATCTGAAGTCCGTGATCGTGAACTCAGACGGCGGTTCTTCAGACAACACCCGCAGAGTCGTCGCGAATGTCGACGTGCCTGGCCCCGTCGAGAAACTGACGATGGTGTACAGGGGGTTGCCGGGCAAAGGCTCCGCCTGCCGCGCCATTTTCGACGCCGCCGTGCAGTTGGGCGCACGCGCTTGCATCGTCGTCGATTCGGACCTCAGAAGCATCACCCCTCAATGGATCGAGCGGCTTGCCGGTCCTCTTGTCGCGGGGGACTTCGACTTCGTGGCGCCCTCGTATATCAGGCACAAGTACGACGGCACTATCACCAATAACATCGCCTACCCGCTCACACGTGCCCTCTATGGCCTGCGGGTCAGGCAGCCTATCGGCGGCGATTTCGGCGTGAGCGGCGCTTTGGCCTCTAGGTTCGCCCGGGGCCAGGTATGGCAGACCGATGTGGCTCGATTTGGCATCGACATCTGGATGACCACCACGGCCGTTAATGAGGGCTTCCGCATCTGCCAGGCCAGCCTGGGCGCCAAAGTGCACGATGCCAAGGATCCGGCGGCCTCCCTTGGCCCGATGTTCGCTCAAGTGGTCGGCACATTGTTTTCGCTTATGGAAACCTACGAGGAGAAATGGCTGGAGGTCGAATCCAGCGAGCTCGTGCCTGTCTACGGCGCCGCAAAACATCTCGAGCCCGAGCCGATAGTCGTCACCTTGCCGTCGATGATCGATAACTTCAGGGCCGGCGCCACGCGTCTCGGACGGGTTTGGCGCAAGATCCTCACGGACCAAACCTTCAAGCGGGTGATGGATTGCGCCACCCTCGGCTATGAGGACTACGTCTTCCCTTCTGATATCTGGGCCAAAGTCGTCTACGATTTTGCCGTCGGGCACCGCGCCTGGGCCAGGCGCAACAAACGCCCTACGGAGATCCTCGAGGCCTTGACGGCCCTGTACTTCGGACGAACGGCCGGACTGATCATCGATTCCGCCCAGGCGGACGGCGAGCAGTTCGAGGATCTCGTCGAGCAACAGGCGCTTATGTTCGAGCGCCTCAAGCCCCACCTTGTTAGGCGATGGAAGAGGATTCCCTAATGCCCAATCAGCCAGCATCCGTGTCCGTCTTTTGTAGGGGCAACCCTGTGTGGATTGCCCCGTAGCTTGTAGGGGCAACCCTGCGTGGTTGCCCCCGCGCTTCCAGGCTGCAGAGCGCACGAGGAGAAGCGGCCGACCATGTCTCGCAAATCTCACGCTCTAGCCGAACGAGCAACAGAAAAAGACAGAAAGACAGGCCTCGAGGCGCTTTTCGCGCCCAGGTCCGTCGCCGTGGTCGGCGCCGCTCGCACTCCGGACAAGCTCGGCAACGTGATCCTCAAAAACATCCAAGAGGGCGGTTTCAGGGGCAAGGTCTACCCCATCAATCCCAGGGCTGACGTCATCCTCGGCCTGCGCTGCTATCCCCGCGTCACCGCCATACCCGGTCCAGTCGACCTCGCCGTAATAGTGGTCCCCCGCGACGAGGTGGCCTCGGCCATCCAGGACTGCGTCCGGAAGGCTGTGAGGGCCGCCGTCGTCATCACCGCCGGTTTCCGGGAGATCGGCCCCGAGGGTGTAACGGCGGAAAGGGAGGTTACCCGCATCGCCAGAGCAGGCGGGCTGCGACTCCTCGGCCCTAACTGCCTGGGAGCAATCGATACCCATGCTTCCCTCAACGCCACCTTTGCCGCCAAGATGCCCTTGGCGGGCGAGATATCTTTTCTGTCGCAATCCGGCGCGCTCTTTGCCGCCATCCTGGATATGGCCGATGCCGAGAAAGTCGGGTTCAATCGCTTTGCCTCTCTTGGCAACAAAGGCGACGTCGACGAGATCGATCTTCTGGACTTGCTCAAGGACGATAGACTGTCGAAGGTCGTGGTGGCTTACCTGGAGGGTATTTCCGATGGCCACAGATTCATGTCGGTAGCGCGCTCGCTAACCAGGCAAAAGCCCCTGGTGGTCCTCAAATCCGGCACCACCGCCGCCGGCTCGCGGGCCGTTTCATCGCACACGGGCACGCTCGCCGGCTCTGATGCCGCCTACCGCGCCGCTTTCAAGCAAACCGGGGCGCAGCGCGTCGATACCCTGGAAAATATGCTCGATCTGGCCATTGCCTTCGCCTATCAGCCACTGCCTGAAGGCAGGCGATTGGCCATCGTCACCAACGCCGGGGGGCCCGGCATCATGGCCACCGACGCCTGCGAGCAGTGGGGAATCCAGCTCGCCCGGTTCACTCCAGAGACGGTCGCGGAGCTGCGTCGCGGCTTGCCGTCCACCGCCAGCGTCTACAACCCCGTCGACCTCGTCGGCGACGCCGGTGCCGACCGCTATCGGGTCGCCGTCCGGGCCGTAATGAGCGATCCCGGGGTGGACGGATTGCTTGTCCTTCTGACGCCCCAGCGATTGACCGACGTGGCGGGTACGGCCAGAGTCATCGTCGAGGCTGCCGCGCTTTCTGGAAGGACGCCCAAGCCCGTGCTCGCCGGGTTCATGGGTAAGGAGACCGTGCGTGCTGGTGTCGACATCCTGCACCAGGCGCGTGTGCCCAACTACCCGTTCCCCGAGCGAGCCGTCTTCGCCTTTGCGCATATGAACGAGCAGCGCGAATGGATGGCCAAGGCCGTGGAGCATCCCAGGAAGTTCGACGTCGACAAAACCGCCGTCGAGGCCGTCTTCCGTCGCGTGCGCGAGTCCGGCAGGCAGACTTTGGGGGACATTGAGGCGAGACAGGTGGTTGAAGCCTACGGCCTGGGCACACCTCGCTCCGGGCTGGCCCAGTCCACCGAGGAGGCCGTGGCCTTGGCCCAGCAGATCGGCCTCCCCGTCGCTATGAAGATCGTGTCGCCGGACATCCTGCACAAAACGGAGGTGGGCGGCGTAAGACTGGGTCTTCAGACCCTCGACGAGGTGCGGGCCGCCGACGTCGCCATCATCCGCAACGCCCGTCGCTATGCCCCTGGCGCGAGGCTTTGGGGCGTCGCCGTCCAGGAAATGGTGAAGCCGGGGCGCGAGGTGATCGTCGGCGTCAGCTTCGACGCCCAGTTCAAGCACCTTCTGGCGTTCGGCCTTGGGGGCATCTACGTCGAGGTGCTCAAGGACGTCGCTTTCCGTGTGGCACCCATCACTCCTGGCGAAGCCGAGGCCATGATTCGCGAGATTCGCTCCTATTTGCTGCTCAAAGGTGTTCGACGCGAAAAGCCTGCCGACGTAGACGCCATCGTCGATGCGCTGCTACGTGTATCGCAGTTGGTGACCGATTTCCCCGAGATAATCGAGATGGATATCAACCCCTTCGTCGTGCACGAGGCTGGGCAGGGCGGAACCGCCGTCGACGTCCGTATTGGTCTGGCACCAGAGGCAATTCGCCGGGCAGACTGAAAGGTGGTGAGTGACTGATGGCAACCCTGTACGTGATTTCCCTGGAGCCATACGCTGGCAAGACGGCCCTGTGCCTGGGGCTCGGCCTGGAGCTTAAGGCCAGGGGCCTGTCCATCGGGTATATGAAGCCGCTGGGTACGCTCCCGACCGAGGTCGGCGGCCAGCTAACCGACGAAGACGTCGTGTTCGTCTTGAGAACCCTGGGCGTCGACGAGCCCTACAACCTGGCCTGTCCCGTCTTGCTGACGCCGGATGTCCTCGAAGAACCCATTAGAGGAACGGTTGTCGATCGATCTGATGTCGTAAGCAACGCCTTTGCCCATCTGTCCAAGGGCAACGAGGTTCTTGTGATGGAAGGGGGAGCCAAGCTCTCTGACGGTTACTCTTTAGGAATTCCTCAATCGCACCTGGCGCAGATAACCAACGCCAGCGTGCTGGTCGTCGTCAAGTATGCCCCCGGCCTTGCTATGGACGACATCTTGATGGCGAGGGCTAGTATGGGCGAGCGTCTGGTGGGCGTGATCGTCAACAGCACGCCGCCGGAGAGCGTTCCGTTCGTCAAGGAGCGCTTCCCGGCCTTTCTCCAGCGCTACGGTATGCAGCTTTTCGGCGTCATGCCGATGGATAAGCTGCTGATGGCCATCACCGTCAGGGATCTGGCGCGCCTGCTCGACGGGGAAATACTCTGCGCGGGAGACAAGCTGGACGATCTGGTAGAGAACTTCAGCATCGGCGCTATGAACGTCGACACCGCCCTCAAGTACTTCCTGCGCACGCCCAACAAAGCCGTCATCACCGGCGGTGACCGTGCCGATATCCAGTTGGCGGCCCTTCAGACCTCTACCAAGTGCATTATCTTGACGGGAAACCTCTACCCCGACGCCATCATCCTGGGCCGCGCCGCCGAGCTGGGTGTGCCCACGATCCTCGTCCGCTACGACACTATGACCACAGTGGGCAGCGTAGAGCGAGCGCTGGGCCACATTCGCCTATCGAGCCAGCGCCAAATCGACCGTCTTCTCGAAATGATCAGGGCTGAGATAGACTTGTCCGCCCTGCAAAAGGCCCTGGACACTGGAGGTGTCTCGTAGGGGCGCGATTGATCGCGCCCAGGTGTAGGGGTCCGCCTAAGGCGGACGTGGTTGCCCCCGTCCTGTCCCCTCCCTCTGGTCCTTCCCTCGTTTGGAAGAAAATCGAGGGAACGACTGGGAGAGGGTTAGGGTGTCCGAAGGACTCCGGACTCCTTCGGAGAGGGTCGTTCCCTCGTATGCGCACGATCCTGCAAACCACAGTCGTCGCTCCATTCGTCCCAGAGATTACGATTTGCCATCGGCGGTTTGAAATTCAAACCGGTTGCTGGTATACTTGATGGATGACAGGGAGCCCTAGAGACGCAGTGCCCCAGGTCTCTTTTTTGTGCCCGGTTGCGTCCCTTTCGCCTGGCAATCTAGGGTTCATCAGACCCTCGCCAATAACCTGCCGGAGGGACTATGATCGCTATCGAAAACATCAAAGCGCGGGAAATCCTCGACTCTCGCGGCAACCCCACCGTCGAGGTAGAGGTCACCCTGGTCGACGGAACCATCGGGCGTGCTGCCGTGCCGTCTGGCGCTTCGACCGGCGCCTATGAAGCGCTGGAGCTGCGTGATGGTGACTCGGCGCGCTACCGCGGCCAGGGCGTCCTCAAGGCAGTGGCCAACGTCAACGAGAAGATCGCCCCCAGGCTGATCGGTATGTCGGCCTTCGAGCAGCTCAATATCGACCGCAGGATGCTCGATCTGGATGGCACCCCCAACAAGTCGAATTTCGGTGCCAACGCCATCCTGGGCGTCTCCCTTGGCATCGCGCACGCCGCCGCCAACTTCCTGGGCGTGCCGCTCTATCGCCACCTGGGTGGTGTCTCGGCACGGGTCCTGCCGGTGCCTATGTTCAATATCTTGAACGGCGGCAAGCACGCCGAGGACTCCACCGACCTGCAGGAGTTCATGATCCTTCCGGTTGGCGCCAGCTCTTTTCGCGAGGCCCTGCGCATCGGCTCCGAGGTCTTCTGGGCGCTCAAGAAGGTTCTCAAGAATCGCGGTCTCGGTACGGGCGTCGGCGATGAAGGTGGTTTCGCCCCCACCCTGAAGTCAAACGCCGAGGCCGTCGAGCTGATCTTGCAGGCTATCGAAGCGGCGGGCTACCGCCCGGGCGCCGACGTCTATCTGGGGCTCGACCCCGCCGCCAGCGAGCTGTACAGCGAGGGCAAGTACGTCCTGGCGCGCGAGGGCATCAAGCTTTCGTCCAGCCAGATGGTCGAGTTCTACGCCAAGTGGGTCGAGAAGTATCCGATTATCTCGATCGAGGACGGCCTGGCCGAGGATGACTGGGAGGGCTGGCGCGAGCTCACCGCCCGCCTGGGCGACAGGGTCCAGATCGTGGGCGACGACCTCTTCGTCACCAACGTCGACAGGCTGGGTCGGGGCATCAAGGAAAAGTCGGCCAACTCGATCCTGATCAAGGTCAACCAGATCGGCACTTTGTCGGAGACCCTGGACGCGATACAGATGGCCGCCCGGGCGTCGCTGACGGCCGTAGTGTCCCATCGCTCCGGCGAGACCGAGGACACGACCATCGCTCACATCGCCGTCGGCCTCAACACGGGCCAGATCAAGGCGGGCGCCCCCTCGCGCGGCGAGCGCCTCGCCAAATACAACGAGCTGTTGCGCATCGAGGAAGAGCTCGGTCCCACCGCTCAATACGCCGGCAAAGGGGCTTTTTTCAACCTCAAGCGCCCTACCGCGCAGGAATAGGGCCGTTGACATAAAATACTTTTCATTAGCAGCAAAGGAGGAACTCTTATGGCGATCAAAGTCGGCATCAATGGCTTCGGCAGAATCGGACGACAGGTCCTGAAGGCCATGCGTGACTACTACCCCAACGACATCGACGTCGTCGCCGTCAACGACCTGGCGGATACCAAGACCAATGCGCACCTTTTCAAGTACGATTCCAACTACGGCGTCTATCCCGGCAAGGTCGGTTCCACCGCGGATTCCATCGTCGTCGACGACAAGCCCGTGAAAGTCCTTGCCGAGCGGGACCCCGGCAAGCTACCGTGGGGGCTGCTTGGCGTCGACATCGTCGTCGAGTCCACCGGTTTCTTCACCGACGCGGACAAGGCCGCCGCCCACCTGAACGCAGGCGCCAAGAAGGTCATCATCTCCGCCCCGGCCAAAGGTGAGGACCTCACGGTCGTCATGGGCGTCAACGAGGGCAAGTACGATCCCGCTCGCCACCGCATCATTTCCAACGCCTCGTGCACCACCAACTGCCTCGCTCCCGCCGTGAAGGTCGTCTCCGATAGCTTCGGCATCGTCAAGGGCTTGATGACGACCGTTCACTCGTATACCAACGACCAGAGAATCCTCGACCAGGTCCACCCGGACCTTCGACGCGCGCGCGCTGCCGCGATAAATATCATCCCGACCACCACCGGCGCGGCCAAAGCCGTCGCCCTCGTCCTTCCCGAGCTCCAGGGCAAGTTCCACGGCTTCTCCCTGCGCGTTCCCACGTCGACCGTCTCCGTCGTGGATTTCGTCGCCGAATTACAGCGGAACGCCACGGTGGAGCAGGTCAATGCTGCCCTGAAGGCCGCCGCCGAAGGCCCGCTGAAGGGTATCCTTGCCTACACCGAGGAGCCCCTGGTATCGTCGGACTTCAAGGGCAATCCCCACTCTTCTATTATCGACGCCCTGTCCACTATGTCCATCGGGGGCAACCTGGTCAAAGTCGTCTCCTGGTACGACAATGAGTGGGGCTTCAGCGTCCGCGTCGCCGACCTCGTCAACTATATGGCCCGCCGCGGCCTCTAAGGTGACCCGATGGACAATCAATCGGTACTTAACATAAAAACCCTCCGCGACATCGACGTGTCGGGCGAGAGAGCCCTGGTCCGCGTCGATTTCAACGTTCCTCTCGATAAGATGGCCAATATCACCGACGACACGCGCATCACGGCCTCGTTGCCGACCATCCAGTACCTGATCGATCACAACGCAAAGGTAATTCTGATGTCCCACCTGGGGCGACCCGACGGCAAGGTGGTCGAGAAACTCCGGCTGGCCCCCGTGGCCAAACGCCTTTCGCATTTGCTCAACCGGCCCGTGCAGACGGCGCCGGATTGCGTCGGCGCCGAGGCCGAGGCGGCGGTCAGCCGGATGAAGCCGGGGGACATCATGCTTCTAGAGAACCTGCGCTTCCATCTCGATGAAGAGGGTAACGATCCTGAGTTCGCGCGCAAGCTGGCGTCGCTCGGCGACGTCTACGTCGACGATGCCTTCGGCACGGCCCATCGCGCGCACGCCTCCACCGTCGGCGTGGCCGCGTTCCTACCGGCGGTCGCCGGCTTTCTGATGGAGAAAGAGGTCACCGTCATGGGCCGGGCGCTGGAACAGCCGGCCCGACCGTTCATCGCCATCATCGGCGGCGCCAAGGTTTCCTCCAAGATCGGCGTGCTCACCAACCTGCTGGACAAGGTCGACTACCTGCTCATCGGCGGCGGGATGGCCAACACCTTCCTCAAGGCCGAGGGCTACGAGGTGGGCAAGTCTCTCGTGGAGGACCAGCATCTGGACCTTGCCAGGGACCTGATGCTCCGTGGCGATGAAAAGGTGGTACTGCCGATCGACATGGTCGTGGCCGACCGGCTCGACGAGTCGGCCATGTCCAAGCTGGTCGACGTCGACGGCGTGGCCCCGGACTCGATCATCGTCGACATCGGCCCCAGGAGCATCGAAAAGTACGAGGGCTATGTCGCGCGGGCCGAGACCATTGTCTGGAATGGCCCCATGGGCGTTTTCGAGATACCCCAGTTCGCTGATGGCACCAGAGCGATCGCCGCCGCCCTGGCTCGTAGCAAGGCCGTCACCATCGTCGGCGGGGGTGAGTCGGTGGCGGCGGTGCAGCAGATGGGCTTTGCCGACAAGATAACCCACGTCTCCACCGGCGGGGGCGCCTCGCTGGAGTTCTTGGAAGGCATCGCGCTGCCCGGCGTGGCCGTGCTACAACGTAGATAGACCAACACGGAAATGCGTCGTTGCCCTGTGCCTGGTAGGGGCAACCCTGCGTGGTTGCCCCTTCGCTGCAGGCTAATGACGTCATCCTCGACGATGCTCACTGTGCGCGCACTAGAGAAAGGGGTCCCTGGCCAATGGAGCTTGACTCTCTGAAAGAGTTGGCGATACCTAGCCCGGCCAAAATCCTCCTGCTGGTGATGGACGGCCTTGGCGGCCTCCCGCGGGAAGTGGGCGGACTGACGGAGTTGGAGACCGCTCGCACGCCGAACCTGGACGCCCTGGCCGCCAGATCAATCTGTGGTCTACAGGAGCCGGTTGGATCGGGCATCACTCCTGGCAGCGGTCCGGGCCACCTGGGCCTGTTCGGCTACGATCCGCTGAAATTCGAGATCGGCCGCGGCGTCCTGGAGGCGCTGGGCATCGATTTCGACCTGAAACCCACTGACGTGGCCGCTAGGGGCAACTTCGCCACCAAAAACGACGCGAGGCAGATCGTCGATAGGCGCGCGGGTAGAATCGAGACGAAGAAATCGTCGGAGCTGTGCCGTCTCCTGAACGATATCAGGCTGCCCGGCGTGCAGGTCTTCGTCGAGCCGGTCAAAGAGCATCGCTTCGTGCTCGTGCTGCGGGGCGAGGGTCTGTCCGACAGATTGGGTGAGACCGATCCCGGTCGCGAGGGTGTGCCGGCTCGCCCTGTGCATGCCCTCGATCCAGCCGCCCAGCCCGCGGCCGACATCGCCAACGCCTTCGTCGCCGAAGCCGAAAAGGTTCTGCACGGTCACCGTCCCGCCAACACGGTGTTGCTGCGCGGCTTCGCCAGGCATCCCAAGATTCCTACGGTCGACCAGCTCTACGGCCTCCGCGCCGCCGCCATCGCCAGCTACCCGATGTACCGGGGGCTGGCCAAGCTCGTGGGCATGGAGGCGCTCAAGACCGGCGAAACCTTTGCCGACGAGATCAAGACCCTCGCCGAAAACTTCGCCCGCTACGACTTCTGCTACGTACATTTCAAGAAGACAGACAGCGCCGGAGAGGACGGCGATTTCGATCGCAAGGTGCGCGAGATCGAGGAGGTCGACCGCCACCTGCCGGATTTGCTGGACCTCGGCCCGGACGTAGTGGTGGTCACCGGTGACCACTCCACGCCATCGGTGCTGAAGGGCCACAGTTGGCACCCGGTCCCTGTGTTGCTGTATTCACGCTACTGCCGGGCCGACACCGTGGCCGAGTTCTCCGAGCGCGGCTGCGCCAGGGGCGCCCTCGGCACCTTCCATGCCATCCAGATAATGCCCCTCGCCCTCGCCAACGCCCTGAAACTCGCCAAGTTCGGTGCGTAGGCGCGTGCGACCTGACGTTTGGTTGGCTGAATCAAATCTGCGAATAGATCAGGAAGACGCCCGCGGGCCTGTCCCCTCTCCCTCTGGTAGAGGGTTAGGGTGAGGGCCGGAACAGGCTGAATCCCAATACACGGAGGTATCTCATATGCGCACTCCCATCATCGCCGGTAACTGGAAAATGAACACCACTGTGCCAGTGGCGGTCGCCCTCGTTGACTCTATGAGGGACAGACTCGAGCAGACCGCCGGGGCCGAGAAAATCGTGTGTCCGCCGTTCGTTTCGCTGGCGGCGGTCCGCGACCTGCTGGCCGGCACCTCGGTCGAGATCGGCGCGCAGAACATGTACTTCGAGGACAAGGGCGCCTTCACCGGCGAGGTCTCGCCGGCGATGCTCGCGCCTCTCTGCAAGTATGTGATCCTGGGCCACTCCGAGCGCCGCCAGTATTTCGCCGAGACCGACGAGATCGTTAACAAGAAGATCCTCGCCGCCCTGAAACACGGGCTCTTGCCCATCGTGTGCGTGGGCGAAAACCTGGCGCAAAACGAGGCGGGCCAGACCGCCGATGTGGTCACACGCCAGATTCGGACCGCCTTCGCGGGTGTTCCGTCCCTGGCCAATGTCGTCGTCGCCTACGAGCCCATCTGGGCCATCGGCACCGGCAAGCCGGCAACCGGCCCCGGCGCGAACCAGGTCATCGGACTGATCCGAAGCACCCTGGAAGAACTGTACGGCCGTGGCGCCGCCCAGGCCGTCCGCATCCAGTACGGCGGCAGCGTCACCGCCGCCAACATCGCCGAGTTCATTTCTCAGCCGGAGATCGACGGCGCCCTTGTGGGGGGTGCCAGTCTCAAGGCCGACGAGTTCGTCCGCATCGTCGCTGCTTCCGCCGAGGCCAAGCGCTAACACGAGGATACGTCAACCGCAGGAGCGCAGAGGGAAGCCAGCCCCTCCCCGCCCCACCTGCGCAGGCTAAAGCCTGCGGCTACAAGTGTTGTTGGCCCCCGGGGGCTACAACACCTGTAGCTGTCCGCCTAATAGGGCGCATGACTGTTCGAGTGCCGAGACCGTCTAAACCATGGTGAGCTCACGCCGTGGCGAGGCCGCCTTCGCACTGCCCTGGCACAGCAAGGGCGCGCGTCCTGCTCTGCCCAGGACGGCTACGTGTCCGTCCTACTTCCCTCGTTCGGCCAATGGTGATAGAATAACCGTAACGTCATCGCTGAGTGCTGATAGCTCGTCATGTATTCAAGGAGGAATTGCATGGAGTCCGAAGAAGAACTCATTGCCAAGGCGCGCAAACCGGGTGAGATCGCTTTACGCCTGCATCCTTTCTACAGGGGCAAGATCGAGGTCGTGCCCAAGTGCGCCGTTCGGAGCCTGGACGATTTCAGCATCTGGTACACCCCCGGCGTCGCCGAGCCCTGCCGGGCAATTAAGGCCAATAAGGACGCGGTCTACGACCACACCAACAAGTGGAACACTGTCGCCGTGGTGTCAGATGGTACCAGGGTGCTCGGCCTGGGCAACATCGGCCCCGAGGCCGGCCTGCCGGTGATGGAGGGCAAGGCGCTGCTCTTCAAATACCTCGGCGGCGTCGACGCGGTGCCCATCTGTCTGGATACGAAGGACCCCCAGGAGATCGTCTCTGCCGTGAGATGGCTGCAGCCCTCGTTTGGCGGCATCAACCTCGAAGACATCGCCCAGCCCAAATGCTTCGCCATCCTCGACGAGCTGCGTGCCAAGATGGAGATACCGGTCTGGCACGACGACCAGCAGGGCACGGCCACGGTCATTCTGGCGGGTCTCTTTAACGCGCTCAAGCTCGTGGACAAGTCCATCGATCGGGTCAAGTTGACCGTGATCGGCGCTGGCGCCGCTAATATCGCTGCCATTCGCCTGCTCTTCGCCGCCGGCGTTCAGCCGGACAGCACCATCGTGGTGGATAGCCAGGGTATCCTGCACCCCGGCCGCCACGATGTCGAGGCGGCGCAGGATCAATACGTCGACAAGTGGCGGCTCTGCCGGATAACCAACGTCGAAAGACGTACAGGAGACGGCGGGGAGGCGATGCGGGGCGCCGACGTCACCATCGCTCTCTCGCGCTCGGGGCCAGGGGTGATCAAGCAGCAATGGGCCGCCAGCATGGCCAAGGATGCCATCCTCTTCTGCTGTGCCAACCCCGTTCCCGAGATCTGGCCCTGGGAGGCTAAGCAGGCCGGGGTGAGAATCGTCTGCACCGGACGCTCTGACTTCCCCAACCAGCTCAACAACTCCCTGGGATTCCCAGCCATCTTCCGCGGCACCCTCGACGTGCGTGCCAGGACCATCACCGACGAGATGTGCTTCGCCGCCGCCAGAGAGCTTGCCAAATGCGCCGAGGAGCGAGGGCTGAGCGACGATTCCATCGCTCCCACTATGGAGGACTGGGAGGTGTTCCCGCGCGTCGCCACCGCGGTCGGCATGACGGCCATCGAGCAGGGCATCGCACGTCTCACCATGACACGCCAGCAACTGTACGAGCAGTCGTCGCGGATCATCAGGAGGGCTCTCGACTTGACGGCAAGTATGATGAAAGACGGCTACATCCCGCCTGTGCCCGAGCTAGGCTTATGAGGTGATTATGAGAGAGATCAACGCGAGCGACATAGCGCAAACCGTTTCCCGCCTGTGCACGGAAGCGAACTACTTCCTGCCGGCAGACGTGCTGGATTCTTTGCGGCATTCGTTGGACGCCGAGGAATCGCCCGTCGGCAAGAGCGTCCTTCAGCAGCTTCTGGACAACGCGCAAATCGCCGCGTCCGAGCAGGTCCCCATTTGTCAGGACTGTGGCCTGGCGGTCGTGTTCCTCGAGTTGGGCCAGGACGTCCACGTCGTGGGCGGCGACCTTAACGCCGCCGTCAACGAAGGAGTGCGCCGGGGCTACATCGACGGCTACCTGCGCAAGTCGGCGGTCAACCCGCCCGTTTTCGAGCGAGCTAACACGAAGGACAACACACCTGCTGTCATCTACACCGATGTGGTTGCGGGCGAGCGTTTGCGCATCGTCGTAGTGCCCAAAGGCGGCGGCAGCGAAAACATGAGCGCGCTGGGAATGCTTACGCCGGCTCAAGGTGAGGCAGGGGTCATCGATTTCGTCGTGCGCACGGTCGATAAAGCCGGCTCCAATCCGTGTCCGCCCCTCGTCGTCGGCGTCGGCATCGGCGGCACGTCGGACCGAGCGATGCTTCTGGCCAAGCGGTCGCTGTTGAGAAAGGTTGGAGAGCCCAATCCGGACAGCAAAATGGCCGAGATCGAGCGTGAGATACTGCGGCGCGTCAACGCCCTGGGCATCGGCCCGCAAGGATTCGGGGGCACCATTACGGCGCTGGCCGTGCACGTCGAGTCCTTCCCGGCGCACATCGCCAGCCTCCCCGTGGCCGTAAACCTGCAATGCCACGCCGCCCGGCACAAGGAGGCGATCTTATGAACATAGAGGCACCGTTAACTGACGATATCGTCGCAAAGCTCAAGGCCGGCGACCGCGTGACCATAAACGGCGTGATCTACGTGGCGCGTGATGCCGCGCACAAGCTGATAGTGGAAGCGCTCGAAAGGGGCGAGCAACCGCCCTTTGATCTGAGAGGCCAGATCGTCTACTATATGGGGCCATCCCCGGCCAAGCCTGGTCAGGTCATCGGCTCGGCCGGTCCCACGACCAGTGGGAGAATGGATCCCTATGCCGCTCGTCTGATGGCAGAGGGCCTGAAGGGGATGATCGGCAAGGGGAGTCGGGCCGCCGCCGTCAAAGAGGCGATGCGTAAATACAAGGCCGTCTATCTGGCCGCCATCGGCGGTGCCGGTGCCCTCATCGCCAAGGCGATCAAGAAGAGCGATACCGTCGCTTACGAGGAGCTTGGCGCCGAGGCCGTGCTTCGACTGGAAGTCGAGAACTTCCCCGTCATCGTCGTCAACGACATCTACGGCGGCGACCTCTACGATCAAGGCAAGGCCCAGTTCGGCCGCGAGGCGTAGCTCACACTCGTTTGTGAGGATCGGCCGTTTCCGGCGAATTCTTGCCCAACGACTCGTTGAGAGCGGAAGAGATAGCGGCCAGATGTTAGAAACTTGTAGGTGCTGCTTATTCAACCAGCGCCTGCTTCAGCACCACATCAATGCTCTGCACCGGCGTCAGTTTGATGGCGTCGAGAATATACTTGGGCAAGCCTTGCGCTTCAATGAGGTTGTCGGCGGGCAGTATTACTTCCTTGACCCCGGCATCGAAAGCGGCGCGCACCTTCTGCTGAACGCCGCCGACGGGGAGGACTTTGCCCATAATGGTGATCTCGCCGGTCATAGCCACGTCGTTGCGCACGGGCAAGCCTTTTAGGGCGGAAACGATGCCGGTCACGATGGTGACGCCAGCGGATGGGCCCTCTTTGGGCACTCCCATGAAGGTAGCAAGTACGGCCACGTCGAGGTTCTGGCGCCACTCAGCATCAATTCCGAGGTCTTTGTTTTTCGCCTTTATGTACTGAGCCGCGGTCTCGATGCTCTCACGCATCACGCGCTGAATTGAGCCCAATGGCACTATGCGGCCACTTCCTTTCGTCGCCTGCATTTCGAAGTGAAGAATGCAACCGTGATCGCCGGCTACGGCTAGGCCGATGACTTCGCCCACTGAAGGCTCGGCCGGCAGAGACACTTTTTGTACCCTGTCGGCATCCGGCAGTGTAGGCACGATCTCTTTTCTCGATGGTAACAGTCTCGCTCCCAGCCTCACGCGATCATATTCGCCGGGTGCCATCAGGTGGAGCTGTTCACGAACTCGTTGGCGAAGCTCGCAGGCGAGCTCAAGAACCTCCGCCAGCTCATCGTCGGTGTTCTTTCCATCAGGGTGCAGGAGTTTGATCATGCCTGAGGCGGTCTTCATGACGGCACGCTGGTCGCGTCCGGAAAGCCCTTGGGCAGCTTTCGCCCCGTCTATCAGCTCAAAGCGAGATCGAACGGCACCGAGCACGTCGATTCGGCGCAACTCGTGCATGATCTCGCAGAAATAGTCGGTGATAAATCCGTAATCCTTGGAATAACTGTCTGGCGTAAGCTTTGGAATCTCCCACCCAGGGAGATACCCATGAACACGATCCAGAAACGCGATAACCTGCATGAAGTCCGGCAGCGGCTCAAATAGATGATAGTATTTCTCGTGCGGCAGCCTGCCCTGCACGTCTAGGTTGCCCACGAACACCAGGCTGGCAAAGGCGAGCAGTTCCTTCTTCCCTCGACTGAACTTCGCATCCTGCATGTAGCCCTGCATTATGCTCACCAGCGACTTGGGATCGGTGAAATCGGTATTGGCGATCTCGTCGAAAACGACGACGTCGCGCGTGCCTACCTCGCCGATCTTGCCGGTGTTCAGATTGATGAAAAGCTGCGCTGGCGTAGCCTTGCCGCCGGACAGCACGTGGGCATAGTAGGAGATGTTGCGATACAGGTAAGTCTTGCCCGTTTCCCGGGGCGCCAGCTCGATCAGATTGACGTTGGTCTCGACCAGTGGGATGCACCGGCACAAGTAGAGAAGCTTTTCACGACGGTTCATCGTTTCCGGATCGAGACCGCAAGAGTTGATCAGCACGTCGACCCATTCCTCGCCGCTGAACTCAGAGCGCTTCTCGATGTACTCGTCCAGGTTGACGACGGCGACCTGGAAGGGGGTGAAGGCCGTGACTTTGAAAGGACGTATCTTCTTATTGTGGATCTCGGTTTCGTCGTAGGTAAGATCGATAGTGCCCCACATTCCGCCAGAAAGCAGCATTGGATACTGGCATACTATGCTCTCAGGGATGTTCACGAAGTTCTCGTTGATGGCCGAAATCGCCGCCCAATACTTGTCCTCCGTCTCGACCAGCCGCGCATCGAGGTTGGCGATCACCGAGTGTTGCCGATTCTCGCGGATGTAATGGCGAATCTTCTCAGCTTCGGCGCCGTAGACGAATGTTTCCTTCAAACGACGAACGACCTTCTCCATGTCCTGGTTAAAGGTTTCCTCAGAGCAGTAGTTATCGATCAGGTACTCCAGCACGTAACGCGGGAACTCGTCCACGCCTGTGTTGATGGTGTGGGCCTTGTTTACAACCTTACCCCTGAAGACGTCTCTCAGCTTGACATTCATCCGACAATCCCCAATTTCCCCAGAAGATAGTTCACTTTCTCGAATGCGTCCCGCTGGATTCTCGCCCGTTCATCCCGATCATCCACCTTTTCGAAATCAACCACGTGTGTCGGCCCAACTTGGTTTACAGATGCAAACTTGCTAGCGATTTTCTCAAGCCCCTCACGCACCAGGCCTTTGTCCATATGTGGCTGGAATTCTTTGACCAAGGCATCCAAGCCCTCAGGATAGTTCGTGACACAGAAGTAGATGTCCCACGCGTCCTTTTCCTTGAGACGGTCGTGCATCGCCATCCCCTTCATTACGATGAAGGGCACGATCGAAGCGACTCGGATGGTGGCCGAATCCTCTGCGCCACCGGGAAGTATCCCATGTATGGTCACTTCGGTAGACATCCCAAAGGCCAGGTCGCAGCCACGAACCTTTCGAGCCTTGACATCCTGGATCCTTTGGTGGCGACGGCTTCTGCCTGTGCCCTCATATTCCCCCGCCAACAAGTCAACTTGTACGGTGATTGCCCGATCAGGCAATGGTATAGTTCGCTTGAAGATGAAAGGTTGCTCGGATGATTGAGCGTATCCCCTGCTTTGGAGAAGATCCAGGATGGTCTTGTATCTGGGCTCTGCCAGAGCCTGGTGGTTCAAAGCAAGATCGACATCCGTGCTACCAACGTGTTTCATTGGGCCTCCGGATAAGAGAAGCTCCGGCACCCAGCCACCGATGATGACGATATCGTCCCTATACTCACCTAACAAGCGAGTTACTTCCAGCAGCACCGAGCGCGCTGCGGCGACTAGGTCCTCTGAGTAATCCGTACGCCCGATTGCCACTGCGGCCTGATGACCTCCTCCAAAACGGCTTCGGCAGCCTCTGCACCGCGTCCGCGGAATCCCTTTAGATCAAGGTAAAGCTGAACTGGCGAGACAACACGCGTACCATCAAACTCTTTTGCCCCGTTGAACACTCCTGCATCATATGGTGCCAGCAGGGTAACGTTGGCGCCGCTGGGAACCCTTTTCAGGTTAAGCAATGAGGCTACACGTTCAATCTCGTCCACGTATGCCATTGCACGCTGATGGCGGACCGACGGCGCGATCCGCGTGCCGCCAGAGAATCCGGTCAGCGCGTAGTCGATACTCTCTCGACTGCACACCTTAGCCAGTTCGTATTCGATCTCTCCAATTGACTGGAGGGAATAATAATCGTTGACCTGGTTTCGCCGGAAGCTGTAATTCTCCGACCATTCGGCCAGCAATGCTTCTGGCTCGCTCAGCCAGAAGCCATCCTTGTCAACACGAATCCATTCCCGGTCGGCCAGCAGCTTTTTCACGTTGGCTGCTTGTCCCAAACTCACTTCCGCTTCTTCCGCCAGAGTTTCCATTTTCCGTCTCATTGCGGGGTTGAGCAGCAGGACTCGCAGCACTCTTTCTGCTTTGGGAGAATAAAGAGAACGTAGGTCACGCTTCTCGGCGAAGGGATTCGGTCTGCCCTCTTTCTGAATAAACACCTGCCCAAAGCTCAAACGGCAGTTACCTGCCAGGTCCACATATCCAACGCCTTCATGTGAACAGATCTCCGCGGTCCGTGGCGAAATATACGGTGCGGCCAGCACCGCATAATCATACGGTAGGGCTTCACGATATCTCCAGAGTTGGTTTATTCCTTCTCTGGCTAATCGTGGCTGTCCGCTGGTTTTCACCTCAACCGCAAGAATCCATTCACGATCTGGCGAATTCAACTTCACCAACAAATCGATGCGGCCTCTTGCGGTCATCGACTCTTGTTCGGTATCTATGGCCTGGATATACGGGACTTCTGCTAGGCAGCCTCGCAGAGCTTTCTCGAACCTATCAATATCGTGTTCCAATTGAGTGATTTTCATTGCAGTCACCATTTTCAGCAAGTGCTGAAAAGCATTATAACAATGAAAGTAGCTCCTGTCAAGTAGTTTTCATCGGCGAGGCCATTTTCAGCGAATGCTGAAAATACCAGTTTCACTGAAAAAGCCTCGCCTGACTGCCCTTTCGCTCATTGCCCTTCTTAACTTGCTTGCCATCATTCGAGCGGGATAGCATCCGCACGCAGGTTTCGTAATCCTCTTCCACGTTAACCTGTGCTTCCTCAGAAAGACTATCGAGATTCAACCCGCCTCTCTCGTACAGAAGCTTGCCCTGTTCGTAAAGCCCAGATCTCTTGCAGTTGCGAATCCATTCGGCCAACGTGGCGTCGCTTGGAAGCTCTTTTTCCGGCACCGCCACTCCCTGCTGAAGATAGCCAATATAGTGCTTTATCCTGCGGTTTGTTCCACTAGCCCTCGCGCGAGACTTCTCTTCAGCCTCCTCGTCATCCTTAGCGGGACGATAAGTTCCATCCGGTGTCTTATAGAAATAATCCAGCAACCAATCTTGAAGATGGCGGCGGGGCTTGTCTTTGATCGCATAGATGTAATACTCGAAAATATCCGAATAGTGGACGCCTCCATCTTCACGATGGTTCTTCAACCACTTTGCAACGAATTCACCGACGCTTCTTGCTGCAAGGTCCTCTTTGGCCGACTCAGCAACATCCATAACCTCAATCTCGGTCATTTTGAGATACCATTTTCCAACTTCGTGAGTCCCGAAAAGATTCGGCGGTTCGTTCTCGAATAGATCCCTTCGAACCGGCTCACGAATCTCTTCGGCAACCTGACGCAGCAACTCCTCAAAGTTGTGAGCCTCCATGCGGCCTGCACGGACCAAACGGCTAACGACTTCGTCATATATTCGATCTTTGGTAGCTCCTGGATGCGCAGTAAGGTAGTCACGGATGTTTGCGCGCACTTCCTCACTAAATGTCGGCTGATCCTCGTTAGTCGCTACAACGATTTCCGACATGGTTTCCCCTCGCTTGGGTTTACGAAAGCTTATGACCAAATCTCGTTTATTAACCTTATCAGCAACGATTTGTTTCCAAGCCTTTTGTCCAGTTTCGATAAAGACCGCCGTATTTGACCGGTCCGACAGAAAGCCAACTTCAGCCATGATATCTTGGACAAATGCCCAAGTTCCTTCTGAGGTATCGTGATAGCAAAGCGAAAGCCAATGGCCAGGTTTGAGAACTCGGTAGCACTCGGACATTGCTTGCTTCATCATGATCATCCAATCGTTTTCACTCTTGCCACGATACTCGTTCACTATAACCTCATCGTCTAGCCAACGAGTATCGAACCCCAGCCATGCCTCCCACAAGAAATTGGACTCTCCGTATTGCACCTTCCAAGAATAGGGCGGATCAGTGAAGATGTAGTCAATACTGTCCTCAGGGATGGAGTTGTAGGACGAAGCGCTCTGAGTTGATATGAGAACAGGCACTGGTTCCTGCTGTGGGCTCCATAGCCTAGTAGCCCGCTCCAAATTCCTAACCTTTTCTGATAGCAAGGTCTGCACGGCTACCTCCCTGAAAATAGGCGGAACGTAGTACGTGCCTTTGGCCGGCCCCCCTCCCGCATGGCGCTGCTGATACATACGCGAGGCATTATAAAGCGCCCCGGAAAAAGCAAAAAGGAATGGCGCTGCATTGTTAGGCAGGGTCTTAATAGCCTCCAGCAACAAGGATAGGCCCCAGAGATTCCGCTTGGTGAAGAACTGGTCAACTCTGGTTATCCCTTCAAGATACGGGCGCCATAGCATGCCCCATCTTACTTGGTCTTCAGGCGCATTAAGCATTCTGACTGTAGGATACCAGTGAGGGATATCCTTCGCTTCGATCTCCGAAAGCTTGTTCAAGTCGTATCGCTCGAAGTACCCTCGCTTATTTGCATCTTCATCGTTATAACGCCGTTGACCACGGACTGGTTTGCAGTTGTTTTGGCAAACATAGGAAACGAGGACTGGCTGTGAACCAAGCTTGGGATGCCTTGCGGTGATAGGTTCTTTGTGTCCTTTGCTGTAGCAATGCGGACAGACGTTAATATTCTGCGGCTTATTATCCTTCGTCAACTCCAAGACCTCAACACAGTCGAAAAGCGGCACCTTGGTCATGCAGCGAGGACATTGAAAAACCTGGGAATAAACCGTGTAGGCAGTCGTAGCCTTACTGCCACAGCGGTCACAGCGGGTCTCATAAAGCCAATCGATTTCCGATTTGACTTTATCCTCCAGCTCTTTGAAAACCACGCGCAGTTCTTCTGCATCAACTGGCGTGCAGTAGTTCTTTGTAATGAACGTAGCAGCAGGGCTACGGTCGATCGCAATAGCCTGACGACCTTCCAAAAGCGCTGCCAAAGCTGTAGTTCCGGAGCCACAGAAGGGATCCAACACCAAATCACCGGGCCTAGTATAGTGGCGGACGTATTTACGAATAGCCTGATAAGGCTTTTTCGACCAATATATGTGTAAATCGTTGATTGCATCCCGGCGGTTGCCTACCGTCAATGGCTCATCAAAGGCAAGGACGTCGTAATTGTAATCATCACCTTGCTGGTTTTGCCTGTGTTCGTTGAGATATACCTCAACAAAAGGTCCCAGATTGGGATTAGGCGCGTCTCCAAAGTAGCATCCATCAGGCATTCTAGCTGCCTTGCTCACAATGAAGGTAGTTTGCAGATGATTTTCTGCCTTCTTAGCCATTTCTTTACCTCATATTCTTCGGCGTCAATCCAAGTATGTTGCCCAGATTGCCGACCCGACGGATTACTTTCTCCGAGTTCAGTCGCAAGGTGAACCGGTGCGTCTGCACTTTACGAATTGTTCGTGCGCCTTCCCGATAGGTAGCTGTAATGGTCAGCGTCCGCTCCATGGCCCCCTGGCGGCGCTCGTCAATAGTAATGTCAGAGGGATCGGGACGGAAGCGATATGGAACCTCTGTTCCGCTGGCCGGGACAAATACGACCCGTCGCTGAAAGGTAAGATGATCGGCCTCGCGGCTGTAGGTCCCTTCGATCTCAACCTTTACGTCGTCCGGAACGGCGCCGCTTTGTGGCGTTCGCTTGAATCGAAGCCGGAAGTCCAATTCCTCCCCTTCGACTACTTCTTTGGGGCCGATGATTGGCTCGAACACCAGCGACCCCTCCTCGCGGGATTTGACCCGCAGAACCACCATCGGGATCATCATCTCCTGGATCGAGATTCCGCCGTGGGAGTACGCATCGGGATTGTATGGCGACCCCGAACGCTTGAACGAATAGCCCACTCTGGGGAACACTATCGCTCCGTACTCTTTGTGAGCCATAGTACCAGATTTCGCGGTCTTGGCGCTGGCAAGGCTTTCCTTTTGACGCATACGCAATTGCTGTGGCGTGAAGGCGATGATGTTGTCGCGCACCTTTTGGGGCAGGTTGGCCTGGTGGATAGGGTAGCGCAGCCGGCAGTTCAGATACGTGCAATCCGCGGGATCATTCAAATCAGCATCATCGAACCAGAGCGGCTGACGGCCAACCCGGCCGAAGCCATGATCGGCGGTCACAAATACCTTCGTTTCTGGAGTTAATGCCCGTATGATAGCCGTCACTTCTGTATCGATGATGTTCTTCAAATGCTGCTGGTAGATGAAGGCCAGCGGCCGTGACGGCACTTCCCGGCCATCCGGTAGCCTCCTCATCCTGACCCTGTGCAACTCAGTATCGCAGAGCTCAAAGATGTACACGTCGAGGTTGCCCGCGCGGTAGCGCACGGTCTCGCCGGTGCCCGCGGCAGGTGGACTCAGCACCTCCACATCGCGCGAGTAGTTGAGTTCACGCACCAGAGCAGTCTCAAGCAACTTATCTTCGCCGGCCCCAGTGTCGAATTCATCTGGATAAGTGCCAGCGGAGATGGCTTTGCGCGTGATGTGGGTCTCGGTTGGAAGAAGAGAGCTGGCCGGCAAGTCCTCGACGATCTCGAGGCGGTCCAACAGTATCGGCTTCAGCAGTTCGTCCCAGATATCGTAGCGCAGGCCATCGAAGATCAGGACCACGGCCTTCTCCTTCTCGGGATCCCAGTGCGCTTTGAGGCAACGCCGGATGAACTGGCTCGTCAGCCTGACCTCGCTATCTTCTGCTACCCAGCTCGGATACTGGATGGCGACGACTTCCTGGAAGTGCCGATTCAGCTCGTCCAACTGCGCATCTACTTCGGCGGTGATATCTCTAAGTCGTCTGCGAATGCGCCCCACCGCGTTGACGAAAAGCGATGGCAATTCGTCGTCAGCCCGCGGGAGAAGCTCGCCGCTGTTGACCAATCGTTCTAGCGCCGACAGGAAGTATTCCAGACGATTGATCCTCTTGTCGTTCCAGGCTAACCTGAAGAACTTGAAATCGATATCGGTCTTGGTTACCTTCAACCGCTTAATTGTATCGGCAAGAGCGTCACGCAACGGTTTGATCTCGATTGATAGCCTGTACGCCTCTTTCAGGTTTGACCAGACTTGGGAGGTGCGTTGATCGACAAGTGCGCCGGAAGCGACGGGGGCTCCGTCGAACAAGCTCGCCAGCTCATTGTGCTCCGGCCACGCAGGCTGCATCGCTAGGCTGTTATCGAGGGCGAGGAGCAAAGCAAGAGATCGCACCAACGTCGAATAGTGCTCTCGCTGGATCGCTACTACGAACCCCGAATGATTGCTCAGCTTCATCTGATCGATAAGCAAAAGGCGCAACGCATCCTTGTCCAGGCCATATTCCAATGCCTGGATGTCGCGTTCCGCCTGAACAGGGTCCTTTTCTACCAGCTTGGCAGCTGCCTCTCGCAACACGTTGGCCTCAATGCCTGTGAATTGCACTAAGGAAGGATCCACGTTGGCCAGAAGAAGCGCCCAGTTTCCCAGATGTTGCTCCAGGATCGCCGCAAGGTAACAGGCGCGAACGACCGTTTCCGGATCGTGATTCGCCAACCAGCAGAATGGCGGAGGAGCCTTGATCAACGCATCTTTGATCGGGTTGGTAACGTCGGGCAGCAACGATTCAAGCTCCGCCAGCGCCTCGTGGCTGAGCAGCCCGATTCGCCAGTAGTCCTCGGCCTCCAACTTCTTGAACGCCGATTCCGGAACGCCTAGAGCGGCGTGGGCGACGATGGTCTGCAGATCGTGGTCGGTGAAACGATCCTTGCTCGCGTTGCGCAACTTCGTGTGGGCAACAAGAACTCCAGGCAAGCTGCGTGAGATGAACCTTGCGCATCGCGGATCATTCGTATCCAAGGGCCAGTTAGGATCGCCGGTAACCTCGACCAGAAACTGGCGCAAGTCCAAGGCGACTCTGGCATCCTTCGGCGTCCTGGCGAGCAGGTCGGGATAAAAAAGGGGTGGCGCCGATGCCGGTAGCGTTGCGGTTCGCCTCCTGGCTGGCGTGCGATCGATCAGAAGAACTTTGGTCTCGGGTTCAGCGATGGCGCGCTCGTATAGATCGCGAAAGACCAGGTTGGTGGCGGCAACGATGACGGTGAAGCCATTTTTTCGTGCGAAGGCATCAATGGCGCTGTCTGCCTCAGGACTAGGCAGGAGAAGCAGTTGATCCCTCACGACGATATTGGGCATTTCTTTCACAGCTTCCAATCTGGAAAGTAGCCAATCTCTCAAAGTGATCATCCCCGAGGGTCCCCCTCACCCGATCTGCAGCATCGCCAGGGTATCGCCATCACCTTCGATGCTGGCCATTTGTTCCTCCAGGTACTTGCGGAACTCGTGGCCGAGCTGCTGGATCTGGCTCCGCTCCACGGTGCCGAGACTGGGCTTGAAACTGGCAATCTTCACCTGTTTGACCACTATCTTCTTGAGATAGCGGTTGATGGTTGCGACGACCTCAGGCGCCTCCAGGCAGGCTTTCAATAGCAGAGCGCGCACATGGTCCACACTTTCGCATTTCAGAAGAGCAGCGATAACGGGCTCTGGTTTGCCTTGCGCGAGTCGCTCGCGGACGGCTGGATTAAGGAATACCTCCATCTTTTGGTCTACAGCCTGGTCGAACAGTGAGCGAGCCTCTCCAGCCAGGCTTTCTGCATCGGCAATATGCTGGAACGCGCCGGCGAAAGTTAGCCCACACTCGTGAATTGGTACAGTCCTTAACTGTTCTCGAATTGAGATTGGCGAAACATTCGTGCAGGTGAAGATCTTTGCCAGCAGTTGCGCGAAACTCTTCTCCAGGGACTGTGAAACCGGCGGCTGCAGCACAGTTATCCCTTCCAGAACGCGCAACGCTGCGAATTCGTCGCCGCGCAGGATATCGCGTATCTTCCCACCCTCCTTGTCTACCCACTCCATCACAGCGTCGTGCGTCTTTGTGTAGAGAGAGGTGTACTCCTGTATCAGCTCACCGATGGTCCCAGCTTCCCCGGCCGCCGGAGGCACGTGGCCGACGAGCTCCGTTCTTAGTGCGACGTCGGAGTCGATGTACCGCCGAATATCAGCAAGCTTCTCGGCAATGCCCGACGACAAACGACGAATCGCGTCAAGTTGCTTATCATCATCAGGTAGGCAGTGCCTACAGTAGGCACGGGCAGCCCTGATGTCCGTTTCATAGGCGAGGAAACCCTTTACGTTGCGGTAGTCCTTGAAGCGGTTCGCCAAGTCGTCCACCTCTGATTGAGAGGCCGCATCGGTGTCAAAGGCTTGATAGCCAAACGCTTCCTTCAGCCCGTGCAACACCAGTTGGATATCGTCACCACTCGTTATGTCTTTTGCAAATAGCTTGGCAACCTGTTGCAGTTCCTTTTCGTATGGATTGGGCGTCCTCAAGTATGCGAACAGGTGCGCGGCTCTAGTCAGCGCGAGCAGCGATTCCTCGCGCTCGTTCTCAAAGAATTGGCGCAACTTCGTTCGACAAACCGTTATCGCCGCGTCGTCGTGCGTCGAGGGAATCGGCTCGTCGAGTAGCTTCTCCGCGTAGGGCCGCAGCACTTCCCAGTTCTCCGGCTTGGCCAGCTTCTGGACCTCGGTTAGGGCATCGAGCACCTTGGTGGAGAAGTCGATGTCGGCAATGTTCGAATAGTCGATGACTGAGATAGGCAAACCGGATTTCGCGCCCAACGCAACGCGAACCTTCCCTTGACGTGCCAGGCACAGGAGGTAAATCTGGACGATCCTTCGTGTCAGACCGTAATCCTTTGGTCCACCTATTCCCATGAAATTCTTGTAAAGCGTGTCGACTTTCATGGGAGAGGAATCAGCGCCCAGCTTGTCGTCGATGAAGCTCCACATGTCGCTGACATAGTGATTGTCCGAAACGTCGAGTTCCCGCTCGGCGCTCTTTTTCGTGATCTTCAACGCGAAACCGAAGTTCTGCGCGGCGCTGACACTCTGGTCGGGCTTCGCCCTCTTGAGGATACTGCCAGTTTTTACGATGCCGTTGATCACCTTCACCCCTTCCTCTTTTTTGAAGACGAACGGGTAATCGAACTCGATGTCGCGGGATTCGTAGGTGGCGCTGAGGACGCGGCTCACGATCGGGGTCAAGATGGCAGGTAACTCACCGGCCACGTGCAACTCCATCTGGGAGTTGTTCGGCGCATCCATTCTTCCTCTGGCGTAGCTGTTATCGACGATCTTGGCGATCTTGCCGAGACCTGTTCGCAGAGCTTCGGCAACCCAGTTGATTACGCTAGCCGCGTCTTCGGAATCTTTGCCTTGCCACCTGGAGATCAGGTTGCGATACGCCGCAAAATCGATCAGGCGGTCACGCTCATCGGCGGTGAGGTCTGCTGGCGTCCAGATGATAATCCGAGGGTCTTTGCGCTGGGCCAAGAGCTTGGCGGTCACATCCGCCGGAACGGGCTTGTCGGCCACGAAAATTGCGAAATCTTGATCGGTTTGATCGGTGTCGATGGAAGGCAAAGGCAGATTCTCGGTCGAGTGGCTCGTTAGATTACGCATCTCGACGCGACCCTGCACCTGCCGTCCTTGCCAGATAATGTCGACACTCTGCGGGCCGCTCCCAGACTTAGACTTATCCTTCCACTGCACGCCGAAGGTGGCGATGTCACGGAAGATGGATTTGACGCCGTTCGAGAGATCGATGGTCATTTGGCGAGTCCGAATCGGCCACTCGTCGAGCGCCAACAGATACTGCCAGGCTTGCTGCTGCATAAGCTCGTTTGCCTCGGCCTCATCACGAGCTTTCTCGAACTCGTCAGACGGGTTGATACCCTGAATCACCGGCTCGAACCTGTAGAGCGGTCGCTTGTCGTCGTCGAAACTTCGCACGATCTGAGGCAGTTCTCTCCTCAGGTTGTCGGCAATGGTCTCGTAATGCTGGATATTCTCATCCGGGTTCTCGGCTTCGTCTCGCTCGATCAACACCGAGTTGGCGATCTCTTCCGGCGTGATACCTTTTTGGCGAGTCCTCGCAATGTGGTACAAGAATAGCGTCTGAACCGTCTTAATGGCTTTGTCGCGGTGAACCTTCAAAGGGCCCTTTGTTATGGCTTCGATCTGGCGTTTGCAGGCCTCATAAGCTTTGTAATCGGCCTCACGATTGGCCTGAATTGCAGCTATTCCGGCGTGAACGCCACTGGGATCTTCCTCGTAGCGTACCGCTTCGTCGAACAGCTCCCACAGGCGAATAACCTCGCGTCCCTTGTTCTTAACCTGGTGTTTCAATGTCTGATGCATGAAATGGATAGCCGACCTGGCAGTGGTGAGTTCGTAGGTGATAGCCCTAACTACTTCCAGCGCCGGCCTGTGAAACGGGAAGAAATGATTGAAGTCCTGCTCTCCAATGCTATTGGGCCAGGTGAACCCGTGTTTGTAGTGGAGATAATAGTTGCTGATGGCGCCGGGATCCTTGATCTCGCGTACACGGGACAGCACAATGTCGTAGTAGCCTTTGTCCTCCTCCAGCAGCTTGACCAGTTTCAGGCGATCGTCGGCGATGATATTGCCAACGCCCATTCTACTCACAATCGCTTGTTGCGCCGAGCAGACCGTCCAAACCGGCAGGTTGTGAATCTTGGCCAGCCGGTTGGCCAGCACAACAAGGGTTTTCTCGTCGTCTTGCCGCTGCTCGTCATCCCGATCCTTCATGAACAAGGATATTTCGTCCAGCACGAGCAACACGCCGCTGTAGCCCTCGGCCATAACCGTCTTGATCAGGTGTTTGAGAATATCCTCAGTCTCGGCTTCGATTTGGGGCCGCACCTTCAAGTATTTGTCATAGAAGAGCCAGAGCTTATCCCCGCAGCTACGCTTGTATTCAGGCGACTTGTTCTGCTGAATGTTCTGGATAAAATCGTCGATCTCCTCAAACTCGTCTTCCTCAAAAAAACGTGGATCACGCAGGAATCTCTTGAGATCATTCCGGTAGCGCGCCATATCTTCGTTCAAGAAACGATCGGCCAGCAGTTCGGCTGGATACAGCGACAGGTTCTTGCCCAGCTCAAGCTCCAACTGGTCCTTCGCCGCGTCGAGAATGTACTCCGTTAACCGTCGGCCCTTGTCTTCGATACCAACTGTGCCCCCGCCAACGCCGACCAAGGTCTTGACGATAACGAAAATGCCACGCCCTTGCGTGCTCTTGGCCTTGATCCCTTCGTCCCAAAACTGGTAGAGAGACTCGCGCTTGCCTCGGCCAGCCTTCTGCTCTTTCTCACGAACAAGCTCCCATGCCTCCTCATTGCCTAGACCGAGGGCGGAGAGAAGGCAAAGCAGATGCGATTTGCCGGAGCCAAACTCCGCTTGGATCCAGTATCCCTGGCCGATAGGGTTATCCCTTCGCTCTGGCCTATAGGGCGCAGCGATTCTACGAAGTATGTCGTTGAGGAATGGACGCACGGGGTCAATCTGGAACTCGAGAATCGTTTGCATCTCCGGCTGCCGCTTCTCGCGCGCTTCGCGCGAGTTCGAGTCAGCCCAGACGTGCTTCTCCAGCGAATAGACAGAGATGATACGATCTGGAACCGTGCATATCTCGTCGAGACTCTTCCGGATCGCAAAAAGATCCTCTATCTTAGACATACTCCATCACCTCGACGCCTTTCCCGCCAACCGTTTCTGTCCCTTCCCCTTTTCCCCTCTATTCCCGTTTGTCCTACGCCGTGAGTTCCCAAAGGTGGTTTTCGGCAATCAGGTTCGACGGTATGGTGTAGCTGCCATCGACCGCATCAGGAAACATTGCTATCCTGCTGCGATCCCTCTTTCCAGGGAGGAGCAGCACGACCTGATAGTTGTCAGCAGCCAGCGTGCGAAGAGTATTGAGTTCCACTCGGTAGGCAAAGAGCATCTCAAGGTTCGCCAGAACCACCAGACCGTGATCTGCAAGCCTCGAGCGCAGGAATAGGTCAAACGATCTAGCGACGTGGGCAGCCGTGGGCGCCGGCATTTTAGCCTCGTTCTTCACCAATGTGCGAAACTCGTCGTCAGGTATATCTTCGAGAATACCTCTATTAACAGACAACGGCTCGGGAAAGTGCTGGCCGTCCAGCATCTTCGCCTGCCTCAGCTTTGCTGCGAAAGCGTCCAGTGTTTTGTAGCTGCCCAAAACGCCGTACAAATGACGACCGACTTGCACCGCCAGCTTGCTCTGGAGATTCTCTATGATCTCGGTATCCGTCATGTCTGACCTCCGACTCCCACAAGCTGCTCTGCCACCTGCGCCAGATTGTATCTGGTGGTGAATTGGCGAAAGCTGTCAATCTCTGAAACTTTGGAGATAATACCTGAGTTGCGCAATTCGTAGAGGGCCGGAAGAATGCGATCCGGATTCCACAGCATAGCCCGTACCGCTTCGTTGTTTTCCAGCTTATCGATGTCGTACATTCCAGGCTCCGGAAACTCGCTGTGGAGGACGAAAGCAAAAGATGGCAACAACACCTCGCGGTACGAAATGGCAATCGACGACTTGTCCGCCCTCGCCACGCCGCTATCAGCAAACACGTCCACCACCGCCTGAGAATGCTGCACGATGCTCTTGGCAGACGGAAACCGTTCAATCATGTAGCGTCGCAACGCTATGCGCTCTAACCTACCCTGGCCTATCGCTGGCAGCAACAAATTCCCGACAATGTCCAGTAGTAGAGACTCCGCTTTGGAGAAGCGGTAGTAACAAACATCGCCAAGTTCCTGCCGACCCGCGAATTTCTTGGCAAAGCGCAACATCCCCCTATCGGCGTACCCATACGGAAACATGCGACGCACGATGTAGTTCGAATACCGGTGGCGCGTCTCCTCCGCGTTGAAATGAAGGTTCTGCCTGACGAACGCCCGGATTTCATCCAAAGACCCGGTATCTGGTAGCCTTGGCAGTAGGTACATCGATTCTTTTAGCAGTGCCTTGCCGAATAGCCCGGTCCCACGGCGAGGACGCATGCTCTTGGGCTCGAACGACGTCGTGCAGCCCGCTGATTTGCTCTCTTCCGGCAATGGAATCTCTTCCGCTTCGCCAGAGCTCTCGTTCTCTTCCACCTCATTTTGAATCAGATCAAAAAGCGTTGATTGCGTTGTCTTCGATTCCGTTCTAGTCAGGGTTTCATCGTTTTCCGCTGAGGCTTTATGGATACGAACCCAATCGACGAGCTTCAACAGCACCGCCGAATGATCCCCCAACCCATTCAATGCAGCAAGCGTTTTCGCATCCGCCCTCAAAACGCCAGAAAGGCTGCCAAAGTCAGCCATCAAATTCTTCACTAAGGGCAGCAGATCTTTCTGGGGGATAGCGTAGGACAGGAGAAGTTCCAAGAGCGCCTCGTCGGTGTGTGCGCTCTCCATTCCCGCTAAGAAACGGTCCTTGATTCTTTTTCTATGGCCTGCCTTGACGTTCTCTTGCATTTCGGGCACCAACTAAACGGGCCAATCACACGGTTTTAGTGTTTCTTGGCAACAATACGGTGTATTCCAACGCCTGTGCGCGGAGGGGTCCAGATGGGCCCAAATCTGGTGCGGTTGTTGTTCCTCGACCTAAGCCCGAAATAGCCTCCGTGTCTCAAGTTCAGATGGTCGATGCCGCCATGATCCTGCTTGATCAATGGGCTTGCAGGAAGCGCAGGGGGTTCTCATGCGAGAAGGTCTGCCGTACGATAATGATAGGGACCCAGCCATTGGGCAGCCTGCTGGCTACCCACACTATACATTTGCGCCACTTGGAAGTCAAGGCCTGCAATGCTTCCTTCCAGGCTCAGTATTCCTGTTGGCGTCACCGACGTGGCCCAGGCCCGGTTGCTGCTTTGGCGAGGGGGCCTCGATGGACAAATCCCAACGGATCGGGGGCTTCTTCGCACCAAAGGCTACCTAGCCGAGGCAATCTTCTCCAGCGCCTTCCCCGCCGGCACCACGCGCTGCCCGATCTTCATCTCGCTCGGCGTGAAGCCTAGGGCCAGGCCGACGAGTTGCGGCAGGTGCAGTATCGGCATGCGTATCTTCGTGCCCAACTGCCGCTCCGCGATCACCTGGAAGGCATCCAGCGACAGATGGCACAGCGGGCAGGGCGTCACCATTAAGTCCGCTCCCGCCCCCTTTCCGTCCAGAAGCTGCTGGCCTATCACGGACATGGCCGTCTTTTCTTTGGCCAGCGCGATTAGGAATGCGCAACACTTCGTCTTGCCGGTATACTCGACCGGCTCTCCGCCCAGCGCCGTGATGATGTCCTCCAGCGAGTGGGGCGTGAGCGGGTCCTCGAACCCCAGCTCGTCGCTTGGGCGCAGAATCTGGCAGCCGTAGAATGGAGCGACCCTCAGCCCGGTCAACGGCCGCAGCACGTAGCTCTTCAGCCGATCCAGCCCGAAATCCCGCGCCAGCACCCACAGCAGGTGCGTGACCTCCACGCCTCCTTTGTACGACAGGCCGATCTCCGCTAGCACCTTGTTCGTCTTGGCCAGCAACTCGGGACTCTCCTTGAGATCACGGTTCACCGTGCGCAGTGTGAGCGTGCACACGTTGCAGATTGTGATGATATCCAGGCCCTGCTTCTCGGCGATGGCCAGGGTGCGGGCGTTCAGCGCCCGGGACAGATCTATGTTCACCTCGTCGAGATCACTTGCGCCGCAGCAGCTTGACGACACCATCTTCTCCAGCTTGATGCCCAGACGCTCGGCCACCAGCAGCGTGGAATGGTCGAGCTCGCTGGCGCTTACCTCGGCGACGCAACCCGTGTAGTATGCGTATCTCATCACTTCTTCTCCGTCAGCTCAAAGATGCGTCTGATCTCCTGGATGTCGGGAACCGGCTTTTGAATCGGAAAAGGCATCTTGCCCCGCAGAACCATCGCCACTGCCATCGGCGTCAGGCCGAGCACCTCGAGCCCTTTCGTCTTCATCGGCAGCGTTGCCTCGTTCAAGCGACCGCTCGCCCGAACCGAATCGATGAAACACTGCGCGTGTTTCACCCCCTGGTCGCTCCGCACGCCACGTTCGTACGCGGCGTGGCCGATCTGTCTGATCGACTCGCGCGGATCGACGCCCTTGGGACAGACCTGGGTGCAGAAGAAGCACCGGCAGCACTCCCACAGCCCGTGCGGTTGGCTGAGGTTGCGCAGCCGTTCGTCCGTCGCCGCGTCGCGCGGGTCGGCCACGAAACGGTGGCCGCGCGCCAGCGCCGCCGGCCCCAGAAAGCCCAGCTCCAGCTCGATCACGTTGCAGTCGGAATAGCAGGCGCCGCAAAGAATGCAGAGTGCCTCCCGCATCGTGTCGTGCATCTGCTCCGGGTAAACCAGCCGCTCCCTCTCGGGCTCAGGCTCGTTCGCATTGGGAATGAGCCACGGCTGCACCGCCTCTAGCGCCCGCCAAAAGGGGTCCATATCCACGACCAGGTCCTTGATTACCCGCATTCTCTGGAGGGGCTCGACCAGGATGCCCCCGTACTGAGCGACCTCGTCGGCCACGCGCACCTTGCAGGCCAGCTTGGACGAGCGATTGATGCGCATGGCGCACGAGCCACAGATGGCGCTGCGACAGGCCGCACGATACGCCAGCGACCCGTCCTGCAGCTCCTTGATGGCGATGATGGCCTCCAGCACGGTGGCCCGGTCCGGCACCTCGATCTCGTAATCCTTGTAGTATGCCTCGCGATCCAGATCCGGATTGAACTTGCGAATCTTGAACTTTGCCAGCATCTAGTAGCTCCTCTCGGCGGGCGGCCATTTGGTGATCGTCACGTCCAGATAGCTTAGCTTTGGCCCGTCGGGCGACCAGTGCGCCAGCGTGTGCTTCAGCCAGTTTGCGTCGTCTCGCTGCGTGAAGTCGCGTCTGAAATGCGAGCCGCGACTTTCCTCGCGAGGGATCGCGCTGGCGGCCATAACCTCGGCGAGATCGAGCAGATATCCGGTTTCCAGAGTGTTGACCAGATCGCTGTTGAAGACCTTGCCCTTGTCCTGCACGCGCATCTTCTTCGAGCGTTCCTTTAGCTCACGCACCTTGTCCAGGGCGTTGGCCAGCTTCTCTCGTGTGCGAAACATGCCGAGGTTTTCGTTGGAGTTGAGCTGCATCTCCTTGCGAATCACGTGGTGCCGCTCGCCATCCTCGCATTCGAGAATAGAAGCGATGCGACGCTCCTCGTCGGTCAGAGCGCCATTCGGAAAGCCTTTCGACGCAGTCTCTTTGGCCATTCGCGCCGCCGCCTCGCCGGAACGGCGCCCGAACACGACGGTCTCCAGAAGCGAGTTGCCGCCAAGTCGGTTAGCACCATGGACGCTCACGCAGGCGCATTCGCCGGCGGCGTAGAGCCCGGCGATAGACGTCGCCCCGAAGCTATCGGTCTTGATGCCGCCCATCATATAGTGTGCGCCGGGACGAACCGGGATCGGCTCGTGGATCGGGTCGACGCCCGCGATGTCCATCGCCAGCTCGCGTATCTGCGGCAGGCGTTCCATAATCTTTTCGGCGCCTAGATGGCGCAGGTCCAGGAGAACGCAGCCGTCCACACCCCTGCCCTCGTCTATCTCCGTCTGCTCCGACCGCGAGACCACATCCCGGCTGGCGAGCTCCCATCTGGATGGAGCGTATTTCTCCATAAAACGCTCGCCCAGGGCGTTGAGCAGATGGCCTCCTTCGCCGCGTGCCCCCTCGGTGATCAATACACCGTTCGCCTTCAGCGTCGTCGGGTGGAACTGCATAAACTCCATGTCCATCAGCGGCACACCCGCACGATAGGCCAGTGCCTGGCCGTCCCCCGTGCTGATGAGAGCGTTGCTGCTGTTGTGGTACACCGGCCCAAGGCCCCCTGTGGCGAGGATGACCGCCTTCGCGGCGACTGACTCTATCCTGCCCGCCGGCATGTCGATGGCGATGACGCCTTTGCACGCGCCGTCGTCGACGACGAGGGAGGTGGCGACCCATTCCTGCAACACGGTGACGCGGCGTTTTAAGAGTTGCTCGAAAAGCACGTGCAGCAGTACCAGCCCGGTCACGTCTGCCGCATAGCACGTGCGTATGGCTCCGGCGCCGCCAAAAGGCCGCTGGGCGATCCTGCCCTCTGCCGTGCGACTGAAAACGGCACCCATATGCTCCAACTCGAGGATGTCGCCGGGAGCGTCTCGGCAGAGAATCTCGGCGGCGTCCTGATCGCCAAGGTAGTCGCTGCCTTTCACCGTATCGAAGGCGTGGGTTTGGACGGAATCGTTCTCGCTCAGCGCGGCGTTGATGCCGCCCTGGGCCGCGCCGGAATGGCTGCGGACAGGATGAACCTTGGTAAGCACGGCCACGCGCGCGTGCTTCGATGCCTCGACGGCGGCGCGCATCCCGGCGAGGCCTGCCCCCACCACCACCACGTCGTACTCTTGCATTCGCATCACCATCCTCTTACGACAAGTAACTAGCCGACAAACTGGCTGCGTGATCAGATCAGGAATAGTACACTAATCTCGGAGGCAATTCGATCCGTCGCGCGGCGTCGAACGTCGTGGCCCCGCAGTCGATCAACTTCCAGGCACCGTTGCCCTGTCTGGCACGTACGCGGCATTCTCATTCGACCGAGACTGGAGGTAAGCTTGTCAGGCTATCCATTCGATTATAAGTGCACGGTTCCCAGGGTGTCAAGGAGAGGGGGAATCTTGCGAGGGCCATTTCACTAACCCAACTTCCGCAGTCGCGGAGCGAAAAATGCCGATTTTAGGGATAGGTACCTAAAATAGGCGCTTTTGATAACGTAAGTGGGGAGTCATGGCCTAGAAAACAGCTGATTTTAGGGACGAGGCAGAAAAA
>JACQUC010000075.1 GCA_016210495.1 Chloroflexota bacterium
GATCGATATTCAGTCGTTCTTTGACGCGCTGGATAAGGCCCATCTAAGAGAGATACTGGAGCGCAGGGTGCGCGACGGAGTGGTACTCCGTCTTATCGGTAAATGGCTAAATGCCGGAGTCCTTGAAGGAAAAGCGATCACTTACTCCGACACGGGAACTCCCCAAGGCGGTGTAATTTCGCCAATCTTGGCTAATATCTACCTCCACGACGCGCTCGACCTCTGGTTCAAGAGCGACGTGAAGCCGCACATGAAAGGCCCAGCCTTTCTCATTCGCTATGCGGATGACGCGATCCTGGGTTTCGCCCGGGAGGACGATGCGCGCCGGGTAATGGAAGTGCTTCCCAAGCGATTTGCGAAGTACGGCCTCACCCTGCACCCGGAAAAGACCCGATTGGTGGACTTCCGAAAGCCGAACGGCCCGCCGGCTCCGCTTGGCGGCGCGGCGGGCGCAAAGCCTGGGACGTTCAACCTGCTCGGGTTTACGCACTACTGGGGGAAATCCCGCAGTGGGACCTGGGTGGTTAAGAGGAAGACGGCGAAGGACCGGCTCGCCCGGGCGATTCGGAGAGTCGCCGATTGGTGCCGCGACAACCGGCACCTGCCGATAGGCGAGCAACAGCAAACCCTTGAGCGGAAGCTGCGGGGCCATTACGGGTACTATGGCATCATCGGCAACTTCCAGTCATTGTCGCGATTCGCACATGCAGTCGCGAATCTATGGCTGAAATGGCTCGGCCAAAGGTCCCGGAAGGCACATCGCGACTGGGCCTGGTTTAATCGGCTCTTAGAACGATACCCGCTGCCGCCGCCCAGGATTGCCCGCTCAACATCACGGAGCGCAGCGAATCCGGGATGAAACCTCGGAATCCGTAGTACCGAGGAGCCGGATGCCCTAACGGGCACGTCCGGATCTGTGGGAGCCCAGGGCGGGTAACCGCCTTGGGCCACCCGGCCGATGACCCATGGAGGCCCGGGGGATCAGACCGGGCCTCCGCTACCTCAGCGGCCTGGCCCTCTCATTCCCGGACTGCGGCCTCAGCCGTCGAGCCGCATACAGCAATCAGCGCGCCCGGTGGAGTGAGGGCCTCGAAAACCGAGCCTCCAAGCCGAGACCGAGAGCCCTCACTCCACCGGGTGCAACCGCCGTAGGCGGAACGGCAGCGGTCGAAGCGCGCACCGGGGTGCGGACTCATCGCGCGATTCGACGGGTAGACGGAGTCGCGCGCACCGAGGACCTATTCCGCGATCGTGGGGTCGTTCTAAGCCGCGCCCAACACACCGGACGGCCGGTGGCGATCCACCGCGCGGGGCAATCTCTCGCAGGAGGGATATCCAGAAGGAAAGTCTCGCCGACATTTCAGCTTCTTGCAAAGGCTACCAGCGAAGCGCAGTCGTCAGTTCGAGCCGAAACAAGTGAACGGATGTAGGCCTCTCTGATCTTGCCGGCAACCTCCTGCCGACCGCTACCCCAGGTAAAGGGCGTCGATCCGGCGGCAGCCAGGTAGAGGTCCGAGATGAGCCGGGTAGCCCTACCATTCCCGTTCGGGAACGGGTGTACGGTCACCAACCTGAAGTGCAGCCGAGCCGCGCGTTCGTCCAGCGTGAATGTCTCGTTCTCGTGCCAGTAGACGGCGTCATCAAGCGCCTGTTTGAGCTGATCCGGAATCTGCGACGGGTACACGCTGATGTTCGACTCGCGTCTGCGAACCGTGCCGGCCCACCGCCAAACGTCTCCGAACATCTTTCGATGCAACGTGAAGAGGAAGCGGTAATCCAGTACTCCAAGCGGTCCGACCAGTCCCGCTTGTCGAGTTGCCCAGGGAATGGCCTTGGCGATGTTTTCATACTCGACCAGGTTGAGATCGGCGCGGGTCGCGATGAACTCCGGAATGAGGCCTTCAAGATCCTCGTCTGCGATCAGAGTCGCGCCCGAAGGCTCGTGACCGATGCTCAGATGCCCGAATAGCGGCCGACCGCGAGGAGCGTCCCTCAATGAAGCGGATCCTGCAGCGTTGAGCACCTGATCACGGGATTCGCCACTGGTCGTTGCGGGAGATGATGGCGTCGGAACGGATCTCCAGCTGCTCCGCCTGGCGCTCAGCGTCTATGCCTTGATCCTCCAGGGCCATCGTCGTGGCCGCGTAACCGAGCTGCCGCGCGGCGACCTTGCGAGCTTGGCGCTTGACGGTGTCTTCCAGGGAGGCGTTGGGGAGAAGGGCGTACATGACGGAACAGTCTAGCGCGCCGGCGACTTCGGCCAGCTTGGCGATCGTGATGCCACCGCTGAGCTCTGCCTTCTCGAGTTTCGCGATCGCTTCTCCCGAAATGCCGCGGAGTCTACCCAGCGACTCCTGGCTCATCCCCAGCGCGACGCGAATCGCTCGAATCCAACCGGATCTGGGTCGTTGCCGGATCGTGGAAAAGTCGACATGACGGAACCGCCTGTCGAGCTCTCTTCGTGCCTGAGCAGCCCTCTCTCCAGGTTTCATAACTCATACGGTATCATTTCGGCCTAACAAGTCAACCTATTGGTTCTACAAAGTACCTAATTTCCGAACTAATTGGTTAATACATGGCGCTTGTTAGCGATCGGATGCCAAGATCCCCCGCCGCGCCAGGGCACGCGCCGCCTTGCTGCGCGCGGCGGCAGATCGCTTCCGGCACCTCCGGCATCCCCAGGAGCAAGGCCCAGCTCACGATGAGTTTCGGCATGAAGATGCCGCCGATCGCGTGCCGGGTGATCTCGCACCGGGCCGTGATCAGGCGACCAGCTTGAACTCCCGGAAGAACTCCGCGGGGATGTCGTGTTCCAGCCGCCAGGTGATGGCCATCGGCCGCTCCCCCTGATGGCTGACGTAGTGCGTCGGTCCGGCGAAGAAGTATGGTTCCGAGATCCCGCGATCGTCCACTTTCCTTTTGCGCACGAACAATAGCATCGCGATTCCGCTCTGCGCGTGCGTCTGGTAGCGCATGCCGGTAGGTGAAGACGCGCTCGTCCGGTTCTGGGACTCACAGTGGAAGAGCTGTGGCGAGATGGCGTAGTCGTTGTACATGGTTCGCGGAGAGTAGTCGCTCTCGGCCTTGTCGAGCGTCACGAACATCAGTTCCGAGTTCGAGGCCGGGTCCCACAGTACGCCCTCGCGCCTGAGATACGGCCTTGCCAGCGGCAGCTTGCCAAATGCCGCCTGCACCTCGGCTAGCGTGTAGTGGCAGTGCACCTTGAGAGGCACATCCAGGTCCAGCGCGTGCGCCAGGTGGTCCACGCGATCTTCGAGGACTGCCAGCAGCTCGTCGAGCTCCCACTGGACTTCCAGACACGCCCACAGGCGCCGCAGCGAGTCGTCGAGGTCGATGGGGGCACCGCCGCCCAGGCCCCAGAGCGAAAAGTGCAGCATCTCCAACAGCTTGCGATCTGCGCCCTCGCGAGTCTTGAGATACGCTCGATAGGCCCGCAGCCGGTCGATGTCGTCAAAATGCATGCACCTGGCCAATCCTCTGCGAAGCCGCTCTTCGTCCGGCCCTTCCGGCGCCATCGGAAACCCCGCCCGCCGCTTGAGGTCGGACCAGCTGTCGCCACGCGACCGGTAGATCTCCTCGAGTGAGAGATTCGTGCGTCGAAGGTACTCCTCGAGCGTCGTACCGGGCCCGCAGCTGATGAGATCCGCCACCATTCCTTTACGGCCCAGCCGCAAGGTCGCGCGTATGTTGTCGAGAACGATTCGCTGCGCCACGCGATCGAGCGCGATGGCGCAGCCGGACGGCAGCACCGGGAAACCGGCTTCGATGCGGTTGGCAATCTCATGGCGAGTTCCGCCCGCCAGTGCGGAAAAGCGCTGGTCGAAGCGGAACTGCTGGTGGCTCTGCCCGATGAAGTCGAGGACCGTCAGGCACTCCTTGCCCGGCGCAAGGCGAAGGCCTCGGCCCAGTTGCTGCAGGAAGATGGTCGGGCTCTCGGTGGGCCGCAAGAAAAGCACCGTGTCGATCTCCGGCACGTCCACGCCCTCGTTGAACAGGTCGACTGCGAAGAGGACGTTCAGCTTGCGGTCGCGGAGGAGCCGCAAGGCTTCGTCCCGGGCGTCGGACGACGTCTCGCCTGACACCGCACGCGCCGGAATGCCGGCCTCGTTGAACTTGCGCGCCATGTACTCGGCATGCGACACGCTGACGCAGAAGCCCAGCGCCCGCATTTTGCCGACTTCGACGACCTTGTCCTTCAGCGCCTGGAGCACGAGCCGCACCCGGGCGTCGTGGCCCGTGTAGACCTTTTCGAGCGCCTCGGTCTCGTAGCGTCCCCGGTTCCAGCGGACCTGCGAGATGTCGACTTCGTCGTTCAAGCCGAAGTAGTGGAACGGCGCCAGCAAGTTGCGGTCCAGGGCGTCCCACAGGCGCAGCTCGGCGGCGATGCGGCCCTCGAACCAGCCCAGGACGCTTTGACCGTCGGCGCGCTCAGAAGTTGCGGTCAGGCCGAGCAAGATCTCTGGCTTGAGGTGATCGAGGAGCCGCGTATAGGTAGGAGCCGCGGCGTGATGGAACTCGTCGATGACCACCATGTCGAAGGCGTCCGGCGGAATCGAGGCCAGGTCCGCATTCGCCAGGCTTTGAACCGAGGCGAAGATGTTGGTTCCGTGGGTCGGCCGCTTGCCGTCGACCCACAGCTCGCCCAAGGCCCCGTCGCGCAGGACGGTCCGGAAGGCTCGGAGGCTTTGCTCCAGGATCTCGCGCCGGTGGGCTACGAAAAGGAGGCTCGCCCCGGGGCGCCCCTCGCGGAACCGCCTGTAATCGAGCGCCGCCACGATCGTCTTGCCTGTGCCTGTCGCGGCGACGACCAGATTTCGCCGGCGATCGTGGAGCTTTCGTTCGGCGTCCAGCTTCTGCAGCAGTTCGGTCTGATGCGGGAGAGGCCTGACGTCGACAAAGGCAAAGCTGACGGATAGCTCCGAACCGAGCTCCTGCTTCCGGGCTTCGTCGAACCGTTTGGCGTCTTTGGTGGGGTCGTAGTGTTCAAATTCCGCGTCTTCCCAGTAGCTGTCGAACGTGGCGGCGAACTTTTCCAGCACGCCGGGCGTTTCAATGCGAGAAAGGCGAACGTTCCATTCCCGGCCATCGCTCAGAGCGGCTGCCGACAGGTTGGATGAGCCGATGTAAGCGGTGTCGAATCCGGATTCGCGCTGGAAAAGCCACGCCTTGGCGTGCAGGCGTGTCCGCTGGGTGTTGTAGGACACGCGGACCTTGGCCCCGAGCTTGACCAGCTGGTCGAGCGCGTGCCGATCCGTTGCGCCCATGTAGGTGGTGGTCAGGACGCGGAGCTGGCTGCCGCGGGCGACAAGCTTCCCCAGCGGTTCCTGGAGAAACCTGAGGCCGCTCCATTTGACGAAGGAGCAAAGGAGATCGGCCTGGTCCGCCGATTCTAGCTCCTTGGCGATTTCGGCGCCCACTCGGTGCTCGTCCCGGGCGTTGATCAAAAGGCCGCTCGCCGAAAGCGGGATGCCAGGCCGGGCCGGGCCCTTTCCACCCAGGGCCGTCGCGGGAGGCAGCACCGCGTGGAGTTCAGCGGCAGCCTGGGCGATCGCATCTTGGGTGCCGAGGCCGGCAGTGTCGCCGATGAGCCCGAGGACGGCATTGGCAAGCCCGATCTGCGCCTCGATGCGCTCGGTGCCGTCACCCGGTACTCCCCGCAGCGCAGTGACCAGTGCTTGCCAGAGGTGTCTCGCAAGGACCAGGTGGGACTCGGCGGGATCCAGTTTGTGGCGATCGATGCGAAGCCCTTGGGCTTCAAGGGCCGCAAGTGCCGCGTCGAGCCGATCGGTGACCAGGGCCTCGTAGAGACCGGGGACCAGTGGGACCTTCACCGGGCCATCTTACCGCCGCTCACTCCCTCCTGGTGAGGAACCTCATTTACTTCCTCGGGATCGCTCCTCAAGCGAGAAATTCGAATCCGGCGACACTGAAATGCGTGTCGAACGTGAATGCCCACTTCAAGCCTTCTCGGGTCATCACGACGAAACTAGACGCGTCGACGGCGCTGAGGCGGTGCAGGTCCCGCCTTCCGAAGTAGGTCCAAGCGTCCTCGAGATCGCGCGCCGAGCACTCGAGGATGCGGAACCGGTCGATGACCCTGAGGCTGTCCTTCCAGCGAATCGCCAGATCGACATCCACGGCCCGTGACAGGAAAGTGAACGTTTCAATCAGGACAGGTACGGACGTCGACCATCGCGTACCCGACGCCTCGTGGTCCGTCCAGATTGCCTTGGCCCTTTCATGCAGCGGATCCCGGGTGAGCGCAAGCGCCGCCCACGCTCCGGTGTCAACAAAGGC
>JACQUC010000083.1 GCA_016210495.1 Chloroflexota bacterium
CTGCTGCGCCTGTCGCTCTTTCATATGCTTGCCCATATGTATTGTCAGCCCGCCCATCTTGACATCCGTGCCGCATACCCCGCAGCGATAAACTTCAGCCAACTCAATCACCGGCGGACCGGACGACCTTTGAGCAGCGGTCGGTGTCGGTGCTTCCACCGCCGGTGTCTTCTTGGGCTCTCCCTTTGTAGCCACCTCCCTCAAAGACTGGCCGATCAGTTGTGGGATCAGTTCCCGAACGGTCGTGCCATCGGCAATTGCCCGATCCCTCACCTTCTGCCACAACTCTTCATTCAGCCATACTCTCGTCGAAACTTCGCTCATTTGTCTCACCCCGCATTTGGCTACCCCGAACTCGCCCTATCATACCACATCCATATCGACGTGTGGAGTCGCCACTTTCAACACCGTATCGCCTGGGGCTGTGGTCTGTGGAGTGCGGTAGCTTGCCACCGCTGTCGGCGGCGCACGCAGGTCCGCACGCACCAGGCTCCCGTGTTCATCCTAACGGGCTGCGACCTTAGCGTGCACAACCCCTCTGCAGCCGCTTCAATCAGTAACTCTCTCCAAAAGAGCTAACGGAAAGTGCGCGCACACCAAAGACAGGGGGAGACTAGGCGTGCCCCTCAGCTCGTCCACGACTAGGTCCTCCTCAGTAAGGATATCGCGATATTCTTGCCCGATTTTGTCGCTTGGAAGGACAAGCCTAGTATCCCCCCAAACTTGCGATCCCAACGGTGGCCGTTCCTTTCCTTCCATCAGGCTGACTACTAGGCGCGGAACCACGATCAGGGTGGCCTCCTCTCCGCGCGTTCGCACGAAGCTACACACGTGGCGTCGCCTCTCACCACGGGCATCTAATGGCAGATAGTCTCCGGCTGAAAATAGCTGCTCGTGGGCGCGGCGAAAGTTGAGCGTGCGGTACATCAAGTAAAGCTTGATCCGCCCGTCGTGGCCCGAATCGAGAAGCTCGCCAGCCAACTGCACCAGTCCTCCACGGTCGATTCGCTCCCTTAGCTCGGCAAGCAGGGATCTGCGCCTCTCGTAGTCCACCGGCCTCCGATTGTCTGGGTCCACCAGACCATAATCCCACAGCTCGGTGCCCTGATAGATGTCAGGAACGCCCGGCGAAGTGAGCTTCAGCAGCGTCTGCGCCAGGGCGTTGTACCAGCCGAAGTAAGCTACCCGGCGCTGGAATGACACCAGGTCGTCGACGAACGGATCGTCTTTTTCGCATTTGAGTAGGCGATGGACGAAGTCCTGAACCGCCGTGTCGTATGCTTCGTTTGGGTTTACCCAGCTAGTGTGTACTTTGGCCTCCTTGGTCGCCTTGTGCATGTAGGCGGCGATACGCTCTCTAAATCGGGCGAACTCACCCAAGGACAAAGGCCCATCCGGCCAGGTTCCCAATAGGGTCTGGTAGAGCAGGTATTCATCATTGCGATCGGGAGCCAGTTCATCGTCCACAACGACCTTCTTTGGATCGTTTATTCGACTCCATCTGAGTAGGGCAGCTCTCCATTCATCCGGCATCTCCGACAGCACGTTAATGCGGGCTCGCACGTCTTCGCTACGCTTGGTGTCGTGTGTCGAAGTCGCCAGCAGAGACTGGGGCCAGCGTCGTTGACGCTCGACATTTTGCTTGTGGAAGGCCGGGACCGGAATTCCGAATCGCTCGGGATGCCCGCCCACCTCGTTGAGCGAAACGAGACGGTTGTAGACGTAGAAGGACGTGTCCTCCACCCCCTTCGCCATCACGGATCCCGTGATCTGCTGGAACTTCATGACCAGATCGATCAACGCGTGCTGATCTTCCTCCGAGAAATCATTGAGATTTCGCAGCAGAAGAGAGTCGCGAACGAAATCGAAGATGGCCTCGGCGGTCCGCGGGTTGCGCTTTTTGGCCTCTGCCACAGCAACTTCTATGCTGATCCGGTCCTCTCGCCTGACGCAGTCCGGGCCCGTGACATAAGTGCGATATACCGGGAGAGCCGCGATGACTTCGCGGATGGCGAACGTGAGACTGTTGAGCGTGAAGTCTCGGTAGAGTCGGTTCTTCTCCGCGATTCGCTCGAGTTGGTGGCCAAGAGCATTGATCTCGCTGACCATCGAAACCAGCATTATCATCTTCTTTGTAGAATTCGTCAGACTGGAGAAACTCACCTCCTCACCGACGAACCTGCCATAAATGCTATCGAAAGCCTTGCCATTCCTGGTGTCCACAAAGAGACCGTTCACAGCATTGAGGAAGTCGTAACCCGTGGTACCGCAAACTGGCCAGTCCTCGGCGAGGAGCTCCCCGCTGGAGAGAATCTTCTCCACTACTACATAGAGAGGCCAGTGGAGAGCAGAGCTTCTGTTGTCGCCAGTACTCTGCTGGAACCACGCCGACGTAGCCTCCTCGAGCTCGTTTCGAGAGTATTCCTGGCCCAGGCGGTCCTGAAGTTTGTGCAGAAGGTAGCTCTCCTGAAGAAGATGGAAGTAAAGTCGAGGGTTCCATAGGCCGTCGGGATGATCGATCCTGAGTCCGGTAGCTTTACCTTCGGTCAACAATCGCAGGACCAACCGATGCGAGGCCTCAAAGACCTCGGGCAGCTCCATGTGAATGGCGGCAAGCTCGTTAATGTCGAAGAAGCGACGATAGTTTATCTCCTCGGCGGCGACTCGCCAGAAAGCAGGACGGTAGGCCTGTTCGTCGATCAATTTGTCGAGCAAATCGAAGCTGCGGGCGTCGCCAACTGTGCCGTTAAACGACTGCACCGCCATGTCGATCGCGGCTCGCACATAGGCGCTCGCCCGGTATACCGCCGCGATGCGTGCCTTGATTACCTCCTTCTCCCTGTTCCGCTCCGCGATCCTCTCAGGGTCCGATTCGGTTTGCAGGGGCAGATAACTCAACGCGGTGAGAATGCTCCGCAACTCTCGAACGTGTTCGTTTTCCTCACCAAGTGCCTGAACCAGAGTGCCCAGTTGGTGTGTGAGAATGCGGCTATAGGTACGTGGAGCTACCGGCAACTTGACGTTGTGGTAGTGAATGAAAAATGCCCCGTCCTCGTGAGCCAGCCGGAACTTCCCGCTTTCCAGCACCCTGCCGTACTGATCGTCCAGGGTTGGCAGGAGTACCTTGTTATGAAGTTCAGCTTTGACGGGGCGCCAGTCGATGTCGAAATAGCAGGAATAGACCGAGCTGGGGCCGTTCTCCAGAACGTCCATCCACCAGATATTGCTGGTATCGCCAATGCCCATATGGTTCGGCACGACGTCGAGCACGAGTCCCATATTGCGCTCTCTCAACTCCGCAGAGAAGGCTTCAAAATCATCTGGGCCGCCCAGCGCGGGGTTAAACCGGCTGTGGTCGCAGATATCGTAGCCGTGGCTGCTTCCAGAGCATGGCTTCAGGAGAGGGGAAGCATAGCAGTCGCTGATGCCCAGCTCGTGCAGATACGGCACCAGAAAACGAGCATCTCGAAAAGTAAAACCCGGACTGAACTGGAGACGGTAGATGGCAGAGGGCACGCGCTTTTGGCCGGAGATTTCCGCAGCCATAGCCAGTATTCTCACGGTGTCTTTCGATGAACTCTCTTGCATCTCCACTACCTCCGTTACTCGGATCCCAAGCTGTTCGCCCAGCCTCACAAAATGCGTGAACGATACGTGGTCTAACCGCTTGCTGTGCTGAGTGCCATCTGCCAACATCGCCCGCAGCGCCTGCAAGCACTCGAAATATTCGTTCTGCACCTTCCACAGATTGACCTCGAAAGGCAGCGAACGAACCATATCCAGCGTCTTCCGCAGCCGTTGGAGCAGTTGAAGGTCCGTCGGGTTTGTATGGAACTGCACGATTGCTCGCTCGATGTTGTGCTGCAGCGCATATCCAAGGCCAGATCCGTCGAGCGTAATCCCCCATTCCCTTGCCTCGTCCACGAGACCCGCGACGCTTTCGACGTCGAGCTCGTCGCTCTCGAAAATTCGCCGGAGCCGATTGTTGATGGCCAGCTCGGAAGCTTCCCGCCAACCGTTTGGTAGAGGGGCCCCCATATTCAGGAGAAAGCGCATGGTTGGCGCGTGGTGTTCGTAGACCTGGCGAAACACAGCCTCGGTGTCCGCCACAGCCGTGTCCAAAAGAGTTGCCAGAATCCTGCGCTGCTCGTCACGAAAAAGCATTCTCAACGAGTAGGTGCGCTGGCCGAAGCTTTTGTCCAATAGCCGGAGCAGCTCCGTGAGGTCGGCTCGATCGAACGCTTGACTCAACTCCTGCACCAGCGCATTGAATTCGCCTTCGGACTGCGACTCGCGGATGCCGCCACTCAGGTTGTGATCGCCAAGGTGTATGACGCCGAAATCAACCTCCTCTGCCTCGCCAGTGATTTCCGAGGAAATCCTGGCCCTGCCAATCGCCAGCTTGACCTTCCCCGTCAGCAGTACGGAATGGGCCTCGCGGTTCACCGAATAGCAGTAGATCCGAGCCTTATCGCCATGCTCCTCGAACAGAGAGCAAATGGCGTAATGGGCGCCTACCTTGTGAAGGTCCGGGAGCGCAGGCCTTACCATCTTCTCATAGATGTGACGAGCGTCGCCCCATTCCGGAATGTTGCTCTGCGCCTGCTCCAACAGACCGAGAAATCCCGGCTCGAGCGAACGGTCGAATGATTCTTGCGCTAGCTGTAGCGCACGGCCAGCATATTGCAGTATCTGCGCTGTCTCGATCCCGGAGACCTCATCGAAGAACCAGCCGCAGCTCGTGTACATAAGCATCGCATGCCGCTGCATTTCCAGGAGTTTGAGCGCCAGAGTCTTCTCGGTCTCGTTCAGATCGCGTTTCGCATGTTCGCCCAGGAATCGCTCCACGCTCTCCCTCGAGCGGTCAAGGATTACCGAGATGTACTCGTCCCTGGCTGCCCAAGGGTCCTTGAGAAGAAGCCGCCCCTGCTTCTCGTAGTATGAGGCCAAGGCTTCGCGCAGCCAATCCAATGCCTCTCGTAGCGGCCTCCGCCACGACTGGTTCCACTCCGGGTGGCCGCCCGAGTTACAACCACAGTCGCTCTTCCATCGTTCGAGCCCGTGAGCACAGCTCCAGGACGTGTTCTCGACTATCTCCACCTCGTGTGTTGGAGGATGTTTCTCCAGGTACTCTCCGTAGTTGGTGAGGCGGACAAGTTTGTGGGACTCGATGTGATGCAGCGCGTAGGCCAGTGCCATGTCCCCATGCCTGTGATGGTGTCCGTAGCTCTCACCGTCGGTCGCGATGTGCACCAACTGCGGCCAGGAACGAGACGACGAAAAGGCGTCGGCAAGTCGGCTAGCCAGCTCCCGGCCATCGTTGAGCAACCCTTCGAAAGCGACGGCGCGGGATACGGGGCCATCATAGAAGAATAGGCTTATCTTTCTGCCTGAAGGCGTACCCAGTTCGTAGGCCATTGTGGGATCGATGCGTCCACCTCCTACATCTTGCCAGTTGCGCTCGCCAATCTTGCGCACACGGCTGGCCTGGTGCTGCGCCAGGAGGGTGAACCGTATTCCCAGCTCAGCCAGGATGTCCAGAGTATCCAGATCAACGGCTGTCTCGGGGAGCCACATCCCTTCTGGGAACCTGCCGAAACGATGCTCGAAGTCGCGGATCCCCCAGAGCACCTGAGTGCGCTTGTCTCTCGCGTTCGCCAGAGGGAGGATCACATGGTTGTAGGCTTGGGCCATAGCCGAGCCGTGACCTGAAAACATCTCCCGGCTCTCCACGTCAGCCATCAGGATCGACTCGTAGACATCGGAGGCTTTACTGCTCATCCAGGCGAGCAGCGTAGGTCCGAAGTTGAAGCTCATCCTGGCGTAGTTGTTTGTGATCTTCATAATGCGGCCTTCGCTGTCCAGAACGCGCGAAGCCCCATTCGGCCCGTAACATTCCGCCGTGATCCGCTCGTTCCAGTCGTGGAAAGGATAGGCCGAGTCCTGGATCTCTACGGCCTCGAGCGTGGGGTTCTCACGCGGCGGCTGGTAGAAGTGGCCGTGAATACAAACATATCGGGAACTGCTTTCACTCATAGCACTGCCAAGTGTAACATACACCGTCGAAAGGCTTCACGTTTCAGCGTTAGAAGAGTTGCAAACCGGGGAGTGTCTCCAGTCTAGTAGTTCTGGCTCTTTGCAGTTCAGGTCACATTTCTGCTGCCACTCGGGCTTGGCTTCGGCTGTGCAGCCCAGAGGCATCCCCCGGGACCTCGGGCAAACCTATTTCGTTAGTCAACTCGTGAATCTCTCTTGAAGAGCACCACTGACAACGGCGGCAGCGTGAGATTCAAGGAGTGCAAGTGACCCTGAAAGGGGATCGGTGTCGCCTCCACCAACCCCATATTGCCGTGACCGCTCCCGCCATACTGCTTGGCATCGCTGTTGAGAACCTCTCGGAAGACTCCCCCTCGTGGAACACCTATCCGGTAGTTATGGCGTGGCACCGGAGTGAAGTTGCACACGACGACCACGCAGTCGTCAGCAGCCTTCGCTTTGCGTATGAAGGCCACGACGCTCTTGTCGACGTCGCTACAATCGATCCACTTGAAGCCGTCCTGCTGACAGTCTAATTCGTGCAGTGCCGGCTCACTGCGGTAGAGATTATTCAGGTGCCCCACCCACTCTTTCAACCCGGCGTGGGAGACGTGCTCCAGGAGGTGCCAATCCAGGCTTTCGTCGTGGTTCCACTCTCGCCACTGGCCAAACTCCCCGCCCATAAAGAGTAGCTTCTTGCCGGGCTGAGTCCACATGTAGCCCAGTAGGAGGCGCAGGTTGGCAAACTTCTGCCACTCGTCGCCCGGCATCCTGCCGAGTAACGAGCCTTTGCCGTGCACCGCTTCGTCGTGAGAAAGAGCGAGGACGAAATTCTCGGTAAAGGCATAGAGCATCCTAAAGGTCAGCCTGTCGTGGCTGTACTTGCGGAAGATGGGATCCTGCGACATATACTTCATAGTGTCGTGCATCCAGCCCATGTCCCACTTCGCGCCGAAGCCAAGCCCCCCTACGTAGTTTGGCCTGGAAACCATCGGCCACGAAGTGGATTCTTCGGCTATCGTCAGAGTATCTGGATGGTTCTGGTACACGGCCTTGTTGAATTCACGAAGGAACTCGATGGCCGCGAGGTTCTCCCGACCCCCGTGCTCGTTGGGAATCCATTCACCCTCTCTGCGCGAGTAGTCGAGATACAGCATCGAGGCCACCGCATCCACCCGCAGGCCATCCGCATGGTACTTGTCCAGCCAGAAGAGTGCGCTGCTCATCAAGAAGCTACTGACCTCGCTTCGGGCGTAATTGAAGATGTAGCTGTTCCAGTCCGGGTGTAACCCCTGGCGGGCGTCGGCGTGTTCGTAGAGGTGGGTTCCGTCGAAAAAGCCGAGTCCGTGCTCATCGGTGGGGAAGTGCGAAGGCACCCAATCAAGAATCACGCCGATGCCCTGTTGGTGCAGGTAGTCGACCAGATACATCAAGTCCTGCGGCGTCCCGTAGCGGCTCGTCGGGGCGAAGTAGCCTGTCGTCTGGTAGCCCCACGAGCCGTAAAAAGGATGCTCCGTCACGGGCAGGAACTCTACGTGGGTGAAGCCCGATCTCCTGACATATTCAGCTAGCTTGGGTGCCATCTCTCGATAGCCGAGAGGCCGATTCCCATCTTCCGGCACTCGCCTCCACGAGCCAAGGTGCACCTCGTAGATGGCGATGGGAGCAGCAAGGGCGTTGTAGCGGTGCCGCTGCCTCATCCACTCGGCGTCCCTCCACTGGTAGTTCAAATCCCACACGATGGACGACGTGTTTGGCGGCGTCTGGCAGTGGATGGCCAGTGGATCGGCTTTGTCCACCCGATAGCCCCCAATCCGAGACACGACGTGGTACTTGTAAAGGCTACCCTTGCCCACGCCAGGGACAAGACCCTCCCAAATACCCGATTGACCTCGCGGCCGCAGAGGGTGACTTCCCTTGTCCCAGTTGTTGAAATCGCCCATCACGGACACCCGCTCAGCGTTCGGCGCCCACACAGCGAAATAAGTCCCCTGGATCCCATTTGTCGTCCACACCCGCGCCCCTAACTTCTCGTAGAGACGACTGTGAGTCCCTTCATTGAAGAGGTAAAGATCGTCTTCAGTCACGATTGTGGCATCGTAACACATCTTTGGCACACGCGTCTCCCCGGAGAAAGGCGTACTCTCACGCCCAGCATCGTGCTTCCGCATTCTATGGAGCCCGTCCAAGGAATTGTAGTCTAATCGTCAAATTCCTGCTTCCATCATCTCCAATATTCCCTTGAGCGGTATTCTCGCCCAGGCGGGACGGTTGTTCAATTCATAGCCCAGTTCGTACACGGCCTTCTCCAGCAGGAAGACGTTCAGAAGCACTTGCAGCTCCTCTCGCGTTTTGGGAATAAAGGGGGCTCCCGCGGCCTCCGCCAAGTACGCTTCCAAGAACGTGGCGCTTACCCAAACGTGCCAGTAGCGCACCCACGGCTCCAAGGATTCATCTTCTGCGCCCACAAGCACCCCCGGCACCTGTCCGAACATAGCCGCGTGCGCAGCGTAGTGAAAAGACCTGAGCATTCCCGCCACATCCCTCAGCGGAGACCGCTTGATCTTGCGCTCGCTCAACGGGCGAATGGGTTCTCCCTCAAAATCGAAGATGACAAAATCCTTACCTGTGTGAAGGACCTGCCCAAGGTGGTAGTCTCCGTGGCAACGTATCCGCATGGCGCTGATCTTGTGGTCCAATAGCGCCTGGAAGCGGCTTACAATCTCTCCTTCGAGTTCGAGGACCCTTCGAGCTTCTTCCTGAACGGGCCTCGGCAATCCCCTCCATTCGCTGCCCAGGGTCTGCAAGACACGTGCGGCAAGAACGCGCATAGACTGATAAATGGAGCGCTGGTAGAGGCTTGAAAAAGGCTCAGGGCGAAAGTCAGGGCTCCTGGAATCCGATGCCAGCGCGAGGTGCATGTGCGCCGTTCGCCGGCCGAGCAATTGCGACGCAGCCAGGTAGTCGGCGATCAACTCGGGGGCTGGAGTTGACCTGCTCCGGTCCGCCAGGTCAAGAAGCGTGCTGGTGGTTGGCGGGAGTTTCCTGACCTTGGTGTCTGACGCCAAAGATCGCTCGAAGTAACGGCCCAGGGAATCCAGCGTATACCTCCAGGCATCACCCTCATTGCGCACGAAGCTCTGGAGAATGCCCACGGTCATCCGCTCGCTCCGCCCCAACTGGCACTCGAGTGCCCCCGCTAGGCGCGGCGTGTGAGCAAAGCCCTTGTTCGCCAGGAAGCGCCCGATTTCCAGGTCGGGATTGATCCCCGATTCCAGCCGGCGGAAGATTTTCAGCACGAATTGGTCCCCAAAGATCAACGAAGAGTTGCTCTGTTCCCCTTTCATTCGCGAAGCCTCGGGCGGGGCTTCCCCTGTGCTGTAGATCTGACGGACCTCCTTTGTCGCTGAAGCCTGCCACCTCGTCTCTGCCCCTTTCAACCGGCGGCGACCAACGGTGGCCTCGAACAGCATCTTGCCGAAGTCCCGCTCTGTCAGGGCGTCGCACAGGACCCCCTCTCCCCCGGCATCCACGAGTTGAAGTCGGGCAACCACCGCATTTGGCTCGCTCTGCAGCAATGAGTTTGCCCTTTCTCCTGTCGCGAAGGCGAGCGGGAGCACGTATGTTTCGGCAGCGCCCTCGGTGTACTCTACGCGCACGAGCGCAATGAAGGCCGTCCCCAATTCATATGGCGCGGAGGTCGCCTCGACGATCTGTGCCGATTTGACCGTGCGCGCCTTTCCGCCGAACCAACGCTGGGCCCGTAGATAGGCTGGCAGAACCTCGGCAAGGATGGACCTGCCGCGCCCGCGGACAAGGTCTTCCCAGGTACGGTTGATCGCCAGGAGAGGAACCGTGTATGTTGGAGCCTCGCCACTATATACCGGCGACAAGCGCCCCTGAGGTTCCAGAGAAAACCAGTAAAACGCGTGAGGGCCGAGGGTAATGAAGTAAGGGAGGTCGCCAATTGGAGGGAACTCCGTCTTGCCAAACATCTCGACGGGCACCATCCCTCGGAAGTCGGCCAGGCCCAGCTCGGCGCACTGGACAAACCGCGAGAGGTTCGCGACGACGAGGATCACCTGATCCCCATGCCTACGGATGAACGCAAGCACTTTGCGGTTTCCGACTTGGAGGATCTCCATACTCCCTCTCGAGAAGGCCTTGTAGCGCTTGCGCAGGGCAATAAGCCGCTTCATCCACCACAGCAGCGAATGAGGGTTGTTCTGCTGCGCCTGGACGTTTACGGTCTCGTAGTGGTATTCGGGATCTACGACGACTGGCAGGAAGAGCCGTTGGGAGTTTGCCGAGGAGAAGCCGGCATTGCGGTCCGCGCTCCACTGCATTGGCGTGCGGACGCCGTTGCGATCCCCGAGGAAGATATTATCGCCCATGCCGATCTCGTCGCCGTAGTAGATCACGGGAGTTCCCGGCAGGGAGAACAGCAGGGCATTCATCAGCTCGAACCGCCGCCTCAAGTTGCCAAGCAGAGGCGCGAGACGGCGGCGAATGCCCAGGTTGATCCGTGCTTCTGGGTCTCTGGCGTACACCCGGTACATGTAGTCACGCTCCTCGTCGGTAACCATCTCCAGCGTGAGCTCGTCGTGGTTCCGCAGAAAAAGCACCCACTGGCAGCGCGTTGGGGTCTGGGGCGTTTGCGCCAGAATATCGACGATCGGGAACCTGTCCTCCATATACACGGACATGAACATGCGCGGCATCAAGGGGAAATGAAAAGCCGTGTGACACTCGTCGCCGTCGCCAAAGTAGACGATGGCATCCTCCGGCCACTGATTGGCCTCGGCCAGGAGCATACGGTTCTCAAAGCGCTCGTCGACGTGGCGCCGCAGCTCCTTTAGGAAGGCGTGGGTTTCGGGCAAATTTTCGCAGTTGGTGCCCTCGCGCTCGTAGAGGTAGGGGACCGCGTCCAACCGGAGACCGTCGACACCCATCTTCAGCCAGAAATCCATCACCTTGAAAAGCGCTTTCCGCACGTGAGGGTTGTGGTAGTTCAGGTCCGGCTGGTGCGAGTAAAAGCGGTGCCAGTAATAGGCCTTGGCCACGGGATCCCAGGCCCAGTTGGAAGTCTCGAAATCCTGGAAGATGATACGCGCTTCTTGATAGCTCTCGGCACTGTCGCTCCACACGTAGAAATCACGCCAGATGCTTCCCGGCTTCGCCCGGTGCGCGCGCTGAAACCAGGGGTGCTGATCGGAGGTATGGTTGCAGACCAGCTCCGTTACGACTCTCAGCCCTCGGCGGTGCGCCTCGCGAACGAAGAGCTTCACGTCGCGCAGCGTTCCGTACATCCGGTTAACGTCGGTGTAATCCGCGATGTCGTAGCCGTCGTCTTTCAACGGCGAGGGATAGAAGGGCAGAAGCCAGACGGCGGTTACGCCCAGGTCCTGGAGATAGTCCAGCTTCTGCGTCAACCCGCGGAAATCGCCGATACCGTCCCCGTCGCTATCGTAGAAAGCGCGAACATGGACCTGGTAGATGATCGCGTCTTTGTACCAGAGCGGATTGCTCTCCAGCACAGGAGCTTGGCCATCCTCTCGCACTGTCCACACACCTCACAGGTTATGCATAGTACTCGAACTCTCGCTCCGTTCGTACCCGGCGCCGCACCCGGTAGACCTGGGCCGGGGCGATCTGCGGGTTGAGCTCGACGTAGTTCCTCGGGCCGTGCCAGAGGTACCTGGCGTCGCCGAGCAGATCGTGCATCTGGTAGGGTTGCTTGGGATCAAGGCCAAGCGTTTCGAGCGGTAGTTCCACCCATCCCGCCTGAGTGTGATGCGGATCTAGGCTCACCACCACAACGACTGTGTCTGACAGGTCGGCAGTCGATTTCGAGTAACAAATGATCCGGTCGTTATCCACCGGGTGAAAGCGCAGGCTCCTGTCGTGACGGAGCACTGCGTTCTCTCGGCGTATGCGATTTACCCGGGCGATGAAATCCCTCAAGCTGTCCGTTCTCCCGACCTCCCAGCGCTTGATCTCGTATTTCTCAGAGTCCAGGTACTCTTCACTCCCCGGCTCTCTGGAACGGTTCTCACACAGCTCGAAAGCCGGCCCGTAGATGCCGTAGCTGGCCCCAAGGGTCGCCGCGAGGACCAGGCGGGCCATAAACGCGGGGCGGCCTCCGAATTGCAGATTCTCGGGCAGGATATCAGGCGTGTTTGGCCAGAGGGACGGGCGGAAATACTCCCTCACATCGGTTTGGGTGAGTTCTTTGAGGTAGTTGGTCAGTTCCCACTTAGTGTTGCGCCAGGCGAAGTATGTGTAGGATTGCGTGAAGCCCAGCTTTGCCAGGTGGTACATGACACTTGGACGAGTGAAAGCCTCGGAGAGAAAAATCACGTCCGGATAATCCTTCTTCACCTCGCCTATCAGCCACTCCCAGAAGCGAAACGGCTTGGTGTGCGGATTATCCACCCTGAAGATGCGGATGCCCTGACCGATCCAGAAGAGCACAATCCCCTTGAGCTCGTCCCACAGGCTCTGCCAGCAGTCGGTTTCAAAGTCAAAAGGGTAGAGATCCTGGTACTTCTTCGGCGGGTTCTCGGCGTATTGAACGGTGTTGTCCGGACGCCAACTGAACCATTCGGGATGTTCGCTTACGTACGGATGATCGGGTGAGCACTGGAAAGCCAGGTCCAGCGCGATCTCTATGCCGCTCTTGGCCGCTCTGTCCACCAGCCGTCGAAAGTCCTCCACAGTCCCCAACTGCGGGTGGACGGACTTGTGGCCGCCCTCCTTGGACCCTATCGCCCACGGGCTGCCTGGATCGTCAGACTCCGGCGTGGGAGAATTGTTCTTCCCCTTCCGATGGGTTTTGCCTATAGGATGGATTGGAGGCAGATACAGCACGTCGAAACCCATCGAGGCAACGTAGGCGAGGCGGTCCTCACAATCCTTGAATGTTCCGTGCCTGCCGGGTTCCGGCGAGCACGAGCGAGGGAACATCTCGTACCAGGCGCTAAAGCGAGCCTTTTCACGATCGACCACCACGGACAGTTCTCTGGGGTAGATGGCCGCGAATCGCCGATCCGGGTATTTCTCCATCATCCGAGCAAGTTCATCGTCCAGCGCTCGTTCAAGGGCCAGAGGTAGGTCATCGCCGGCGCGGCGCAAGACTCTGGCGTATTCCTGGAGCGTTTGCACATCAGAGCCTGCAGCGCGCTCGCTCATTTCCTTTACCAACACTGACCCGACGAGCAGATCGACAGACACGTCCTGGCGTGCATCGACCTTCTTTATCAGATCTCGCTTCCAGGTTCCAAGTCGGTCTACCCACGCTTGTAAGGTATAGCGGTAGCGGCCGATGTCGGTCACCGTGAACTCTCCCCGCCACCAGTCGTTGTCTACAGGTTTCAAGGTGGCCTCAGCCCAGTCCCGACTCTGCTCCTTGCGATACTTCAGAACGGCCGAAATGACATCGTGCCCATCGCCAAAGATCTGGGCCTCAACGACGACCAAGTCCCCAACCGTTCTTTTGGCCGGGTAACGGCCGCCGTCGATCTCCGGTTTGACGCCCTGTATGATCACCCGGCGACGACCTTCTTCGCTCTGCATCAGTTGATCAGCCACCTCTTTAACCCCGACTGCGACGACCACCTATGGGCGCGCTGCGCGTGATTCCAGCCACCCTGGATCGGCGGACCACTGGCCGACGCCGTTGGCTCGCACGCAAGATCGGCACTGAGCGGCCGCACTGCAAACAGCCAAGGGCATCCGGGTCGTTCGACAGATCAAGAAACAGGTCTCCGCTGCACCTCGGACAACCTTTTAGCAGGATCATCGCCATCACCTCCAACACAGAAACCTGATGGCCGACATGCCGGAGAACCAAAAAACCCGAAGGATAGCCCCGGGTTGCGTGCTATGCCTCTCTCACTTGCCTACGAGGTTAGCTGACGGGTTCGGGCTGAAAGAGCATGCCCTACTCGCCTCAGGCGAGATTCACCCCACGAACTGGTTCCCCCGTTTCCTTCAAGAGGAATTCGGCCTATTCAATTGACACCATCATAATACATTTAGAGGCCGCTTCTGTCAAGCCATTCGACCCCTGGTCGTCTTGACTCAGTCACCATATCATCCCACCGTTATTGGGCTTGAGTGCTTGTTGACATCGACCGGCCAGTGTGCTAGTATGGGAACCACGAATTGATACTTGTCGGTCAAACAAAGGATCAATTCGCCAATTGAATATGAATGGCCGAATCTTCCGCGGAAGAACGGGGGAACCAAAATTTTGGGGTGAATCTCGCCTCAGGCGAGTAGGCCAACTCTTTCAGGCCGAACCCGTCAGCTAACCTCGTAGGCACATGAGAGAGGCGTAGCGTAAGTAAACGTCGACCCGAGGCTATGTCCTCGGGTCTTTTGTTTCGCGAAGAAGGAGGTTGCGATGTCGGAGAAATTCTTGTTCCTGGGCAGCGTAGCTGACGAAGTTCAGCGGACCGCGCCCTGCCCGGTGCTGCAGGCCCGGGCTAACGACGAAGTACTTCATCAATCGCAGAGCGTGGCCGACAAGTACGAGGCCCTGCGGCTCCTGGCGCCTGAAGGGCGCGAAGCAGTAGCTTCGCGAACAGGTCTCATCGTGGCGGGCCGCTGCCAACGCAGAGTTGGAGTCAGGACCCGAAGTGTGGTGGACCAGCTTGGTGGCGGCCATGCCACGGCCAGGGAAATGAGTTTGCGATGCAAAGAAGATTCTACGGGCGAATACTGGTACCTTTGGATGGCACGGACCTGGCCGAGCAAATCCTACCGTACGTCGAGCCGCTGTCGAGGAGGTTCGGGTCGACAGTCATTCTGCTCGAAGTGATGTCGCCCCCCGAAGTAGAATTGACGCACACGCTGAGCAAGCTGGGGTCGGCCGTCGAGGCAACGCGACGGGAGGCCACGGACTATTCCGGTGCAGTGGCGCAGCGGCTCCGTGGCCGAGGAGTGACCGTTGAATGCCTTGTTGAACAAGGCCAGGCCGCGTTCGTCATCGCAGACACTGCTCGCCAGTTGCAGGCTGACTTGATCGCTATGGCCACGCACGGGCGAGGCGGCTTGAGGCGGCTGTTCTACGACGAGTTGCGACGGGCGGCGCCCTGTCCGGTTCTATACGTGCGGGCCAACGAGCCTGCCTAAGCTAAGAAGAGCCGTGCCTCGATGCCGCTGTGGAAGAGTTCCGGCAACTTCAGCGTTGTCGGCATCAAGCTGTAGTCTCGTAGGTAAGCGGGTTATGGCGGGGGCCGCCGTCGTGGCCCAAGTAAGGGCAGCGAAGTCGGTTGTATCGGTGGTGGTCCGATGGCCCGGCGGCCCCTGCCACTGTCGAAGAAAGGAGCGCGTTTTCGTGAACGGAATGAAGCTGTTGTTGCTATGCATGGTCTCCCTGTTGGCGGTTTCCCTGCCGTTGCCTATGGCCGTCTACGCGCAGCCGTCCGACGCACCGATCGGGCCGGCGGCACCCGTGGGACGCGCCCACGTCAGTCCTCTGTTCGACCCCAACGGGCCCAGCGGGGGACCTGGCGTCTGGCTCTGGGACCCAAACGACGAAAACTGGATGTGGCAGCCAGCTCGGACGTTGAGCGGGCAGTTTGCAACGATGGCACTGAACGAAGGGCCGCCACCATGGCCAAAAGAGCCATCGTCGCTGTGGGTGGTTCCCACTTCAAGCGTCGGCTTCGTTTGGGTTTGGGATATCTACGCCTTCGCAGGAGCAGACGGCGGTGGCCCGCACTTCTGGAGACCGCGTTGGCGACTGGCCTACGGGGAGATCACCCTTGGCGGTGCAGATCAACCCGACATGGCCAGCGAAAGGAGGTAGTCGGATGTACCTGTCATTAGCAACTAGCACCACACGTCGGTTGAAGAATCGCTTAACCCAAGGATCGAGCCGTCTTGTCATCCAGGTGGAGGTCGTCGTGCTGCTGTTGGCAGCAGTCGCGCTCACGGTGATGCCGCTGGAAACGGTGGCGGCGCTTGCGACCGTCTCGACTTCGGCTCAGCAGTTCACCGTCCAGCACAGGCCGGTGGTCGCGCTGGTCGGATTGATTTCCGTCGGCGTTTGCACGTGGCTGATGATGGCGCTCTCTTGCGCCACGCAAGGGCACATGATGCTTGCGGGCGAAGGCGAGCATGACCAGGATGATGGTAGGACCTTGCGCCGGGCAGCGTGATGGCCATCTTCACCACGCTGCAGGAAGGCTGCTTGTTGACAAGTGCGAGCAAGCATGCTAGCATTGTTCGCGGCTTGATCCGCTGAGTCACAGGCACCCGACGCAAGAACCGATTTAGCGTCAGGTGAATCTCACAATTGAATAGTCTGGCCAAGTCTTCTGCGGAAGAACGGGGGAACCAACCAACTGGGGTGAATTCTCGGGAAACCGAGAAAGGGTAGCTCTTTCAACCCGAACCCGTCAGCTAACCTCGTAGGCACGTGAGAGAGGCGTAGCATCACCAATCGTAAGTCCGGGGCTATGGCCTCGGGCTTTTTCGTTTGTTTGCAGCCGATGCGTGGCCATCCAGTCGTGTTTCGGACAGGTTGACGGCGCTGCCCCGCTTCCCTCAGCACAACATCAGACCGAAAAACGCTGGCTCAGCTCGGTCAAAGGAGGGAGAAATGATGATGACATTGTAGCGCCACCTGGGTCCGGCAAGAACCCCTGGCCAACAGGTCGAGGTCGGCGTCGACGCGTTTGTCGCCGCCGGGATCGATGATCTAGCCAAGTATCGCATTGTTCAGCTTCTTTGCTCCAGACCGGAGGCATGCTTGAATGCTGTGAGCTACGCCGAGCATCTGGGGCTACGGCCTGTCGAACGCACTGCGGCGGAGCTGGAAGAGCTCGTGCAGCGATGCATTCTCGAGCGACAGGGCTGCAACGGCTCCACATTGTATCGGTTGACCGGCGACAGCCGCGTGCGGGGTCATGTTGTCAAACTGTTTGCCCTATCACAGGAACGATTATGTTTAGGACATATTCTTCGTCGCCTCGCCGTTCGATCGTTGGAGCGCATAAAATCAGAAACCAAAAGGAAGAGGCAGTCACGTTGTCGTGTTTGAAGCGACCCGCGCACGGCTTCGGGAGAGGACGAGGTGAGTGCAACTGCCCCTTGCCATGCTGCCGAGGCGAGGAATGTGTTGTAGCAACCCGTATCCGGCAGGTCCAATTTCCCCGCAATTGCAGCGCACCTTGTTGCACGCTGTGACGCCTGCTTTGCGGGTCCCCGTTCTTTCGAGAGTGGGCCACACCGGCGTGGGACGTACCATTCTCTCTAGCAGTCTGCCGCCGTCGGTGCCGCCGGTGGCAGACGCTCCGAATCCCTCCGGGGATGAAGTAGTGGTTCCAGGCCAGTGTCGGTCGAAGAAAGTGATTGGTGGTTAAGATGGAGCACGACTCAAGGTTGGAAGGTTATACGCCAACGCAGATGCTTTTTCTGAATCGCCTGGAGCGGTTGCTTTACGCGAGGAGGCAGTTGGTCGGCCTGCGTCAGGTGCCCTGGCCGCACAGGCTGGTCCCGTTCGCAATCCATTCTACGTTGCTAGACTGCAGGGAGTTAGGCGTCGAAGACGAGGCACGACGCATAATGGAAGCCTGTGCTGAATATTCTCCAAAAGAGGGTGGGTAAGGCAAAGTGAGTCAGGTTAGTTGGATTGACCTAGCCTCGGTAATCGTACCGCTTGGCGTCATCGTCGCCTCGCTGTTCGTGGGCTGGATCGCGAAACGACTGACGGACTGGTACCGTCGGTCCCGGACAGCGCAGGACGTGGTTCGGCCGGACGACGTAGTGCTGAGTATCAGTGAAGGCTTGATCCTCCCCTTTTTTGCCTTGGTGGGGACTCTGGTAGCCCTGCAAGTGTCGACTCTTCCCCCAGATGTGCGCGCTTACGCGAATAGCGTGATAGCCGCGCTCCTGGTGTTGGCTGTCACGCTGATCGCCGCGAGAGTGCTGAAGGTACTGATTCATCTCTCTTTGCCGAAGGTCGAACCCTTAGCCCAAATTGTGCCAGTGTTAGAACGCGTGGCACAAATAGCACTCTGGGCGATCGGATTGATGATCGCCCTCAGCTACCTCGGCGCGGATATCACGCCATTGATCACAACGCTGGGCGTTGGAGGGCTGGCCGCGGCGCTGGCCTTGCAGGACACGCTCGCCAACTTCTTCGCCGGATTCTACATCCTGGCCGATAGGCCGATACGGGTGGGTGACTATATCAAGCTCAGCAGCGGCGAGGAAGGGTATGTGATCGAGATCGGCTGGCGAAGCGCGAAGATACGAACCCTCCCCAACAACGTGGTCATAGTGCCTAATCAGAAGCTTTCGCAAAGCATCATCACCAACTACCATATGCCGGAGCAGAGAATGTCCTTGTTGATACCTGTGAGCGTGAGCTATGACAGCGATCCGGCGAATGTTGAGGAGATACTGGTAGACATCGCGAAGACGGCCTCGCGTGAGATAGAGGGGATGCTGAGCGAGCCGGAGCCGTTCGTGCGCTTCATCCCGGGGTTCGGTGAGTACTCGCTTGACTTCACGCTCATTTGCCAGGTCAGGGAGTTCGTCGATCAATACTACGTGCAACACGAGTTGAGAAAACGCATCTTCGCCAGGTTTGCAGAGGAGCACATCGAGATCCCATTTCCAGTGAGGACTCTACACCTATCAAACGGCCGCGACGGGCGAAGCAACGCCTGGCTTCAAGCCAGCTTGGGTAACGTAGCCTCGAAAGGCGCCGCACCGGAAACAGGCTAACCTTTCGCGCTTCAGAACCCCTGAGTGTCAGGGGGACGCAAAAACCACTCAACTTGCAGTTGCAAGACATGTTGTTTTCCCTGCGCTCGGCGGCTTGGAGACTCGTGACTCGCGTCGAAAGGAGCAGCAGTGGTGCAAGACATTGAGTTTGTGAAGCGAGAGAAGATTGATCCGGCCACTAACAGGCGGTACGACGAGGTAGTTGTCCTCCGAGGAGGTCACGAGGTCGCTGCATTGCCGGAGGCCGACCGATTGGAGAGAGCCCTGGCTTTGCCGCTGGAGGAGGCCAGATGGATAGCAACTCACTTCAAAGAGATAATGGGGCGTGAGCCAACCCCTGATCAAAGGGAATTCTGGCGGGCCGTAACCGACTATGCGCTTCACATAAGAACATTGCTCGATGAGCACGCATCACGCGACCAGAAAGCGGACTAGAACCCGATGGCGATCGATCTCAGGCAACCAAAGGCATCTATGCTTGTTAAGAGAGTGGTCCAAGGATTCGATCTCACGGCACTCGCAGGCACGTAGCGAGACTTGCTCGTGTCCAATATTTTCGATAGCGGGACGCGCTGGAGTGGAGCCACCATTCTCTTTGCGGTCTGCCCCCGTCGATGCCGACGGTGGCAGACCGCATGTTTTGCCCTTCACTCTCCCGTGATATAATGCACATATTCCGACGCTCGGTCATCGCTGACCGTTAAAAGCTGATTGTTCGCTGCTACTTGGTGGGAGATGGTTATGCTCAGCCGTCGCGCCTTCCTACGGCGGCTTCCTCGCTGGGGGCTCGGTGCCCTCGCTACGGGACTCGTATTGCAGGACCTGGGATGCTCTGGTCCTCCCTCGCCCGCGCCCACGGCTGCTCCTGCCACGCCCAAATCCCTTGCCGAGCCGCCCGCTACTCCGTCGGCCACCCCGTTGGCATCCCAGAAGTCCGCCGCGGCCGCCACACCTTCCGCAGCGCCGGCGTCCAGCGCCGGGCGCGTCCCAACGCCAGCTCCCACCCCCGGCCAGACCTACCTCGCCGTCGCTCGCGGCGAAAGTCCGGCAGACATCACCCGCGCCGTCGTTGCCGCCCTTGGAGGCATGGGCCGCTTCGTCGAGCCCGGCCAGGACGTCGTCGTAAAGCCCAACATCTGCGTCGCCTACCACTCCTTCGAGTATGCGGCCACGACCAACCCCGAGGTCGTAGCGGCCGTCGTCGCTATGTGCCGCGAGGCCGGCGCCAAGCGCGTCCGGGTGATGGATTATCCTTTCGGCGGCAGCGCCGAGCAAGCCTACGTCAGGAGCGGCATCAAGAAAGCCGTGGAGGCGGCCGGCGGTGAGATGGAGGTGATGGCTCGCATGAAGTACCGCGAGACGGCCATTCCCAGCGGCCGCGACCTCAAGAAGTGGGCCGTCTATCAGGACGCTCTGAAGGCCGATGTGCTGATAAACGTTCCCATCGCCAAGCATCACTCCCTTGCTCGCCTGACCCTGGGGATGAAGAACCTGATGGGCCTCATCCTCGACCGCAACAGCATCCATTCCAACATCGGCCAGCGCGTCGCCGATCTTGCCAGCCTGCTGACGCCCACCCTGACCATCGTCGACGCCGTGCGAATACTAACACGCAACGGCCCCACCGGCGGCAGTCTGGACGACGTGAAGAAGCTCGACACGGTCATCGCCAGCCACGACTTCGTCGCCGCCGACGCCTACGCCGTGACCCTCTTTGGACTCAAGCCCGACGACATCGACTACATACGCGCCGGTGCCGCGATGGACCTGGGCAAGCTCGACCTCAAGAACATTCGCACCGAGCAAATCCAGATATGACACCTCGGGATCCATCTCTGACCTCGGGGAAGGTCAACCTATTCCGTGTATTCCGTGCTTTCCGTGGTTACCGTCTCCCCCGCATCCGCCAGACCGTTCAGTTGCTAGCGCTCTCTGCCTATCTCTTCCTCGTCGTCGCCACCGTGCGTGATGCTGCGACCTGGCTCCCCCTCGACCTGTTCCTGCGCCTCGATCCGCTCGCCGCCCTGGTCGCCTGGCTGTCCGGTCGCCAGCTAACGTGGAACTTCGCGTTGGCTGGCCTGACACTGCTTGCCACCTTCGGCCTCGGGCGCGTCTGGTGCGGCTGGGTCTGCCCCCTCGGCACAGTTCTCGATACGACGAGTCCGCGCCCGAAAGAGCGCCGCCGCGCGCCTGCTCCCGCCTGGCGCTCGGCCAAGTACTTCGCTCTTTTCGCCGTCTTCGTCGCCGCGCTTCTGGCCAACGCCACCTTGATGGTGCTCGATCCCATCACCATCCTCAACAGAAGCCTTGCCGTGGCGATCCTGCCGGGCTTCAGTTGGCTGGCCACGGCGGCGGAGGTGGCCCTCTATCCCGTCGAGTTCCTTCAAGGAGCGCTCGAAGCCTTCGAGAAGGCCTTTCGCGGTAATCTTCTGGCTTCCCAGCAGCCGTTCTATCAGTTGAACGTGCTGTTGACCTTGTTTCTCATCGCCATCGTCGCCCTCAACCGGGTCTCGCCCCGCTTCTGGTGCCGTTATATCTGCCCTCTGGGGGCGATGCTGGCCCTGGCCGCCAGGTCCTCGCGCCTGACACCCGTCTTTTCGACCGTATGCGACAACTGCGCCCGCTGTGTTGCCGCCTGTCCCACGGGCGCCATCGCGGCCAATCGCGACGGCCTCGACGTCGACCCGACCGAGTGTACTCTGTGCCTCGACTGCCTGGAGTCCTGTCCACAGAAGGCGCTGTCGCTCCGACTCAAAGTCCCTGTTCTGCACCGGCACCCCTACGACCCATCGCGCCGCACCGCGCTGCTATCTGCCGTGGGGGCCGTCGGCGGGCTCGCCCTGCTGCGCACCGGGCCGGCGGCGCGCTGGGACAACCCGTGGCTGGTTCGTCCGCCCGGCGCGCTGGACACCGACTTTATCGGCAAGTGCATCCGCTGTGCCGAGTGCGTCAAGGTCTGTCCGACCAACGGCCTCCAACCTGCCCTGTTTGAGGCTGGCCTCGAAGGCTTCTGGACGCCCGTCCTCGTCTCGCGCCTCGGCCCCTGCGATTACTCCTGCAACGCCTGCGGGCAGATCTGTCCCACCGGCGCCATCCCGCCCCTCACCCTGGCCGAGAAGCGCGAAAAAATCATCGGCACCGCTTACATCGACAAGGGTCGCTGTCTGCCCTATGCCAATAGCATCCCGTGCATCGTCTGTGAAGAGATGTGCCCTTTGCCCGACAAGGCCGTCAAGCTCGACGAGGCCGACGCCGTCGACGCGCAGGGGCGCAAGTTTCGCATCAAGCTCCCCCGCGTCGTCCTCGAGACCTGCATCGGCTGTGGCATCTGCGAGTACCAGTGCCCCCTCAAGGGCCCGGCCGCCATCCGCGTCTACGTGCCCCAGCCCAGCAGATCGGCCGTTTATGGGTGAGCAAGCGTGCCCCAACGCCGACCCACGAGGGGACGAGCGTCCTGTCCCCTCTCCCTCTGGTCCTTCCCTCGATCTTCGTGCCAACGAGGGAAGGACTGGGAGAGGGTTAGGGTGAGGGCCGTCCTGTTGACTGCTAACAACTTCATCGTGCCCGGCACCAGGGGCCATTCCCTCGATTCCAGCCTGACGCGGGTATCGAAGCCCGGCACAAACCCGGTCATCCACGTCGGCTCCCGCATCGGCATCGACGCCACCAAGCCCTCTACCTTCGAGCCAGAAAAGCGCGCCGCGCTCAATCGCATCTTCCCCAAGGGCTACGGCCGCGTCAACCTGGAGGGAATGCTTGATAGGGGCGTTGGAGCCCGACCTGAGCCGTTACAGGGGGTGGGGATCGCCATTTTCATTTCCAGAACTAGCTAGTTTGTGGCGCGAAATACAGAAGCGTAGGGGCGGACGTCCCTGTCCGCCCGGGGTGGGGTGGGGCCACGGCAGCCATTTCGCACCAAAAGCTGGCCAAGCTAAGCGCACCTGCGCGCTACGTTGGGTCTACCCCCGCCATATCTCCAGAAGCTCGTGAGACGTAGCCACGTTGCCAAAGAATCGTGTGGTATTCTGAAGCGCCATCCTGTGTTCTTCCCGCGAATAGGCCGCGAGACAATCCTCGACCATCACGACGTAATAGCCGCTCATATAGGCGTCCCTGGCCGTCGATTCCACGCAGACGTTGGTGGCCACGCCGGTCAGCACCAGCGTCTTGATCTCGTTTTCCTTCAGCCAGGAGCGAAACGCGTCGCTGGTCAGGCCGTCGTAGCGGTACTTGGGGAAAACCGGCTCTCCGGCTTGGGGGAGCAGGTTGTCGCAAATCGCGCTGCCCCAGGTTCCCTCGATCAAGTAGTCCTCGGTATAGCCCACGCGGTTTCGCCGTTCATACATCGGCCCGGTGGTGGTCTGTGGACTGAAATACATTGCGAAGTGAGCTATTCTGAGACCCGCTTCGCGGCAGCCGGCGAGAAACCTTTCCAGGCTCGGCATCATTTCGTGTACCATCGACACGTCGCTGCGCTTACCGAAGTAGCCATCTGGCGAGCAGAAGTCGTTCTGCATGTCTACGACGACCACCGCCGTGTGCCCCGGCGCGACGATCTCGCCCAACGTCCTGAAGAAAGCAGGCTCCTGGTTCATAGCATCCTCCTCAACATCATTCTTGCGCACCCCGTCAGAAACTCTGTCTCATGAAATCGGCCACCCTACTCACCATCGTTTCTGCCGCAGCAGTTCTAGAAACATTGTGGGCGACAGTATCTGGACGTCCCTGTATTCCCCGAGTTCCAGAAGGTGAGAGTCGCCGCTGACAATGTAATCAGCCGCGGCGGCTAAGGCGCAGTCGATAAACTTGTTGTCCTCTGGGTCCTTGACGATGACCTCGACATTCTGCGTTGCCTCTACAACCTCTGCGAACATCCTCATCGTAGAAATGATCTTGCTAATCTCGTCCTTCGACATTCGGTGGCGAGCTTGAATGCGCTCGTAGGTCATAGCCTTCTGGTACTCGGCGAGGATGGCCTCCGATACGGCCAGTTCGAATACTCCGTCCTCCCACTGCTCCCAGATGTGCGCGGGCGGCCCCGACGGGGATAGGAAGCGGCTGACGACCACGTTGCTGTCGAGAACTACCCTCATCGTCTCACTTGCCGCCCCGAATGGCCCTCACGCCTTCCTCCGCCAGTCTGTCGGCTTCTTCGGGGCTCAAGTTTGCCCGCACCGAAGCTGCCCTTACCCTCTCGAAAAACTCACTACGGGCGCTCTTCCACTGCTCATAGATCTCGATAGGCACGACGGCAGCCACGGGCTCGCCGTGTCGCTCTACGACGTACCTGTCGCCTTTGGCGACCACCTCCTGCAGGACCTTGCCGAACTGGCGACGCACCGCGAACGCCCCGATAGTCTTCTCCATTAAAATGCCCCCCGTGAACAAACGCTACGCTATCTACGCAATCAGCGCTACTTCCGTAATTATCTCAGACGGCAAGCCAACTGTCAAATGCCCAGAATGCTGCCAGTGCCAAGAACACCACGCCTACCACGCCAAAAAAATATGTGAAACAGCTACTTGACAATCAAGCGCTGTCGCGCCATAATACCGTGAGCCTAGGCACGGCAGAGAGCAGCAACCGCTCGCGGTCTCGAAAGACACTCTGGACTGGCTCGCCAAGTACCTCTAAGGGGGCGTCATCGTCCTTGACAGCCCCTGGACCCCATGCCATAATATGGTATGATCGAAGTACGATGACGATAGGAAGATAAGATGGCCAGGGCCAGCAAAATCACGATTAGTCTGCCCAACGAGTTGATTGCAGCAGCGGATGCGCGGCTGGCGCGCGAGGGTGAGGGCCGCAGCGGCATGCTGCGGCGCCTTATCGAGGAGGCCTTACGCGAGGTCGAGGAGCGCGAGAAGGTCGAGTCCTACATTCGGGCCTATCGCGAGCAGCCTCAGACACAAGAGGAGTCCGGGTGGCACGACGCGGCCAACCTTGAGATCGCCGCCGAGCTGCCCTGGCAAGAATGAAACGCGGCGACATCTGGTGGGCGAAGTTACCAGCGCCGTGGGGCCGGCGCCCTGTGCTGTTGATAGCACGAAACGAGGCCTACCAGCTCCTCAACTGGGTGGTAGTCGTGCCATTGACCACCCGACTACACGACGCCCCCACCATGGTTCGGCTGACCCCAGCCATCGATGGCGTGCCGCAGCTATCAGTGGCAAATACTGACGAATTGCAGGCCATCCATGTGGAATGGCTGGATGCCTACATCACGCACTTGCGTCCAGAGCGCCTGGCCGAGGTCGAGGGGGCCATCCGCTTTGCACTGGCGCTGCGCTAGGGTGGAAGGGGAAACAATGCCTCAAGTAATCACCGAGAACCCGATCATAAACTCCCCATACGCCGAGCCCGCCGACATTCCCACGCGCACCGAAAACGCGCCCATCGTCGGCGAGTCCAGCATTCTCACCCTCGACGACCTGAAGAAGCGGCGCGAACAGGAGGTGGTCTTTCTTCTAGCCCGACTGGTGCTGGAGAAGTACTTCCGCGACGACGAGGGCGGCATCAAGCCCTGGCTTTTCCCACAATTGCTGCACGTCGCCAAACGGTGGCTGGCCGAGTGCGTCACCTGCAAGGACAACACCTTCACGCAGCTGCTGCTTCTGATCGAGTTCGCCCACGACGCGGCCGACCGCATCTACGGGGCCATCGTCACCTCGGCGGACGGCGAGAAGTCCCTGAGACCCATCCTCCGCCCTTACGACACTCTGGGCTCGACCCGCTACATCGACTTCGACACCATCCGTCCCGTCTACCCCACCAGGGCGGATAGGTGCCACATCAACTACGTCGTGATCGACACCGAATCCTGGGAACAGAAGATGGCGCAGGCATTGGAGGAGATGGACGAGGTCATCTGCTACGTCAAGAACCACAACCTCGGCTTCACCATCCCGTACACCATTGGCGGCGAGGATAAAGAGCTACACTCCCGATTTCGTCGCCCGCATCCGCGATGGGAACGGCAACACCCACCTGATAATCGAGGTCACTGGCGAAAAGAAAAAGGACAAAGATGCCAAGGTGAGCACCGCGCGGACGCGCCGGATACCCGCCGTCAACAACCACGGCGGATTCGGGCAGTGGACCTTTTTGGAGATCGTGGATCCGTGGAATGCGAAGAATAGCATACGGAGGGCACTGGGAAATGGGCTGTGATGGGCAGCAATCCTTCCGCCGAAGGACTTCAAGCCGCACAGTAGACACTGTTACCCGTTGGCGGCCTGACGCGGTCCCTTTAGGGCCGCGACTACAGCCCTACCGAGCCGCGGCTGCTGACGCAGCAACGGCGCTGGATTCCTTCCGCACGAGGGACTTCCGGCCGCTAGGTAGGCACTGCTGACGGTTAGCGGCGTGACGCGGTCCCTTTAGGGTCGCGACTACAGCCCTACCAAGCCGCGGCTGCTGTTTTCCAGGTAGTCCAACGGTGGTTCGGATTATTGCTAGGGTAGGTCGCAGCTCGGTAGCGCTGGGGCAGCGGCGCTGAAGCAACCGCTTCAGGCCTGTGTATGGACGGTCTCGTCGTTAGATACCTGGTACTTTGGGAGTAGCGATCGCATGGGCAACGAGCAAGTGTTCTGGCACGTGACCTTCCATCCGTACCACCGATCAGAGGCGTTGTGGGAGGAAGTGGAAGCCTACTTCTACGAGCTGGCCGCAGAGGTGGCGGCGCGCCTCGGGTTCCAGATCGTCAGGATGGTAGCGATGCCAGACCACGTTCATCTCCTGCTGTGCGTGCCTCCCTGGCTCAAAGTCGTCGACGCCATCGGGCAAATCAAGGGCTATACCGCCAGACGGATCCTGCAAAGATACCCGGAACTGCGATGTGATATGAAAAGTCCAGGCTTCTGGGCTGCCGGTTACCATTTTGTGAGACACTCGGATGCCAGCCTTCCCAAGGTGCTTCGATATATTGAGACCCAGAAGGCCAGGGGTGGGCTGGAGTAAGCATCGCGGCTCCGAGGGGACCCCTTCAGGCCACAATCCGGCAACGTTCCTGCCAAGCAGCCTGAAGCGGTTGCTTCAGCGCCGCTGCTGCCGCCCTACCAAGCTCCCCGAACTCGGCACCGGCGACCAGAACAAGCATCACGGCCCTGAAGACCCGCTTCACACTGCTTGGCAAGGGACTACCGCCAGTTTGCGGCCAGAAGGGGTTGCTTTGGCGCCGCTGTTATAGCCCTACGGAGCTGCCACCCACCGGCAACCAATGCCTGTCGAGCCGATCTAAAGCTGAAGGTGTTCAAGGTGTGAAGTTCGTTGCTGACCAGTTCGGTGGACCGAAGACATTGACTCGCCAGCATACCTGTGTTACTCTTGTCAAGCCCCGCCGTGTTCTAGTTCTCGCCAGGGCTAATGTGCCAAGGCTAGTGCAATATTGGGAGGAGCGCTATGTCGTCGAGTAACAGTCCAGGGGATTCGGTAGGCTACGTCGAGCAGGTGAGGCGTTTCAGCCGCAACGCAAAGCTTTTCTTGGCCTATGACCTGCTATCCGGCCTGGGCACGGGCATTTGGGCTGTCATGTTCAACCTGTACCTCCTGCGCGTCGGTTTTAGCGTGACGTTTGTGGGAGAGTACTGGGGGATAAACATGCTTTTCCACGGCCTGGCCGCCTTTCCCGCCGGGCTGATCGGCGACAAGATCGGTCGGAGGAAGGCGTTTATCCTGGCCACTACGCTGAGCGTCTGCGCGCGCGGCGTGCTCCTTTTCACGCTCGACCCGAGCTGGCTCTTGGTGTTCGCGGCAATAGCGGGTATCGGCGACGGCTTCCATGGCGTCACCGGCGCGCCGTTTATGATGGAGAACAGCGAGCGAGAGGAGCGTCCCCTCCTCTTCAGTCTCGATGCTTCGTTCCTGCAGGTCTCTATCTTCGTCGGCAGCCTTTCCGGCGGTTTTCTGCCGCTGTTTTGGGCCGGCATCCTTGGCGTTCCGCTGCTTGATCCCCAGGCCGCGCGGCTGGCCCTGGTTCTATCGCTGCCCCTGACCCTTATCTCGCTGATACCGCTGGCGATCATGAAAGAGAAGCCGGTGGAGCTGGTGGAGAGCTTTGTCGAGCTGTTCACGCTGAGCCATATGGTCAGCCACGGCATCATTGCCCGGCTGGTCCTGTGTAGCGCCTTCATCGGCATCGGGTTCGGCATCAGCACCCGCTTCTTCAACGTATTCTTCGCCGAGGCGCAGGGTGCCAGCGACGATCAGGTGGGCATGATCATGGCCATCGGCGCCCTTGGCGCCGCCGCGTCGATCCTCTTTTCGCCTATGATGACCAACAAATGGGGCAAGGTGCGCAGCATCCTCTTTACGCAGGCGAGCTCGGTTCCGTTCCTGCTGTTAATGGCGATGGTGCCCGATCTGTCCATGGTCACTGCCCTTTTCGTATTCAGGGGCGCGCTATACAGCATCTCGATGCCCCTGAGGAATCAGCTTTCGATGGAGTTCATCGAATCGCAGGAGCGGGCCACGACGGCCGGGCTAATCCATATGCTATTCGATATCGGCGGGTCGGCTGGCGCGTGGTTTGGCGGGATGCTAATGTTTGGGGGCAACTTCGTGGCGGCCTTCGGCGTGGCCTCGCTGGTTTTCTTGATCCCGGCCGTGCTTTACTACGTGTTCTTCGCGGCCATGGAGCGCCGACAACTGGCTCTGGGCCTGGCGCGAAGGCGAGGATAGCGAAAGCTATCGATCCAACCCCTCGCGCACCGCGCGCGCAAGGCTCTCCAACATTATCGGCTTGCGCACGAAGCTGGCTGCCCCTAGCGTCAGGGCCTCCTCCACGCGAGCCCGCTCGGCGAAGCCCGATACCACTATGGCCCTTTGCCCGGGCCGCACCTCGAGCGCTCGTCGGTACGTCTCCAGGCCGTCGATACCCGGCGGCATCACCATGTCCAGCACAAGAAGGTCGGCGGGATGGTTGATCAGGCAGCCAACCGCTTCTTCGCCGCTCCCGACGACATCCACGTGGTATCCGAGCCTCTCCAGAAGCTCTCGCGCAACCTCTCGCTGAAACTCGTCGTCGTCCACGATCAAGATGCTCTCGCTTCCGCCGCACAAGCCCTCGCCCGCGCTCGCCCTGGGACACATGCTGGAAACGGGAAGGTAGACGCTGAATCGCGCGCCTTTTCCGGCCTCGCTGACCACATCTACGTGGCCGCGGTGATCGCCGACGATGGACTGGACGATGCTGAGGCCCAGCCCAGCGCCACGCTTCTTCTGAGAGCGCTTGGTGGTGAAGAAGGGATCGAATATCCTCTCCATAATCTCGGGTGGGATGCCGCATCCCGTGTCGCTCACCGTTAGCCTCACGTACTCGCCGATTTCGACCCGGCTGAACCTGCCATCGGGTGTGTCCATATATACGTTTTCGGTTTGCACCGATACAACGCCGCCATCTGCCATCGCTTCGAGGCCATTCGCAACCAGGCCAAAAATAGCACGCGAGAGCTGAGCGGGAGAGCCGTCGACGGGAAGCAGGCCAGGTGCCAGGTCAAGCTTAACCGCTACGTTGGCAGGCAACTCGGGGATGTGCGCTATCGCCTCCTGTACCAGAGCGTTCAGATCGGTGGGTTCTTTGCTAAAATGGCCTCGTCTACCCAACGTCAACAGATCGTCGTTGATCGCGGCCATTTGTTCGGCTGCTTTGCGCAGCGTATCGCAGAGCCTGATGCACGAATGGTCCGGCGGTAACTGCATCTTGATGAGCTGCGGATAAGCCGTAAGTGGCGAAAGCAGGTTGTTGAAGTCGTGAGCCACCTGCGCGGCGATAAGCCCGGCTACCTCCAGCCGCTGGGCCCGCAAGAGACTTTCCTCTAACTGCCTGCGCTCCGTGACGTCGCGGGCGATGCCCTCGACCGCAGCAATTCCGCCGAGATCATCGCGAACGGCGACGTTCCGCATTTCCAGAAAGACGGTGTGGCCGCTCTTGTGCCGCACTCTGGCGGTTATCGCGCGAGGAGGAACTTGTCCTTGCAACAGCGTGGCGACGACACTTCGATCTTCCGCGTGGACCAGTTGCAGAGCGAATTCGTGATCCGCGTACAACTCCTCAGGCGCATACCCGAGGATGCGGATCAGCGAGGGACTGACGTAGCTGAAACACCGCCTCGGCCTCAGTTCATAGCGATAGATGATATCCTGGGCATTCTCAGCCATGCGGCAGAAGCGTGCCTCGCTCTCCCGCAGCTCTTCTTGAGCGCGCTTGCGCTCGCGCCGCGTCGTCACCTCGCGCAGCTCCCGTTGGATCGCGGGATTGAGCCGCGCCAGCTTGTCCTTGCAGACGAAGTCGTGGGCTCCGGCTCTCATCGCTTCCACCGCGATCTCCTCGCTGATCTCGCCCGAAACGACAATGAACGGCAGGTCGAGCCCTTTTTCCTGCAAAACCCCTAGGGCGGCCAGCCCGCAAAAACAGGGCATCACATAGTCGGCGACGACAACATCCCACTCGCGCTCGTCGAGCGCAGCGCGCATAGATTCACGTGTATCAACACGCCGGAAAGTCGGGTCGTAGCCCCCCCGCCGTAGCTCGCGCAGCAAAAGCTGAACGTCCAATTCCGAATCGTCGACAATCAAGACGCGAAGCGGTACGTTCACGTATCCTCCTCCAAGAACGCGCGTCCCTCCCAGCCGCAGTCGATATGACAGGCGCCGACGCTGGCGCCCTGTTGGGACCAACCCCATACCCACGGGATTGCGAATTCATTTCGCTCTAGATGTTTTCGAACAGGACAGATTAGCCGAGCGAGGCTTTGCACACCGCTCTTTGTGCAAGAATAGTGCCAGGCACAAGGAATGAAATCGGTTAGAACGAGGTAGGAAACCGGTTAGAAAAAGATGTGCCCCGGGCGGGGCGCTCTGGTAATATCACAGCAGCAGACGACTGAGGATAAGAAGCAGCAGACCGGCCCCCGCGGTCGTGCCCGAAACGAGGAACATGCGGGTGACGAAGTCTTGCACGGCCGATTGGGCGATACTCATCAAGACAGTGGTAAACACGGCCGGCGTGCTGCCCAAACCATCGTAGACGAGCTCGCCGAGCGACGGCAAGCCAATCAACTGGCCCGGTATCAGCACCAGCAAGGGAGCGAGGCCACTGAAGAACAGCGTCACGCCGATGCAGCCAACGGCTCTGGAGGCGGGACCATACGCCAGTACGCCAACCAGCGCGATGAGCGCTGTCGCGACAGCGTAGATAACCGTGGACGCCGACTCGAACGTGCTGGCAGACTGCTTCACCACTTCCAGCGCTGCTCCGAGGTTCGACCCATCCTGGCCCGACCTGCCGAAAGCCTCGAACAGGTCCATACTGTCGGGCAACTTGCTCGCTATTTCCTCCCCCGCTCGCGTCGAGACCGCATTAGCCATTCTCTTCGCGACGTCCGTGGCAATGTCGCGCGGGAGGCATTCAGGAAAACCAAGCGTGGGCAACTGGTATTGCCCGGTGCAGGCTGGTAGATTCGCGAACTGTCGGCCGACGGCTGCGGATAATGCCGCCGGCAGGCGCACCTTCACCTCGGCAAGTGGGATGCGGATATTGAGAGACGCCCCCGGAGAATCCAGCCAGGCAAAGAAATTGTCGATGGCGCGTTCCGCCTGGCGCTGAACGAAGTCAGGAGGCACGACATCGCGGAGCACTCGCTCCACCTCCGCATTCGACAAGCGAATGCCACTGGGGAAGCCCATTGGCTCGCCAACGCTTGTCAGCGCAACCGAATACCACTGCGAGTACACATCGTTCCTCACGAGCTGCCGCTTATAGAAGGCCGGGTCCAGCAGCGTAGTCTGCACAGTGACCGTGACCAGTACAATCGGGAAAAGCAGTAAGAAAACAATCGCCAAAAATACGGCGAAGACGTTGCGCACTAATTCCTCCGGTGCATTCCTCGATAAGGAGCGCCGTGATGTCCCGTATCGGGCACGAGAATTATAACATAGCGGGCGCGCCAAATTCCCCAACCCCTAACCCCGTCCCCCAACCCCCGACGGCCCCCTGGCAACGGGTGGCGGATTCTGATAAGATGTGGCCAAGCTAGCAGAGCAAGTCGGCAGCCCCGGGCCTCGGTGAAATTCCCACATTTGTAGGGGCGCAATGAATTGCGCCCCGGCCGATTTCCCCACACATCAGGAGGAGGATGGTGAGGAATGGTTCGGAGCCACGTGCCCCATGAGCCGCGCGAAATCTTGCAGAAGCCTCCCCTAATCGGGCGTGCCGCCGAGATGCAGGACCTCTCGGTCAGGCTGACGAGCGCCGCCAGAGGGCACGGAGGTGTGCTCTTCTTGACCGGCGAGTCCGGCATCGGTAAGACACGCCTGGCACGGGAAGCGCTCGCCGTTGCGACGGCACGTAAGTTCCAGGTGCTGCAGGGGCGCGCCTACTCGGTGGAGAGCTGCCTGGCGTACGCCCCGATCCTCGACGCCGTCGGACCGTTCCTGCGCCGTCTGGATATCGCCCGGCAGTCCAGGCTGGTCGGCGGACTCCCCGACCTGGGCCGCCTGTTCAGTGGCCTGCGGCTCGCTCCACCGGAGCCGCTGAGCGATCCTGCGCTGGAGAAGACGCGTCTGTTCGAGGCCGTGGCGTGTCTGATCGAGCGGCTAGCAGGCGAATTGCCGGTGCTTCTGCTCATGGACGACCTGCAGTGGGCCGACCCTGCCTCCCTGGAGCTGTTTCACTACATCGCACGTGGCTTGGCCGACCAGCGGGTGCTGGCACTGGCCACCTGTACCTCGCCTCAGCTCGACCTCACTCGCGGCCTACGCCCTATGATGAGCTCGCTGCAGCATGCCGGGCTGGCAAGGGAGATTGTCGTCTCGCGTCTGGATGCGCAGTCCGTGGGGCTGCTAACCCGTAGCCTGCTGGGCGATGAGCCGCCCCCAATGCTGTCCGACCTGCTGAGTGCGCGCGCCGGAGGAACACCTCTCTACGTCGAGGCCCTCGTCCAGGCCTTCGTCGACGGTGGCCAGCTCAGCCGCCGGGGTGGCGGGTGGGAGCTCCGCTCGGATGCAGCGAACGTTCTGCCGGCTACCGTGCGGGAGATCGTGCGACAACGTTTAGAGCGATTGGAGCCGACGGAACGAAGAGTGCTGGACCTTATCGTCGTGGCTGGTAGCCCGGCGTCTCATGCTCTGCTCCGTACCGCCAGTGGGATGGAGGACGGCGTGTTGCTCGACGCCCTGCGCCTGCTGCGGTCCACCGGGCTCATCCAGGAAGAGGGGGCCGAGCTCGAGGTGGTCTACCGGGTGACCCACCCCCTGTTGCAGGAGGTCGCCTACGCGGAGCTACCAGAGGTGCAGCGCCGGCGCACCCACGCGGCCTTCGCCGATGCCTTGGAACAGCTGAAAAGTGGCGACACTTCGGCAGGCTCGGGGCAGGCTCTCGAGCGGCTGGCACATCACTACCGTGGCGCCGGCCAGGAGACGGACGGGGCACGCGCGCTGGAGGTTCTCCTTGCGGCAGGCGAGCGGGCGCATCAGGCCCATGCCGACGACGAGGCCGCGCGCCATTTCGGGGCTGCGCTCGCGCTGGTTCGCGCGGGATACCGGCCGGCGCCCGCAGTAGGGTACCCCGGCCCCCTGCTGCCGATGCTGCTCCATCGCCTGGGCGAGGCTTGGGAACGAGTTGGCGAGCTTGGGGCGGCCGTTGCGGTCTGGGCCGAGGCGCTAGCCGAGTACGAGCGCCTTGACGACCTCTTCGCCGCGGCCCGGCTCCGACGCCTGCTGGCGCTGACCGAATGGGACCGTGGGCATTTCACGGCGGCCCAGGCGCATCTGGGCGCCGGGCTGGCAGCGTTGGCCGGCCGCGACCCGTCGCCGGAACTCGCGGGCCTGCACCTCGTCAGGATCACCTTCCTCAGTCGCCTGGGCGATACGCGCGCCGCGGTAGCCGCGGCAGAACAACTCACCGACCTGGCCACGCGTTTGAATTCGCCGCGGGCCGCCGCCCAAGCGCACCTCGCTCAGGCCAGCGTGTACCTGGAGCAATGGAAAATGACCCTGGCGCGACGGCATGCCCTGAGCGCCCTGGACGCCGCCCAGACGGCCGGCGACCACCTGCTGATACACCGATCGTACGACCGACTGGCTGTCATAGCGCTGGCGAGCGGAGACCACCGGTTGGCGCAGCAACACGCGTTGGCCGGCCTGGATCTGGCGCAGCGGCTGCGCGCCCCCTCGCTAGAGCTGTCGGCCCGACAATGGGTTGTCTTATCAGACTTCTTCGCGGGGGCCTGGGATCAGGGCTTGAGCGGCTGCATCGAGGCAGTGTCCCTGGCCCGCCGCCTCGGCAATATGCGTGGCGCCGTAGTGTTCCTGAGCCAGTGGGCAATGGTGCTGGGCTACCGTGGTGACTTCGACGTGGCTGAGTCCCGTTTGGCCGATGCCCGCGCCGCTTCTCGCGACGGTTCTCTGGTGGACCGCCACGCTTTTGGTGCCGGCCCGATCGTCGAGGGCAGACTAGCCCTTGAGCGGGGCGACGTCGCGCGGGCCTACGCCGCCACCGCGACCCCTTCCCAACTGAGCGAGTCGAATCCTACCGGTGGACTTCCCCCGTTGGCCGTGCCGATGGGCCTGGCCCTGTTGGCCGAAACACAGCTTGCCGTGGGCCAGCCGGAAAGCGCGCTGGCGACGGCCCGCATTCTGCACGCACTCGATGCACCCTTTGTCCAACCTTCCGCGACGCCCGGTAGACGCGAGACCTCGTACCCCGTCGCAGCGGCCGTGCGGGTGGAGGGTCTGGCCCGCCAGGCCCTCGGCGAATCCGCCACCGCCCTTGCCTGTTTGGAGCAGTCCGCCGCGGACTTCGCGGCCCTTGAGATGCCCTTCGAGCTCGCCCGCACGCGCCTCGACTGGGCCACGCTGGCGACACTTGCGGATGCCGCCTTGCGTCAGTCTGCCGCCACTGCCGCCGCGGAGAGCCTGGCGATCTTCGAGCGACTGGGCACCCGGCGCTACGCCCAGCGCGCCCGGCAGTTGTGCCATCAGTTGGGCATGCGTCCGGCCGCCGCGCGTCCGGTGCGCTCTGCCGGCGGCCCACTGAGCCAGCGCGAGCTAGAGGTAGCCCGTCTTGCTGTGGAGGGCCTGACCGCCCCGGAAATCGCGGCGCGTCTCTTCATCAGCCCGCACACGGCCACGACCCACCTTCGGCGCATCTACTCGCGTCTGGGCATCAGCTCCCGCGCCGCCCTGGCCCGCTACGTCATCGAAGCCGGCCTTCTGGACCCGCCCCCGTAGAGACGACCCGGCGAGTCGTCTCACGTGCATCAACTTAAGGTCAACGCCGATTTGGAGGACACCGGCTGAAGACGTAGTTAACGTAGGGGCGAACGGCGTTCGCCCTCAGCGTTGGCACGCAGATGTGAGAATTCGACGTGCACACCGATAATGGGGCATCGGACCGATCCTTTGCACGCTAGACAGGCGTGTCGCTCGGATCGAGAGACCGTACGGGCGAACGGCGTTCGCCCCTACATTATCCATCAAGACCGTTACCGAACCACGTACCTGGCCGTGAGTACCTGTTCGCATCGCCAACATTACTATGTTTAGGGGACAGATTCGCACGTGGCAACCACGTATAATCCTCGTAGCGAAACACCTCCAGACGTCGCCACCACGTGCGACGAAGAAGGCCGCAGCATTACACCAGGCGAGGAGGAACCCGAGATGTCATTGGAGGAGAACAAGGCCACCGATCTGCGTTTCTTTGAGGAGGTTGTCAACAAGGGCAATATGGCGCTGCTGGACGAGCTCCTGACCCCCGACTTTGTGGACCACAGCGCTACGCCCGGCACGGGGTCCGACCGGGAGAGCTACGGGCAGATGTTCCTCGCACTCCAGGCCGCCTTTCCGGACTTCCACTCTACCCTCGAAGATATGTTCGGCGAGGGCGACAAGGTGGTGCAGCGCTTCACGGCGGGGGGCACCCACAAGGGTGAATTCATGGGCATACCGGCTACCGGCAAGCAGGTTACCATCACGGGGATTGCCATCCATCACTTCAGGGACGGCAAGATCGCGGCAAACTGGGCCGATATGGACATGCTGGGGTTCCTGCAGCAACTGGGCGTCATTCCCACCCCAGGGCAGGCCGCTCGCTGAGACTGGTCTATCCGGTTCGCATGCACGGCCGCTGTAGAGATGACCCGGCGGGTCATCTCATAGGCATCAACTTAAGACCTTTGTTGCAATGGTCAGGGGCGAGGTCTCCTCGCCCCGGAAGGGACTAGGGATCATCCGTAGGGGCGGACGTCTCTGTCCGCCCGGGGCGGGGGGATTGCAGCCATTTTGCCACCGAAAACTTGGCTAACGTCGTGGGCCAAAGAGAACAACCAAGGAGGACTAACGATGGAAAGCCCAGCAAGAGGGGTACGCTTCATTCACGGCGGTATCCGCAGCGAGGCGGCCGGCATCGCCGAGGCGGCGGCGACGCTCGATCCCCACAACGGGGATCAGGTGGCCCGGCTCAAGGATCGTCTCGCCTTTCTCCGCAAGGTGGCGAAGACCCACAACGACAACGAGGAGGCGGTTATCTACAACGCGCTGGATGCTAAGCGGCCACAACTGACGGTGCCCTACCGACTCGACCATCAGGCGGCGGACAGCGCCATTGCAGAAGCCGAGGAAACGCTGCTGCGCCTGCACGGCGCCGAGGATCGCAGCGCGCGGGCCGAGCTCGCGCGACTGCTGGCCCGCCAAACCGCCGCCCTAAGCGCCATCACCGCCCTCTACATCGGGAAAGAGGAACAACACCTCGTCCCCTTGCAAGAACAATATTTCACCGTCGAGGAGCAGGCCGCAAACGGTGGGCGGGTCGTCGGATCCTTTGGGCCCCAGCTATTGGTGCAGGTAATGGTGTGGCTGCTCCGCATGCAGACGGTGGACGAGCGGGAAGACATGCTCCGCACGCTGACGGTGATGCCCCCCGCTCAGTTTGCGGCGCTGGCCGGATGGAGCAAGGCCGGCCTCCCAGCCGACGAGTGGGCCGAGCTAGTCAGGCGAGTGCCGCAACTGGCCTCGGTCTGAACGGCCAGCAGATGTACATTCTCTGGCTCGGCCATCCACTTTGCCACGAACGAAGCCTCGTCGGAGGCAAGGCCGCCAATCTGAGTCGGCTGGCCGAGGCTTACCGCGTCCCGCCTGGTTTCTGTTTGACCACGCAGGCCTACGACCTAGCAGTGGCCCACAGTGTCGCGGCGGATGCTCCGGGGCCCGAGTGTCCAGGGCTCCCACCGGATCTGGTCGAGCCCGTCGCGGGCGCGTATCGCGAGCTGGCCCAGCGGTGCCAGGAGGCTGAGCCCGGCGTCGCCGTACGCTCCTCGGCCGTAGACGAGGATGGGGCCACAGCCTCCTTCGCCGGCCAGTACGAGACCTTTCTAAACGTGGCCGGCATCAAGGCGGTGAGCCAGGTGATCGCGCAATGTTGGGCCTCGGCCCATTCCGCGCGCGTGGCCGAGTACCGCCGCCAGCACAGCCTGGAGCCGCACGGCGGGCGGCTAGCGGTCCTCGTGCAGCAGTTGATCCTGGCGGATGTGTCGGCGGTGGCCTTTGGCGCCAACCCGGTAAGCGGCAGCCGCGACGAGATCGTCATCAACGCCAGTTGGGGCCTCGGCGAGAGCATCGTCGGCGGCACGGTGACGCCGGACACCTTCGTCGTGCGCAGGGCCGACCTGGCCATCCTGTCCCGCCTGATCGCGGACAAGCGGCGGATGACCGTGGCCGTGCCGGGCGGCACGCGAGAGGTCGACGTGCCGCGCTTCCTGCGCACCCAGACCTCGCTCGACGAAGACCAGGTGGTCGAGATTGCTCACCTCTTGATGGCCATAGAGGACAGCACGGGCTGGCCCGCCGACGTCGAGTGCGCCTACCGATCTGGCGAGCTATACCTGCTCCAGTGCCGGCCCATCACGACGGTGTGAACAAAAGATACTGGCTGTATTTCAGGCGTTGACGACCGTCCCTGGCGTAGGGGCGGACGTCCGGGGGGTGGCCGGGTGTGGTGGGGCTGTCCGCCCCGTTTGCTCTATCTCCGGCGGGCGTGCCACCCCGCCCGAGGCGGACAGAGGACGTCCGCCCCTACGCTCGTGGACCAATCACTAATTGGAGGCTTACAATGGCAAACCCTAACGCAACGGCCCAAGACCTGCGGCACCCCCTGCCCATCCCGCCGGATTTCCCCGTGAGGTGGGAGCATCCCGAAGACGAGCGCCTGTTCTGGACGCGCGAGGTCGTCCATTACGCCGACCAGATGTCGCCGCTGATGCTCACCACATCGCTGGAGACCGCCTTGCCGGGCTGGCAGGCCGCCGCCGCGGCCTACGAGCTGCCGGTGGTGGGACCAGCGGGGCTGCTGATCAACACCTACCTCTACACGAGGATGGTCCCCGTGATCGCGCCGCCTGAAGAGCTGGCGGCACGCGGGAAGCGCTGCGAGCAGAAACTAGGAGACGCTGCGGTCAACCTTCGGGCGCTCTGGGAAGACGAGTGGCTGCCTGAGATAAAGGGGCACATCGGCTGGCTTGCGAGCTTCCACTTGAACGGCGCAGGCATGCTCGACCTCCGCGACCACCTCGATGAAGCGCTCAAGCGCTACCAGCGCCTGTACGAGATCCACTTTCTGTGCTTCTTCCCCTCGGCGCTTGCTCTGGGCTTCTTCGAAGAGCTATATCGTGATCTCTTCGGGGGCGACGGAGCCTTCGAGCCGTACCGGCTGCTTCAGGGACTTGACAACAAGAGCCTGGAAACCGGCCGGGCGCTATGGCAGTTGAGCCGTCGGGCAGCGGCCGAGCCCGAGGTGCGTGCCGCGTTCGAGTGCCATAAGGCGGCCGAGGTGCTGGCCACGCTGGCAGCCACACCTGCCGGTCGCACCTTCCTGGACGAGCTGCGGGGTTTTCTCGCTGTATACGGCACGCGCTCCGATAAGATCGCGTTGGACAAGCCGTCGTGGATTGAGGACCCAATGCCGGTGATTGACAACCTCGAGAAGTATCTCTTACAGCCGGATCAAGACCTGGCCGGCGACCTGGCGGCGCTGGCCGCCGAGCGGGAGCGACTGGTGGCCGACGCCCGCGAGCGCCTCCGGAGCTACCCTCAGCCCGTGGTGGCGCAGTTCGAGACGCTTCTTGCCGCGGCCCAGACCGCGACCGTGCTGGTGGAGGACCACACGTTCTGGCTCGAGTACCCAGCGCTACACCATATGCGGCAACTCCTGCTGGCGTTTGGCGGTCGCTTCGCCGCGGCCGGCGCACTCGCCGCACCCGACGACATCTTCTACCTGACGCTCGACGAGCTGCGGGAGACCGCGGCGGCATTGTCGATGCCGAATCGCCAGGGGATCGTCGCCGGGCGCCAAGCAGAGTACGCGCGCTTCCGCGACGTCACGCCGCCGCCGGCGCTGGGCACGCCGCCACCAGGTCCGCCACCGGCGTCGGTGTTCACGCGGGCGCTCGGCAAGTTCTTCGGCACGCCGCCCACGCCGACCGGAGAGGTCGGTGTTATGCGTGGCAGCCCCGGCTCACCCGGCATCACCCGTGGCCCGGCGAAGGTCGTACGGCGGCTGTCCGAGGCCGGCAAGCTGGGTCCAGGGGACATCCTCGTCGCGCAAACCACTATGCCACCCTGGACCCCCCTGTTTGCGACCGCCGCGGCGGTGGTCACCGACGCCGGAGGCGTGCTGTGCCACTGTGCCATCGTCGCGCGCGAGTACCGCATCCCCGCCGTAGTAGGGGTGGGCAACGCCACAACAGCAATTCGCGACGGCCAGATCGTCGAGGTCGACGGCGACGCCGGCACCGTGCGCATCCTGCCGCCCACCTGATGCACGGGGCCAATACGACTTACCAAATAGTCCGACACAAAAAGTACAATTCGTAGGGGCGGGTTTGAAACCCGCCCTGCCAGACCAGCAGGTAGCAATTGCTACGCCGTTCTACTTAGCAGGAGTTACGCGGTGACCTCTGGGGGAGACGACGCAACCGCAAAGAGCGCAGAGAACGCAAAGGGGTTCCTCTCAGAGTCTTTGCGCCCTTTGCGTCCTTTGCGGTTCAAACGTCCCTCACCGCGCAAGTCCAATTGCGAGCGGCAAGGTCGATGAACACTATGACCAACCAGCCTTTATCCGAGCGACTCGACTTCCTGCGCGAAGCCGCCGCCACCAGCGCGGCCATCGACGTGGCGGAGAGCCTTGGCGTGTTCGCCCGGCTCGATCAAGGGCCGGCCGACGCGCTCTCCCTGGCCCGCGACTGCGCCATTGGCGAGCGTGGGGCGGGTGTGCTGTTGTCAGCACTCGCGAGCCTGGGCTTGGTCGAGGCCGACGCCGAGCGCGTCTACCATGCCACCACGCCCGATCTGGTCGGATTGGCCGCGCTGCGAACACGCTGGAATGGGCTTGCCGAGGTATTGCGGACCGACCAGCCTGTCATCGCCGGCGATTCCCGCGCGGTCCGCCTCAGGCGGATCTATCCGAGCGTAGTCCCCCACCTGGCCATGTTCTTCGCCGCGGCTGCCGCGCGCGCCGCCGATCACCTCAGTGTCGCCGGCCTACGGGTGCTGGACGTCGGCGCCGGCGCCGCGCCCTGGAGCATCGCCCTCGCCGCGCGCGACCCGGAATGCCACGTCACGGCGGTCGATCTCCCAGCAGTAGCAGCGGTGACTCGCCAGGCAGTGGCACGGGCGGGCCTGGAGACACAGTTCGCGTACGTTGGCGGCGACATCTTCGCCGTCGACTGGGGCACGGCGGCTTACGATCTGGCCATTGCCGGCAACCTCTGTCATCTGTTCGACGAAAGCACCAACCGCCGCCTCCTGGGGCACCTCCTCCTCGCCCTCCGCCCCGGCGGGAGGCTGGCGATTTTGGACGCCATCGTCAACGAGCGATCCGACGGCCCGCGGGCCGTGGTGCTCTACGCCCTCGGCCTGCTCATGCGCACCAGTCAGGGCCGCGTCTACCCCTTCTCTACCTACGCCGGCTGGCTACGCGACGCCGGCTACGAGGGGGTGGAGCTCCACGAGCTTAGCTCGTCCAGGGCCATCAGCCTGATCACGGCGCGGCGGCCGTGACGCCCACGTGACATCTTGCAGAAGAGCTAGAGGATAGCGTATCATGTTGCTCCATAGGGCCTGGCGGGGAGGCAGGAACGGTGGAGCAGATGCCTTTCGTCGTTTTGGGCCGAATCAGCACGGAGGTATCCCCATGATTGTGCAGATGGCCAAGGGCGCGACCACCCAGCAGGTCGACCACGTCATCGAGCGAGCCAAAACCCTGGGCTTCGACGTTCAGGTCAACGTCGGAACCGAGAAGACCGTCATAGCTGTTCTGGGAAGTCAAACCGGCGAGGTGTCCACGGACACCTTCGAGGTGCTCATGGGCGTCGAGTCGGTGACGCGCATAATGAAGCCCTATAAGCTCGCCTCGCGCGAGTTCCACCAGGAGCCCACCCGAGTCACGGTGGGCGCTGTGGACGTGGGCGGCGACAACCTGATCGTCATCGCCGGACCGTGCGCCGTCGAGAGCGAGTCGCAGATGATGCAAACCGCGGCGGCGGTGAAAGCCGCCGGCGCCACGGCCATGCGCGGGGGCGCCTACAAGCCGCGCACCTCTCCCTTCGCCTTTCAGGGCCTCTACGAGGAGGGCCTGCGCATCCTTGCAAAGGCGCGCCAGGAGTCCGGCCTGCCCGTCGTCACCGAGGTCGTCGATCCGCACCACGTCGAGTCCGTCGCCCAGTACGCCGACGTGCTGCAGGTTGGCGCGCGTAATATGCAGAACTACGCCCTGCTGCGCGAGATGGGCCGCTCCGGCCATCCCGTGCTCCTGAAGCGGGGCCTGTCCTCCACCATCAACGAGTGGCTCACGGCGGCGGACTACATCCTGGCCGAGGGCAACGAGCGGGTCATTCTCTGCGAGCGAGGCATCCGCACCTTCGAAACCAGCACCCGTTTCACCCTGGACATCGCCAGCATCGCGGTGGTGAAGAAGTACAGCCATCTCCCTATCATCGTGGACCCGAGCCACGCCGCCGGCCACTTCCAGTTCGTCGCCACCCTCGCCCGCGCGGCGGTGGCCGCGGGAGCGGACGGGCTCCTCATCGAGGTGCACCCGAACCCGGAGGAAGCGCTGTCCGACGGCCTCCAGTCCCTGACCTTCGAGAACTTCGAGCGCCTCATGGCAGAGCTCAGGCCCATCGCCCGCGCCGTGGGCAAAGACCTGGGAGTGGCGACTGATTCAGGGGTTGTAGCACGGTAGCGCGGAAGCCTGCCCCCGCCGTTCTGAAGCGAAGCTGCCTGTTCGGACAAATCATCGACCGGTCCGTAGGGGCAACCCTGCGTGGTTGCCCCGGACCCCTGCCCGACACAAACCGCCCCGCCGTCCCGACAATCAAGGCCCCCCAGGCCGCGGGTACAAATGCGTCAGCCTGGCCAGCTTCAACCCCAGGTGCAGCGCAAGCCGATCCTCACCCCGCCACAGGTCTACTTCGGCGATCTCCTGTATCCTCTGCAGGCGATAGTACAGCGTGGCGCGATGCAGCGACAGATCGCCGACGGTCGCCTTGGCATCGCCGGCGTTGTCGAGAAACCGCTCCAGCGTCTCCACCAGAACCTGTCCGCCCGGATGCTCCAGCAACCTGACCAACCCGGGGTGCAGGACGTCGGCAGTCAGCCGCTCGAGAGGAAACTGCGAAAGCATCTGGTACACCCCCAGTTGCCACCAGGCTGCCACCGGGCCAAGACTGGGAGCGATCTCCGCCACCGCCGCCGCGTGCTGCGCCTGCCGGTACGATTTCATTGCATCGACGAGCGAATGCTGCGCATCGCCGATGCCAACCAGCACCCTCTCTACGCCTATCCCCACCAAGCGCTGTCCCAGCACTGCATGAAACGTGTGCCCGAGACTCAACACCTCGCCTGGCCGGTGTTTTGCGCCGCCGAGCGCCTCCACGAGCACCGCGTGGCCCGTGCGAACCAGTTGCAGACTTTCCCGTGCCGGCCTGCTCCATCTAACCTGCTCCAAGGCCACGCCTACCGCCGACTGCAGCTCCTCGTCCCAAGCCCTGCCGCCACTCAACACCGGCCGGCCAACCAGAACGGCGACGGCGCCTGGCTGTACGAAAAGCTCCGCCCGCACCAGCTCCTCCGCGGCGTACTGCCTAACCTCAGCTTGCTCGGAAAGCAGGTCCCGCAGGAGCTCCCGCTCACGGCCCCTCTCGAGTTGGACCAGGAGTTGCTCGCGATATAGGATGTGGCCCGCTGCCTGGGCCGCGGCATTTGCGGCGTCGATGTCCTCCTGGATCAGCGTGCCGTCGGCGTCGATCACCCAGAGATAGCCGAGAAGAATATCATGGGCGCGTATGGGAACGCACAGGCGGGGGAACGTGCCGACTTCGGCATTGCCGGGGATGTGCACCGGCCCGGTCGCTTCGGCTATACCCAGGCCGTGCAGCCACGCGATCAGCTTCTCCGGTACCCTTCGGCGCAAAATGCTCGCCACGCGCCCATTGTCGATTACCCCGTTCTGGACGCTGTGGGTGAGCAGTCGCAACTGGGCATCGTCGATATTGACCGGACGATGAATTAGCTGAGCCAGCGAATCGGTGATGCTCTGAATATCGGACATGGCGCACCCATGCTACTACAATTGCGCGCAGCATTCAACGTTTTGGGCGCGCTTCTTAGACGATTGTCGGAAGAATCGCGCCGGAAATGCTACGTTTGTACATAGCGAATCGCGGCAACCCGGTGTAGCATGTTTTACGATTGGCCAAGAATAAGTCCGCAGGGAGGCCAGAAAATGCGCCCAGAGATGCGATTTAAGGTAGTGAACACGTTCCAAATGCCCGACGTCTACGCCGGCGAAAGGCTCCTCGAGCCGCTGGGGACCACTTACGTCAGCGGCTGGTGGCTGACCGAGGAAGAGATGCTGGCGCACGCAGGCGATGCCGATGCGATCATCTGCAGCGCCAGCCATCAGTCCTTCGGCCGGAGGGTGTTGGGCGCGCTCCACCGGTGCCGCATCGTCGCCACCTTTGGCACAGGCTTCAGCCTTGTCGACCTGGAAGCGGCGACGGACCACGGCATCGTGGTCACCAACGTGCCGGACTACTGTCTGGACGAGGTGTCTGGTCGCGCCATCGCCTTCATCCTGGCGCTGGGGCACCGGCTGATCCAGTTGGATAGGGCGGTAAAGGGCAGGCACGTCTGCTTTTTGACGGACCGCAAGGCATTGACGGAAACCGCCAGGCCCATCTTTCGGATGCGTGACCAAACCGTGGGCATCATCGGCCTGGGCAAGATCGGCACGGCTACAGCCATCAAGGCCAGAGGGCTGGGAATGAAAGTCGTCGCCTACGATCCCTACGTATTCGACGGGGTGATGCAGAGCTGGGGCGTCGAGCCGGTGAGCCTCGACACGCTTCTTCGCACCTCGGATTTCGTCAGCCTCCACGCGCCGCTCACTTCCGAGACGCGCGGCCTGTTCGGCTACGAAGAGTTCAGGAACATGAAGCGCACCGCCTACTTCATCAACGTCGCCCGTGGCGATATCGTGGACGAGGCGGCCTTGATTCGCGCCTTGCAGGAGGGACTCATCGCCGGGGCGGGGCTCGACGTGACGGCCCAGGAGCCCATCGCGCCCGACAACCCGCTCCTCGAAATGTGCAACGTGATTTTGACCGGTCACAGCGCGAGCTACTCCGAGGCCTCCGATCCCGAGCTGTGGGTGAAGCCTATGACTCAGGTGGTGATGGCCCTTAAGGGCGAGTTCCCACAGTATGCCGTGAACCCCGCCGTGCGCAGCAAGTGGCTCGCCAAGTGGCGCAAGAAGGTCGAGCGCGAGCACGTCAGAATGCCGGTGCTGGCGGGCGCGCGATAAGCGGCGAACACGCTATCGCCGTTGGGTCCTTCCGTAGCAATGATGTGGTTGCCCCATGCACATCATGCCAGGAACTTGGTATAATGGTGAGCGATTACCGGATGAGACGAGCCTCCTGTCCCTCTTCCAGGGAGTCTGTAGTGCGGGGGCTTGTCCCCCGCTAGGGAGGGGCGGGGGCGCTATCTTGCCTTAACCAAACCGTATTGGGGTTAGAGCGCCTGAGCTCCACCTCAGGCGGACCAGGCAGGTGAGGGTCGTTTACTCGACAGCAATGCAGGAACAAACATGCCAGAAATTCAGGCGGCCACGATCTTGAAGGAGATCATGGCCGATCACTTTCTAGAGCTTGACCGTGCGGCCACGGAAGGAAATCCTAAGATCGCCTGGTGCACCAGCGTCGGGCCCGCCGAGCTCCTGCGCGGCATGGGCTTCCTGGTCTACTTTCCCGAAAACCATGGCGCCATGCTCGGGGCCACCCGCACCGCCACCGACTTCATCCCGGTGGCCAACGCCATCGGCTACTCGCCGGACATCTGCTCGTACCTGACCAGCGACATCGGCGCATACCTCAAGAAGACCACGCCCCTGCAGAGAGCCTACCGGATCCAGTCGGTGCCTCGCCCGGACGTCCTCGTCTACAACACCAACCAGTGCCGCGACGTCAAGGAATGGTTCGCCTGGTACGCCCGCGAGTTCGGCGTGCCGCTCATCGGCGTCCACACCTTCCGCAACATCGGCGACGTCACGGATTTCGAGCTGAAAGATATCGCCCGGCAGATCGAAGGGTTGATCCCCACCCTGGAGCAGGTTAGCGGCCAGAGATTCGACATCGACCGGTTCAAGGATGCGGTAAGGCTATCGCGTGATTGCTCGAGGCTCTGGCGGGCCGTCCTGGAGACCGCTTCGCACGTCCCCTCACCCTGGAGCTTCTTCGATGCCACCATCAACATGGGGCCGGCGGTGGTCGCACGTGGCACGCAGGTGGCCGTCGACTACTACAAGCTCCTGCTGGCCGAGCTGGAGCGGCGCATCCGGGATGGCGTGGCCGCCGTAGCAGGCGAGAGGCACCGGCTGTACTGGGAAGGCATGCCCATCTGGGGCAAGCTGCGTGCGCTCTCCGATCTCTTCGCATCGTTGCGCACCTGCCTCGTGGCCTCCACCTACTGCAACAGTTGGATCTTCGACCGGATGGACCCGGAGCAGCCGTTTCTGAGCATAGCGAGAGCGTACACCGAGCTGTTCATCGTCCGCGACGAGGCGTACAAGGAGCGCTACATCGAGAGCTGCCACAAGCTGTTCAAGCTCGACGGCATCGTGTTTCACGACGCCAAGACCTGCCCCAACAACTCCAACAATCGCTACGGCATGCCGGGGAGACTGGCCAAGCAAATCGGCATCCCTGCCCTGGTACTCAACGGCGACCTGAACGACCTGCGTTGCTACTCGGAGGAGCAGGCGCGGACCCAGATCGAAGCCTTTGTGGAGCAGTTGGAAGAGACATGATCTACGCTGGGGTGGATGTGGGTTCGACCAACACCAAGGTGGCGCTCCTCGACCAAGAGGCCAGGCTCCTGGGCTGGTCCGTGCGCCGCTCCGGGACGGATTTCTCCGCCGCCGCGACGGGCTGCCTGGACGATGCGCTCGCGGCCGCTGGCCTGGCAGACCGACCCAACGAGATGCGCACCGTCTCGACCGGCTGCGGCCGCAAGAACGTGCTCAATCGCGACGACGACAAGACCGAGATAAGCTGCCACGCCCGAGGCAGCTTTCACTTCTTCCCTCGGGCGATCACCGTCGTCGACATCGGTGGCCAGGATAGCAAAATAATCAAGCTGGACGCCCAGGGCCGGCGCATCGACTTCAAAATGAACCGCAAGTGCGCGGCGGGCACGGGCGCCTTTCTCGAAGAGACGGCGCGCCGGCTGGACATCCCGCTGGAAGACCTGGACACCCTGGCGCGGCAGTCCACCGAAATCGTCGAGTTGGGCAGCTACTGCACGGTCTTCACGGCCACCGAGGTCATCGAGAAGATTCGGCAGGGCAAGCGCGTGCCGGACATCGTCAAGGGCCTATTCCTTTCGGTTGTGAGAAGGGTACTGGAAATGGACGTTATGGGCGAAGAGGTCGTGGCCACCGGCGGAGTCGTGGCCTTCAATCCATACCTGGTCACCCTGCTCTCGGAGAAGCTGGGCCGCGCCGTGCTCACGCCGCCCCATCCCCAGCTCACCGGCGCCTGGGGCGCCGCCCTCTTCGCGATGGAGCTAAGCTCGTAGGGGCGTCCTCCTGCGGAAGGACTGTCCGCCTGGCGTGGGGCAGGCGTGGGTCTCCGCGCCCTGGCCCCACGATTAGCGTAGGGGCGCGGTCTCCGCGCCCGCGAAGATGGCAGTACGGGCATCCCCGCCATTACGCACCGGAAATGAGGCAAGAAAATGACCATCAGCAAATGGCTTCACATCGGCACCGTCCTCAGGATGAACGCCATCAACTACCCGGACAAGCTGGGCTGGCAGGATAAGCACAAGGCCTACACGTTCAAGGAATGGAACGAGCGCTCCTGCCGCCTGGCCAACGGTCTGCGCGCTCTGGGCGTCGGCTATGGCGATCGCTTCGCCACGCTGGCCTACAACCGCGGTGAGTGGATGGACATCTACGCCGGCGCGGCCAAAGGCGGGCAGATCGCCGTGCCCATCATGTTTCGGCTGTCGCCACCGGAGATCGAGTACATCGTCAACCACGCCGACTGCGGCGCCTTCATCGTCGAAGAGCCTTTCGTCGCGCTGATCGACCGGATCAGAGACAGGCTTCCCGTGCCTCCGGACCGTTACATCTACCTTGGGCAGGGCCCCGTGCCGGCAGGATACGTCGGCTACGAGGATTGGCTGGGCGCGGCGTCGCTCGAGGAGCCCGACTACCTCGTCGACGCCGCCGACCCGTGGGTCATCATGTACACCTCGGGCACCACCGGCCGGCCCAAAGGCGTCGTCCGCTCCCACGAGGCCAACATGTCCATGTACTACCTCAGCAACGTGAACATGGGCGTCCTGCCGACGGACAGGCCGCTGCTGGTTATGCCCATGTGCCACGTGAACTCGCTTTTCTACTCGTTCCCCTACACCCTGGTGACCGCTCCGGTCTTCGTTCACAACATGGTCTCGTTCGATGCAAGAGACCTGCTGCGGACCATCGGGCAGCACCGCATCACCTTCACGTCCCTGGTCCCGACGCACTACGTGATGATCCTGGAGCTGCCGGACGAGATCAAGAAAAACGTCGACGTATCCTCCGTGCGGCAGCTATTGATCTCGTCGGCGCCAGCCCGCGCCGAGCTGAAGCTGGCCACAATGGATTATTTCCAGAACGCCGAGCTATGGGAGGCCTACGGTAGCACGGAAGGCGGCCTGGTGACTCTGCTCCGGCCCGAGGACCAGTTCAGGAAGGTCGGCTCCATCGGCCGCGAGATCTTCGGCACGGATCGCATCAAGATCCTGGACCAGGATCGGCGGCCGGTGCCGGATGGGCAGGTCGGCGAGCTATTCTACCGCACGCCCCATCTTTTCAGCGGCTACTGGAAGGACCCCGAGCGGACCGAGGCGGCCTTCGAGGGCGAGTGGTCATCGGCCGGCGACATGGTGCGCCGGGACAAGGACGGCTACTACATCCTGGTCGACCGCAAGGCCAACATGATCATCACCGGCGGCGAAAACGTCTATCCTTCCGAGGTCGAAAGCGCCATCTGCACACATCCCGCCGTGAAGGATGCGGCGGTCATCGGCATCCCCGACCTCAAATGGGGCGAGGCCATCAAGGCGGTGGTCGTTCTCCGCGACGGTTTCGCCGGCACACCCGACCTTGCCCGGCAGATCATCGACCACTGCCAGAGCAAGATCGCCAGTTACAAAAAGCCCAAGACCATCCAGTTCATCCCCGATGCCGCCATGCCCCGCACCGCCACCGGCAAGATCCTGCACCGCGATTTGCGGGAGCGGTACGGAAAATAGGGGCGAATGGTAGTGTACGGAGTATTGCGCAAATCGGGAGTGTTTGCGGCGTCACCGGATAATGAACGGATAAACGGATAAGGCATCACAGCCAATCAGAGCCCGATGAAACTGTCGTAAACAAGCCAGGAAAGGGGCATGCCGAATGAGTAGGCCTTCTGATTTCACGCCAATCCTCTCACAGTCGCATCCGTTTATCCGTTAGTTATGCGTAATGAAATTGGGCTTCCCTCTCCCCAGCGATCACCTGGCTTGCTGCTCGCTTTTGATCACGCTCGCAATACCCTCAAAGTACTCATTGCGCACCCGGTTGTTCGCCACC
>JACQUC010000077.1 GCA_016210495.1 Chloroflexota bacterium
AGTTCGCGCCATCCCGCCTGCAGTGCATCCTGACCGACTCGCCGACCCGTATCCGAAATATGCGAACCACGTCGGACGGGCTCAATTGCGACGGATCTGCACGATGGTGATGCGCTTGGCAACGAATTACGGATTGATTCCCCTCTGAGGCAACTGAGGGCAAAAGTACAAAAAGTTGCCTTCGCCCCGTCTTCCGGACGCACCGCCCGGGGCTGCGCGACCTTGACGATTGGGCTATCTTACGCTAGATTGCTTACGTAAGAAAAGGAGGTTCCCCATGGACAAGGTGTTTTCTGCGCGGGTGGACGAGGCAGTGCTCGACGAGATGAGCCGTGTTGCAGGCAAGCTGGGCGTCACGAAACGGCAGTTTCTCGAAGAGGCGATCCGGTTGCGCGTGCAGCAGTTCAGCCGCCGGGAGGACGCGGATGTCTGGGCTGAGACTGTGGGCGCGTGGCGTCGCCGCAGGGAGAGTGCCACGGCAACCATCCGCACCGCGCGACGACAGTTTCAAAAGTCGTTCGAGCGGCACCACGGCCGGTCGTGATGCGCGCCTACGTTGACAGCGACATTCTGATCTGGCACCTGAGGGGGAGCCAAAAGGCCGCCAGCTTCTTGCGCGCGCTGTCGCGTGAACCGGGAACGGAGTTGTGGGTCGGAGCGCTGCAACGGGCGGAGGTGGTGTTTTTCATGCGGCCCGATGAGGTCTCTGCAACCATGTCCTTTCTGTCCCGGTTCAAGACCGCACCCGTGACGCAGGAAGTCGTGGACGATGCCGGAGACCTGTACCGCACATGGCATCCAACCCACGGGATTGACGTCAACGACGCCATGTTGGCGGCGACGGTGGCCGCGACCGGCGGGAAGATCTACACCTTGAACGCCAAGCACTATCCCATGCCGGATATCGTCGCTGTAAAGGCCTGGTGAGCGCGACCTCCACACCCGGGGGTTCTCCACCCCTTCAAGCCTAAGTGATTCCTGCCACACGACTGGACTTACGATCCCCTGGCCATGCCGCTTGCCCTCGCGCCGCCAAGTCCTGACGGGCAGGAAAGGATGACAAGCGATGACACCCATCCACCCTGGACGAATACTGAAACGAGAGTTGGAGGCGCGTGGCCAGACGGCCAACCAGCTTGCGCTCGCGCTGTGCGTTCCCTCGGGGCGCATTACATCCATTCTCAAGGGCAAGAGAAGCGTCACCCCCGAGACCGCGCTGCGGCTGGCGCGCTACGTTGGCAACACCCCCCAGTTCTGGATGAACCTCCAGACACGTTTTGACCTCATCGTTGCAGAGCAGGCCCACGGCGAGAGGATCTCCTCCGAGGTCAATCCGGCCGCATAGGGGACCCTGCGCAGGTTTTCTCCCCTCGAAAAGGACCCGCCGGCCCGCGCAGAGCTATTGCCGCCCTGTCCCGTTTCACGTTTCACCAAGCGGACATACTTGACGACGCCCCGGATCATGGCCCCCTGAGGCAGCCCAGGGCAAAAGTATAACAAGTATCCATCGTCCCCCATTACGGGTGGACGAGGCAGTGCTCGACGAGATGAACCGCGTGGCGGGCAAGCTGGCCCTTATCACCCTTCACCACCCCCACTCATCTCTCCGCACGACGTCGATTGCGATTATTTTCTTACCTTTTCCATCACCGCTAGAAACCTCTGCCGTCCCTCCGCCGGGGATAGCCCACGAGCGCGTTGGACAAAGAAACGGCGCGCTTGCGCCTCGCCGACGGCGCGAGCGATAGCAGTGAGGCAAAATTGGTTCAGGGAAATGTCCTGCTGTTTGGCAACTTGCTTAACCTGCTCACGCAGATCTTCAGGAACACGGACGTTCAATTGAGCCATCATCACATCTCCTTGTGGCCTCTTGCGACGCCGATGGCGCGCTCAACCTGCTCAATGAAGGGGCGCGCTCATTTTGAGGAAAGAATCTTATGATTTCATGACCGTCCCCCATTATATTTGCCAGTAGGTGCTTGATTCAGAGAGGGCAGACTTCGGATTCCTCGTGGGAGGTGGAACTGGGAAGCTACACCGCCAGGTACTTGC
>JACQUC010000082.1 GCA_016210495.1 Chloroflexota bacterium
AACCTCTGTTCCTTCTGCGAGGCCGAGCCGATCTCGGTAGAACGCCGCGGCTTCCTTGGGGTTGCTGAATCTCAACGAGCGGTTTGATGGCCTCACTTCGATACCTGGCTCTATCCCGAGCTGGCGAAGACATGCCACCATGTCCAAATACGTCGGCCCGTTGGGCGGTGTCCAGCCAACAAAGTCCTGCCACAACTCCCGGAACGCATCCAAAGGATGACGAGGAGTGAGCTCGATGAAGCAATGCCGCTTGGCGACTTGATTCATCTTCAGGAGAAGGGGAGCCAGGTCAGCAACGTCGTACACCACGTTGGCACAGAAAGCGATATCCACCTGCTCCAGTTCGACCCACGGCCACCTTCTCCCCACGACCTCCACATTGTCGACGCCTTGCTCTGCAATCCTGGAGAGAAGCACCGACCTCATGGCTGGAGACGATTCTACTGCGAGGACCTTTCCAACCCTTGACGCAAGCGGGAGCGCGAGGCGGCCTGCCCCGGCGCCCACGTCAAGAACGACACTATGACTGTCTACCATCTCTTTAACTCGCAAAAACAGCGGACTGTCGCCCTCTTTAGCTGGTCGCGCCATCCTCCCAAACCACTCGGCCATCTTCGCCCAATCATCAGTGCCTTTTGGCAATAAAGTATCATCCTTGGGGGGAGACCACAGCACTAACTGCTCTGCCCATTTCTCAAATGCATCCATTTTTCACCATCCAAAGTCCACCACCTCATATCCCCGCTTAATCCGCCTTCTGACCATCTCCTACACCATCGCTTGGGCGCTCTCCCGATCCGGATAGAAGCTTGGCATAGATCTTCCCTCCGTCCCGATGCGGCCCCAGCAGCGAATCATCGCCCCGCCACCCCAAAGTGCACGCTGCCAAGCAATAGTATAGAACCGACAGCGATCCTTGGTGGTATCTCGCTGAAGCAGTTTTGCCATGCTGTTCTCTTTTCGTCTCTTTGCTCGTCACTGGCTCTCACGTCCTTTTGCGTCGCGGAAGAGGCGCCTCTCCCTGCGACTGGCTGATCGTGCTGTCACCGGGACGTTGACATAAATCACGTAGGTTGGATTGTTTCCACGCTTCCCTGTTCAGTCCTGGTCCTCCGACTGTAGCCAAGGGGCGTCACGCGCCATCTTGGAAGATCTTGGGGCCGTGCCGTCGAGAGAGCTGCTGGTTGAACCGGCGACATTGCCACCATCCCAGGCCACGGACATAGTGTGTCATTAAATAATACGGCGTATGTGCGCGACTATCCTATTATATTACGCACGCTGTTCGAATTACAAAGCAGCTTTTACTTGTGCTCAAAATCGCGAAGGCGAGGATTAGACGGTTGCCACGTTGGAGGACGTGCTTGCCGAAAGTGTGCCTCAAGATGTGCGGTGTAACTTCTTCTAGCCCGGCCAGTCGGGCATACTTCCTGACCACGTTCTCCACCGCCTGGGGAACGATCAGTTAATGGTGTGCACCCGCCAGCAGGCAGGACGGCCACAGCGCCACCGCCCCAGTGAAGTCGTTGCTCTGGGCCGTAGACCACGTGCCCGTTAATCTACACTCATACGACCTCTTCACAATCCCCTTTGCGCTCTCTGCGACCTCCCCGGTTAACGAATTTTTCGCATTAGCGAAAATTGCCGCCAAAAATGTTGTTTTTTGCCCCCCAAAATGAATTATATATAGTAGTAGAACATTTGTTCGTATCACAGTAGCCCGGACGCACAGACCAACACCATTCTCGTTCCCCTCTGTGCCTCCGTGGTGCAATCCCGCGTGTCAAAAAAAAAGGAGGTAACCCAAAATGCCAAGCGAAGCCAAGATCGAAGCCAACCGTCGCAACGCCCAGCGCTCCACCGGTCCCCGCACCCCCGAGGGCAAGGCCCGTTCCTCCCAGAACCCCCTCAAGCACGGCCTCCGTGCTCAGGCCTACCTGGACGTCCAGTTCAAGGTGCTCGGCGAGGACCCCGCCGACTTCGCCGCCCTCCTCCAGTCCCTCGTCGACGACCTCCATCCCGTCGGTCCCATCGAGGAGATGTGCGTCGAGACCATCGCCATCTCCACCTGGCGCCAGCGCCGCATCATCACCGCCGAGACCGGCCACATGGCCTACGAGCAGAAGAGCATCATCATCGCCCACGACAACCCGGCGGGCCGCGCCATGTACGCCCTCCCCAGCCTTGACTTCCTGGAAAGGCTAACCCGTTACGAGGTTCACCTCGACCGGCAGATGAGCCGCGCCTTCGCCCAGCTCACCAGCCTCCAGCGCGACCGCACCCGCAAAGAGGAGCGCGAAGCATCCGACGATCACGCCGAGACCGAGGCCATCCTCCGCACCATCATCCTCGAGCTAGCCAAAGACAAGCTCAAGCCAGAGCCATCCTCCCCACCAAGCCCACCGCCACAACCGCCCACTGTTCCAGCCTTCTCCCCATCAATCGAAGAAATGACACCCGAACCATCCGATCTACCTGCCAACCGGCCTGACGTCCTTCTCGAAGGACGACCGGAATTCCCTGAGCAGCCAATCCCGAGCTCTCTTCCCTCCCGGTCCAACTATACGTCCGATTCCTCCGATCAGACAGATCCGACCGCAAGACACACTCTCGCGGTAGCTTCACCCCCGCGACCCGGTTCCCCAATCCCCAAT
>JACQUC010000088.1 GCA_016210495.1 Chloroflexota bacterium
GGTGGCGAACAACCGGGTGCGCAATGAGTACTTTGAGGGTATTGCGAGCGTGATCAAAAGCGAGCAGCAAGCCAGGTGATCGCTGGGGAGAGGGAAGCCCAATTTCATTACGCATAACTAACGGATAAACGGATGCGACTGGGAGAGCAAAGGTGTAAAATCAGAGTTTTTACTCTTTCGGCATGCCCCCTCCTTGCTTGCGCAGGACAGCTTCACCGGCCTCTGATTGGCTGTGATGCCTAATCCGTTTATCCGTTCATTATCCGTTGGCGCCGCAAAAATCCCCGTTTCCGCAATATTCCTTACACTACTGCCTTGGTTGAGTCCTCTGTCGCCGACAGCCCGTGGATGTTCCATCGTGCACGACAGTATCATCGCATGTGCCACAGGGTTTTTCAAGCCCGGAGGATGCTGTCAAAAGGTGAAACTGGCATCTATGCAAAGGCAGAGCCAAGGTGTATAATTGGCGAGAGTTTAGGCTCCCGAAAGGTGTAGGCCGTGAGCGCTGTCGTTGGATCTTTTCTTTGCTCTCAACTTTCTCTTTACTCTCTCTCTCTCTCTCTCTCTCTCTCTGAGCCTGGCTGGAAGGCGCTTGTTCGTATTCATCTCATTTCCTCTCTTCGACGTGGCCGTGTCCTGAGTTCAGAATTGCCAAGGGTCGGTTCCTGCGGAAACGGTGGGAGAACACGACTCAAGTGAATCAGCCTGAATGGCAAGTTGAAAACGAAGACCTGATAGGGGAGCTGAGACTGACCTTACGGAAGGAGACCTGCCCGGAGATAATCGACAGCTTTGAGGCCTTGGCGCATGCCATTTGGCGACTGGCCACTCCGTTTCTGGGCGCTGCAGGGACAAGGGCGGTGATGGCACGATCTCTTAGCCTGGCCAGCCGCGACGCGCCGTTGTTAGAGAAGATCAGAGTCAACGAGGAAGAAATCGACCTCAGCGAGTTCCGCGCCTACGTGGCGAGCGTAGGTTGTGCTGCCCCTGAAGTGATGGATAGCTTGTTGGGCGTGGAAGTGGCGATGTTCCGGACGATAGAAGATCTGGTCGGGCGAGCCGTGAGCCAGCATGTGCTCCGGCTAGTCCGTGAACAGAAGCAGCCGCAGACCTAGTGCCAAAGGCGTAGCATCGTCGATGAGTATTTCAGGAGAGGAGACAGACGTGGACGCGAATGTGATCGACGCGGCGGTGACTTGCGACCAAGGCCTCGTTCCTCTGGGCGCGCTGTCAGCAAACGTGGGTACCCAGAGACTAGCAGGACGACTCGACACTGTGCCCGTAGGAGTCCGCACTTGCGTTTCGGTCCTGTCAGGATTGCGCTCGTTGCCGAGCCAGCGCCTGTGGCCGGAACTCCACCTGGCGGGTTCCATTGTCGGGTCGGCTCCGGCGAGCGGAATGGCACAAATAGTTCAAGTGAACTCCCCCGACGAGGGGCACGAGCCAGATGCCACCCTAGCTCTGGCCACTGGCACGGGCCAGGGGTCCACGGGCCAACGACCACTGGTTCTGGTGGTCGACGACGATCCGATTCAGCGAAAGCTGCTGAAGCTGTTAGTAGAGATGCTGGGCTACGACGTCGAAGTTGCTGCTGATGGCTACGACGCCTATGAAAGAGCTCAGCGCTTCCTGCCCGACGCCATTATGAGCGATGTTTTCATGCCCCGCCTCGACGGCTTCGGTCTTTGTAAGCTGGTGCGAAGTGATCCAGGTACGACGCACATCCCGGTGGTTTTGCTGTCCGCAGTTCGCACCAGGGCGGAGGACCACCGCCTTGCCCAGAGTGTGGGCGCCAACGCTCTTGTTCCCGCGACGCCGGGTTTTGCCGAGGCCACGCGAGCTTTAGCGTCCAGTCTCGGCTAGGAGTCGCGAAGGCCAACGGGAATGTCGGCGACCTCACTCCATCCTCTTCTACGGAGCCAGCAGTCGCGGCAGTGGACTGCCGCGATGACGATACGGGGTGTGGGAATGGACTTCTCCAAGCCTCAAAGGGACCGGAAGTCTGTACGGTTTTTCTGGTTCTCCTGGAACTGGTGCCAGCAAGTGGGTGCTACACCTTCTGCCGCTTATCTATTAGCCTCTTGGACTTGATCCAGCGGTCCACGTCTTGTCCCTGCCCCAGACCACCGGCGGGGAACATCTCGACCCGGCAGGTCACTCCGACCTTTGCTTTCAGCTCCTGGACCACCTTTTCGGCGAGGTCCGGCGGAGCGGAGCCCGTGTCCACCCGCTCGGCCTGCACCGTGATCTCGTCCTGGCCGTCTTTGCTCTCGATGACGATGAGGTAGTTGCTGCCGAGGTCTGAGAAGCCTCGCAGCACGGCTTCGATGGCCGTGGGATAGACGGCGATGCCCTTGATCTTCACCATATGGTCTAGCCTTCCCTTCACAGGGGAAAGTCGCCGGAAGGTGCGGCCACAGCGACACTTTCCAGGTATGATCGACGCGATGTCCCCGATCTTGTACCGAATGACCGGCCCCGCCTCTTTGAATAGCGAGGTGATCACCAGCGCCCCGTATTCGCCATCGGGCAAAGGCTCGTTGGTGTCGGGATCCACGATCTCGAAGATGTAGCCGTCCTCGTTGATGTGCATCCCGTCCTGTTCCTCGCACTCCCACGTCGGCGCCCCCGTCTCGACGCTGCCATAGTTGTTGAAGGCCTTCACGTTCCAGCGTTCCTGGATGCGCTGCCGGGATTCCTCCGTCAGCGGCTCGGCGGTGTGGAACATGCGCCGGAAATAGAAGTCCCGGCGCGTGTCGTAGCCCATACTCTCCGCCACGTCGGCGAGCCGCAGCGCGTAGGTGCCGGTGCAGCCCAGCACTGTGCTGCCCCAATCGCGCGCGATCTCGATCTGCCGCTCCGAGGAGGTCACCGCCCCGCTGCCGACCGGAATCACCGTCGCGCCCAGCCGCATAGCCCCCTCCGACGCGGTGAAGCCTGGAATGAACAGTGCGTAGGTGAAGCTGATCTGCACCATGTCCCCGCGCCGCACGCCCTGGGCGTACAATCGCCGCGCCCAAAAGTTCGTGATGTTCTGCCAGTCGCGCCTGGTCTGGAAAAAGGGTTTGGGTTTTCCCGTGGAGCCGGAGCTAGCCTGTATGCGCAGCGCGCGAAACCTGCCCTGATGCTGGCCAAAGGGAGGATTGCTCGCCAGGTGGTCCTCCAACTCGCTCTTGGTCACGATCGGCAGCAAGCGAACGTCGTCGACGGATTTGACGTGCCGCGGCTCGACCCGCGCCGCCTCCCACTTCGACCGGTAGAAGGGGATCTTCTGCCACGAGCGCTCGACCAGCCGTTGCAGCCCAGCTTGCTGAATCGCCAGTATCTCGCCTCGCTCTGCCCTTTCGATCTTGAAGCTCTGGGGCGGCGCGGGATACACCGGCTCTCGGAGCGTCATCGCTCGCTCCCCTTGCCGAAGTACTGCTGCCAGTTCTGGCGCACCCGCTCCAGCGTTTCCTCGGGTGGATGCACTAGCTCGGCCGTTTTGCGCCCTTCTACGGCGAACTTCTTCGTCGCGTCGACGCCCATTTTGGAGCACCAGGCGAACTCGGTCAGCCCCGTGCTCTCCGCTTCATAACGCGCCCGCGCCGAGGGGTTAAGGGGATAGACGCCCATCGGCGGCAGCATCACTACGTCGCGCTGTGGGTCGACCCGAGTGGCTTCCGCAAAGTCCACCCGCAGCGGGTCGTAAATGTCGATGTCTTCGTCCACCACCGTCACCTGGTTGACGCTGGCCGTGCCGTAGCCGGTGCCGAACGCGGCGTAGATCGCCTGCTTGGCCCAGCCGGGATAGCGCTTGTGAATCTGCACGATCGCCTTGTAGCCGCGTCCTTCGAGAGGGATGAGGCAGTCCCGGAAGCCGATCACGCGCTCCTTGAGCTCGTTGTAGAAGTTGCTTTGCAAGGGAATCGTGCGGATGATCTCGTTTTCGCCGTACTGGTGGCCGACGGAGCAGCTCTGGTAGATGGCATCGCGGCGATGGGTGATGCAAGCCACGTGGAAGGTCGGCGTAATCATCTGCTCCTCGTAGTATTCCATCCATTCCCCGAACGGCCCTTCCCTGGTTGGCTCGTCATGGCGCAGCTCGCCCTCGATGACGATCTCCGCCGTAGCGGGCACGTCGACGTCGATGGTCTCGCACCGGACCAGCTCGACCGGCTCACCCCGCAGCGCGCCCGCGAAGGCGAACTCGTCGTCGCCCACGTGGCCCATCTTCGTCGTCCCGGCCAGGTAGATGGTCGGATCCAACCCGCACACGATGGCCACCGGCAGACCGCCCTGGCCGCGCTTCTTCGCCAGGGCGAGGTGTATGCCGATGTCCTGCATCATCAGGGCCATAATACCGGTGGTCTTCCTGTCGAACACGTTCACACGGTAGATGCCCACGTTGCGTCCGAACCCGGGGTCCTTGGTCGTCGTGGCGTTCAGGGTAATGTACGCGCCGCCGTCCCCAGGATGCCACTGGAAGATCGGAAACTTGAAAAGGTCGACATCGTCTCCCTTCAAGATCACTTCTTTGCACGGGCCCGATTCGACCATCGCGGGCTGTGGCCACTCGCGCTTATTCATCAGCACGGCGGCGTAGTGGTCGCGCAGCGCCCTGACCGAGCTGTGCTTAGGCAGGCCCAGCGCCAGGGCTATTCTGGCGTAGGTGCCGTGGACGTTGGCGACCAGAGAGTGGGCCGACCCCCGCACCTTCTCGAACAGCAGGGCCGGCCCCCGCCGTGTGTTCGTCTCCCAGACGATCGCCGCGACCTCGTCGCCCGGCGTTACCTCCCGCCGAATCCGCGCCATCTCGTCCTCGGCCTCGAGCAGTTGAAGAAACTCGCGTAAGTCGCAAAACGCCATCACGTCCTCCTGCGCAAACCGCCTGGCAATGTGAAAGCATCATAATGTGTCGGTATCTGCCTTGTCAACAACGCCACCCGAGGGCAAATGCTTAGACTCCGCCGACGCGAGAGTTCACCACAGAGACACAAAGGCCACAGAGGGCGGTTTCGGACCGTTCTTTGTGATCTTTGTGCCTCTGTGGTGAACACACCAACGGCCTTGCCCTACCAGCATCACCTGCTGGTCTGTATCACCGCCGGACGGCTCCTGTATCCAGCGTCACAGAATCCCCGATCTCCTGCCCACTGGCGTCGACGACCGGCACGCGCTTGCCGCTCGCCAGCTCGTATAGCCCAACCCGTACCAGGTGGACGCCCGCCGGGACGTTCGGTGGCAGCGCGATGGGATGGTAGTCGTAGATCGCCTGGCCGGGCGTCCAACCGCTCGTTGGCGCGTAACCACCTGCCGGGGGGCCATCGTGCTGGGCCACTAGAGTCCCATCCTGACGGACCACGTGGACGAACACCGTGTAAGCGGGGAGTTGGGTGATCGCCGTTTTCCCCGGTGGCGGCGCATACCGCCATTCCACCGGAAACTGCCTAGCCACGAAATGGCACTGTAAAGTAGAAGATGCTCCCCTCGCCGGGGCTGCTCTCGACCCAGATCTTCCCGCCGTGCGCTTCGACGATTCCCTTGCAGATGTGCAGACCCAGGCCGGTACTCTCCACTTCGATCTCTCGTTTCGCGGGTTGATAGAATCGTTGGAATATGTTCGGTAGGTCCGCTGCTGCTATGCCGATGCCCTGATCTCTCACAGAGATGACGGCTTTGTCGCCATCTTCCGTGAGGGTAACCCGAATCTCGCCGCCGTCCGGAGAGTACTTGATGGCATTGGTTAGAAGGTTGAGCAGCACCTGTTCGACGCGATTGGCATCGCAGTACACCGAGGGGAAAGCGTCGGGCAATTCCATCACCATCCTGTGCTTTTCTGCTGATGCCTGTAGGCTCAGAACCGCCCGTTCGATGATTTCGCGGACGTCGACTTTGACCTTGATGATCGGAAGCCGGCCTGCTTCGATACGCGACGTATCCAACAGCTCATTCGAAAGCCTGAAGAGCTTCTGCGTTTGCCGTCCGATAATATCGATCGCCTGCTGACACCGTCGATCGCCAGCACTGAGCTGCCTCTCCAGCATTTGAACGTAGCCCTTGATAACGGTCAGCGGATTGCGCAGCTCGTGACAGATGGTCGAAACAAACTCGTCTTTTTCGCGCTGCAGTCGCCGTTGTTCTTCCAGACTTCTCTCGTACCCAACGCCAACAAGTAAGGCAATGGCGCTGTGGTAGAGGTCGTCTAGGGCCGTTAGTGCTTCGAGAAACTCTGGGCCGCAGGAAAATCTCTCGCTAAGGATTGGCAGGGTTATCTCCTCGTAAAGGTGCATGGCGAGGATCAGGTTGGAGTGTGGGAGGCCCCGACTCAGGCACAGTGTCCCAACCGCTCTAATGCCGTCGAAATACTCCTCGAATCGCCCTTCTGGCACACAGTCTAGAAACAACCTGACGAGGCGGCGGATGATGTCTGAAATGTAGCATTCGTCGACGCCGGGATAACGGATGGCTGATTTGAGGTAAGCCTCGCACCAGGAGTCGATTAATTGCTGCTCGTGGGGTTTCAGGCACCCGGCCACGACAGGTAAGATGCGTTTGCACTCATCGTCAAGGGGAAGGATTTGCTGTGAACCTTGCACTCACGTCTTCCTTTTCTTCCTTCGTCCAGCCACAGTGACCTCGAGGCGCCGAAAAGGCGTCTGATCAGAGGTTGCCGCATCCAAGGTCCCTTCGCGCCTGCGGCATTAGTCCTAATCCGAAGAGGCTGCCATAGAGCATGATAACGCACGGCGCTAGACGCGTCAAACTCGCCGCTTTGCTACGTCACCTTTGGCCAGCCTTGATTTGGGTGTCTCTAGGTAGTATAATACCGGTTGCTTAGGCGCGAAAAGGCGATGATGCCGTTACACGAGGAGTGGCGAGTTGGGCACCATAACAGTGAAGTTCAACGACAAAGAGGTTCAGGGCGAGGCCGGGATGACGGTCTTGGAGATGGCACGGAGCGGCGGTGTCTACATTCCCACGTTGTGCGCCGATCCGGACCTTACCCCTTTCGGTGGCTGCCGGCTCTGTCTGGTAGAAATCGAGAAGATGCGCGGCCTCCAAACGGCCTGCACCACCCCTGCGCGCGACGGCATGGCCGTCAAGACCGATACCCCATACGTCCAGCGCATCCGCAGCGGCGTGTTGGAGCTGATTCTATCGGACCATCCCGCCGACTGCTTGACGTGTCCGCGCGACCCTCACTGCCCGCGTTTCAACGTGTGCCTCCGCGATGATGTCGTCAGTCCTCGCTGCGTCGTCTGCACCAGGAATGGCAACTGCGAGCTGCAGAAGATCGTGGACTACCTGGGCCTAAAGGAAGTGCGCTACCGCCGAAGGCCACGACAGAGCAAGATCGATTGGAGCAATGCGTTTTTCTACAGGGATGACGATATGTGCATTCTTTGTGGGAAGTGCGCGCGCGTGTGCGAGGAGGTGCAGGGCGTCGCCGCCATAGAGCTCGTGAATCGCGGCTATCGTGCGAAGATCAGCACCGCTCTCGACACCCCGCTCTCTCAGACCCGCTGCGAGTCTTGCGGCCAGTGCGTCGCGAAATGTCCCGTCGGGGCCCTGGTCGTCAAGAATTTCCGTGGCCTTCCCGAGAGGGAGGTCAAGACCGTTTGTCCTTACTGCGGCGTGGGTTGCTCGATGTTTGTCGAGCTCAGGGGGGACCAGATCATCGGCGTTAGAGGTGATCCGCAGGGCGCCGCGAATCGAGGCAGTCTCTGCGTCAAAGGGCGCTTCGGATTTGAGTTCATCCAGCATCCCGAGCGCCTTCGGCAGCCATTGATCAAGCGAGATGGCCGGCTGGTCGAGTCTACCTGGGACGAGGCCCTGGAGCTGGTTGCCAGCAAGCTGGTCGAGTATTCCGAGAGCTTCGGCGCCCTGGCCTCGGCCAAGTGTACAAACGAGGAGAACTACGTTTTCCAGAAATTCACGCGGGGGGTGATGGGCACAAACAACGTCGACCATTGTGCCCGCACCTGACACTCCCCCACCGTGGCAGGTCTTGCCACCAGTTTCGGCTCTGGCGCGATGACCAATCCCATCTCCGATCTGGAGCAATCCGGATGCCTGTTGGTGATTGGCTCGAATACGACCGAGGCGCACCCCGTGGCCGCCATCCGCATCAAGAGGGCTGTCCGCCGGAACGGGGCGAAGCTGATCGTGGCCAATCCCAAGCACATCGAGCTCTGTCGCATCGCGGACCTCTGGCTGCGCCATCGTCCTGGCACCGATGTCGCCCTGATCAACGGCTTAGCCAAGATAATTCTGGACGAGGAGCTGTGGGATAGGGAGTTTGTCGAGCAGCGCACCGAGAACTTCGAGGCCTGGCGCAAGTCGTTGGACAGCTACACGCCCGAGATGGTCTCGAGGATCACCGGTGTCCCTGTCGACGACCTACAGAAAGCGGCGCGGATGTACGCGCGCCCCGACCACAATGGCTCCAGTATCGTCTATGCTATGGGTATCACGCAGCACCGCACCGGTACCGACAACGTCTTTGCACTCGCCAATCTTTCGATGATCACCGGGAACATCGGCAAGCTGGGCGCCGGCGTGAACCCCTTGCGTGGCCAAAACAACGTCCAGGGCAGTTGTGATATGGGCGGGTTGCCCGACGTGCTCACGGGCTATCAGCGGGTCGCAAACGAGGAAGTTAGAGCGAAGTTCAAGAAGGCGTGGGGCCTGGATATCCCCGACACGCCAGGGCTGACGATGCCCGAGATGATCGAGGCCGCGCACGAGGGCGGGCTGAAGGCTATGTTCATCCTGGGGGAGAATCCGGCCGTGTCCGAGCCGAACATCGATCACGTCGTCGAGGCGCTCCGCAAACTGGACTTCCTGGTCGTGGAGGATATCTTCCTGACTGAAACGGCGAAACTGGCGGATGTGGTATTGCCCGGCGCTAGCTTTGCCGAGAAGGAGGGGACGTTCACCAATACCGAGCGGCGCGTGCAGCGCGTGCGCGCGGCCATCTCCCCCATCGGCAGCACTCGGCCAGATTGGCAGATCATCGGCGAGGTGGCGAGACGCGTGGCGCGGAAGAAGGGACTGCGGGAAAGCCAGTTCGCCTACGAATCGCCGGCCCAGATTATGGATGAGATAGCGCGCGTCACGCCAAGCTACGCGGGCATTTCCCACGAGCGGCTCGAGGAGGGCAGCCTGCAATGGCCGTGCACCGCGCCGGACCATCCCGGCACGCCCGTACTGCACGCCGGCAAGTTCTCCCGTGGACTAGGCAAGTTCACGCCTGTCGAGTTCATACCGGCGGCGGAGCTGCCCGACGACGAGTATCCGCTGCTGCTGACGACAGGTCGCAAGCTGTACCACTATCACACCGGCAGTATGACGCATCGGGTGCCGGGCCTGGTCGATATGGTGTCTGAGGAGCGTGTAGAGATCAACCCGGTGGACGCCGAGGCGCTGGGTGTTGCTAGCGGTGATGACGTCAAGGTCACGTCCCGCAGAGGCCAGGTTGAGGCCCGAGCGGAGGTCACCGCGAAGGTTCCTCCCGGAGTGATTTTTATGACGTTCCATTTCCCTCAGGCGGCAGCCAATTTCGTCACCAACACGGCGCTTGACCCCGTCGCCAAGATACCCGAGGTGAAGGTCTGCGCCGTCAAGGTGGAGCGTCTCGCGCGGGCGTTGGCCGGGGTTGGTTATGCGGCAGAGGGCCGGCGCGTCTGACCTTTTGGCAGGGAGTTTGGTTATTGGCAAATCTGGAGGACATCGCCGAGCAGATTCGAGCCAGCCTGGACGATAAGTACCAGGCTCGGGAAAAGGGCCTTGCCCTTTCCCGCTCGATCATTCGCGATTCGGCGAATGCCATTCGTGCCGTCCATCGCGGAGAGCTTTCGCGAGCAGAGGAGCTATTGCAGAAGGCTGGCGAAGCCGTCCGGAACGTCGACGCCTCCCTCAGTGGTCACCCAGACATCTATTTCGCGGGCTTTGTTTTCGATGCCCAAAAAGAGTTCGCCGAGGCCAGCATCACCTACGCACTCATAGCTGGCCACAGCTTACCCGGCCCCGACTCCATCGGCGTCAGCCACGTTCCTTACCTGGGCGGCCTGGGAGAGGCCATCGGTGAGCTACGCCGCTACCTGCTGGATCGCTTGCGACAGGGGGACGTGGCACGCTGCGAAGATGTGTTGCAGGTGATGGACGACATCTACGGCGTGCTTGTGACTATGGATTACCCCGATGGGATGACCGGTGGCTTACGTCGTGTCACCGATGTCGCGCGAGGCATCCTGGAAAAAACCCGTGGCGATCTGACGGTGGCCATACGGCAGGCGCAGCTCGAGACGAGCCTGCACGAGTTTGAGAAGAAACTCGCTTCGGGTCGGGCGCCTGGGGAGAAACCATAGCTCGGCCCTGTGTAGACCTGTTTCTGCTCTACATCGGTCTGCTCAACCTGAAGCAAGCAATAGTGCCGACCGGCAGGTAAAGCTGCCGGTCGGTCAGCAACGTGTGGGGGAGGTGGTCGGAAAGAGATACTTACTGGTCAACGGCACGGCTTTCTGGTAGAATTCATTTCCGTTACCTTCTAGTGGCACCAGCAATCTTCAGCGTTTCAAGAACCAGAACACAACTCAGAAAGGAGAACGAAAGGTCCAAACATGGAGACGCTTCTCATCGTGTTTGCCTCTGGGATAGTGGCTGTCCTGTTCGCCCTGTATCTGGCATGGGATGTCCTGCGGCGTGACACTGGGACCAAAGCGATGCAGGAGATCGCCGACATGATCTACGAGGGCGCGATGGCCTTCCTCAGGCGGCAATATCAAACTATTGGTATGCTTACTCTATTCGCTGCCGTGATCATCGGCGTTCTCATCGGCTGGGTGGAAAAAAATCCCAACCTGGGTGTCCAAACGGGCATCGCCTTTATCGTGGGCGCCGGCTGCTCGGCACTGGCGGGGTTCATCGGGATGTATATCTCGGTGAAATCCAACTTGCGCACGGCGAGCGCAGCTCAGCGCAGCCTGGGCGAGGCGATCACCGTCTCGCTCCGTGGCGGTGCGGTTTCCGGCTTTCTGGTCGTGGCCATGAGCCTCTTGGGCGTGGCCGCGATCTTCCTGGCGTATGGCGGGGGCAGTGCCGAGACCATTGCCAGGGCACCCTTCCTTATCGTCGGTTTTGGCTTTGGAGCCAGTTTTGTGGCCCTCTTTGCGCAACTGGGTGGCGGCATCTACACCAAGGCCGCGGACGTGGGAGCCGACCTGGTGGGCAAGGTGGAGGCCGGCATACCGGAAGACGACCCGCGCAACGCGGCAGTGATCGCCGACCTGGTTGGCGACAATGTCGGCGACTGTGCCGGCCGTGGCGCTGACCTCTTCGAGTCGACAGCGGCCGAGAACATCGGGGCGATGATCCTGGGGGTGGCCATTTACGCGGTAACCAAGAACCCCGCCTGGATCTTGTTCCCGCTGGTCGTCCGAGCCGTGGGTCTTCTCGCATCTATCGTGGGTCTTCTCGCGGTGCCTGGAACCGTGAAGGACAATGCGATGGGAGCTCTGAACCGGGGCTATTATGTCACCGCCGGTCTATCGGCCATCGGTATGTACTTTGTCGTGGATAGGATGCTGGGCAACATGTGGTTCTTCTGGGCCGGGATCGTGGGCATCGCCACCAGCATCGCCTTCGTGTACATCACTCAATACTACACGTCCGGCTCGTGGCGCCCGGTTCGCGAGATTGCCCACGCATCTAGAACCGGCCCGGCCACAAACATCATCGCCGGCACCGCCGTTGGCTTCGAGTGCACGGCCAGCACGGCCATAGTGATCGGCGTAGCACTGATGTTATCTTACTACTTCGGATCCCTGACCGGCTTGCAGCACGGCGGAATTTACGGCACCGCCGTGTCGACCATGGGTATGCTGATGACCTGCGCCTTCATCTTGGCGATGGACACCTTTGGGCCGATCACGGACAACGCCGGTGGCATCACCGAGATGTCCCATGCTCCCGAGGAATCGCGCAAGATCACCGATTCACTCGACGCCGTGGGCAATACCACAAAGGCTTTGACCAAGGGCTATGCCATCGGCTCGGCGGCTCTGGCGGCGTTCCTTCTCTTCAGCGCCTATCTCGACAAGGTCACGGAGGTCACGGGCAAAACCTTCGACGTGGTTAACCTGGCCAAGGTCGAGGTGTTCGTGGGAGCACTGATGGGCACGATGCTGGTGTTCCTGTTCAGCTCGCTGGCTATCCGTGCGGTGGGTCGTGCGGCCAGCAAGATCATCGAGGAGGTCCGGCGCCAGTTCAGGGAGAACCCTCTCATCATGGAGGGCAAGGCCAAGCCGGATTTCGCCCGATGCGTCGACATCACGACGAGCGCCGCCCTGCGCGAGATGGTGCTGCCGGGTTTGCTGGCGGTCGGTATGCCTATTGCGGTTGGCTTCGTGCTGAAGGCTGAGGCCACCGCTTCGTTTCTTATGGTTGGCACCATCGCCGGCATCATTCTCGCGACCGTGCTGAACAACGGTGGTGGCGCCTGGGATAACGCCAAGAAGTTCATCGAGGCGGGCAACTTGAAGACCGCTGAAGGCGAGGTTGTTGGCAAGAAGACGCCAACCCATGCTGCCGCGGTGGTTGGCGACACTGTTGGTGATCCATTCAAGGATACCGCCGGCCCCTCGTTGCACGTCCTGGTGAAGCTCTTGAGCACCATCACGCTCGTGCTCGCGCCGCTTTTCATTTCCTGAGTCGGCGCGGGGCCTCCGAGTTTCCATTGAGCAGTATTAACGTAGGGGCGACCAGCAGGTCGCCCCATTCGCATCAAGCTAAGGGGCGCTTAGCTTAATGCGCATGGGGCGACTGGCTGGTCGACCCTATATTACGTCGGTCGTGAAAGGATACATCCTGGTATGGACATCATACAGGCGATGATACTGGGTATCGTGCAGGGACTGACGGAGTTCGCTCCGGTGAGCAGCTCGGCGCACCTGGTGCTGGTGCCGTGGGCGCTGGGATGGCGTGAGCCGGGCCTGACGTTCGACACGGTGCTCCACCTGGGCACGCTGGTGGCCGTGCTCGCCGTCTTCTGGCGAGAGATACTGGCCATCGTCGAGGCGTGGCTCGGCAGCTTTGTCGGTCGAGGGCAAGCCCGAGTCGAGGCCAGGCTGGCCTGGCTGTTGATCGTCGGTACTATTCCCGCTGCAATCTTGGGATACCTTTTCAAAGATTTCTTCGAGGAACTGTTCAGTCGACCCCTCTGGGTCGGTGGGTTTCTGCTTATCACGGCGCTTGCGCTGGTGGTGGCAGAGCGTTACGGCGATAAGCGCGACACGACTGCGGGGCTTACCCTGCCCAAGAGTTTGCTGATAGGTCTGGCTCAGGCATTTGCCATCGCTCCGGGCATTTCCCGTTCTGGCTCAACGATCTCTATGGGCATGATTGCTGGCCTGGCGCGGGCGGAGTCGGCGAGGTTCAGCTTCCTGCTTTCGGTACCCATAATACTGGGCGCGGCGGCAAGCCAGTTGAAGGACCTTTTCGATGAGGGAGGTCCGGACACAGTGAGCGCTCCGCTGGTGGTGGGCTTCTTGGCCGCCGCCGTGTCTGGTTACCTGTGCATCAACTTCTTGCTGCGCTATCTGCGCTCCAGAAGCCTTCACGTCTTCGCGGCTTATTGCGCCGTCGTTGGCACAGCGGTCGTCGCCGTCGGGCTGGCGAAATGACCTCCTCACCGCTTCCCACGGTAGAACAAGGCTTCGACCGACGTGGGCGCCTTTTGCAGGTAGCCGCCTTCGACCAATAACGAATACACCTGTTCGTAGCTTCGCACGTCGTGGTCCGAAATGTAGACTCGTTCGGGGGAAACGTCGTCAAGCCCTAGGTACCAGGCTATGAACTCGTTCTGTTCCCTGGTAAGATATGGGCCGGCCTGGTCGCCGGTGATCGCCTCTATTACCGCCTGCTTATTAGCCTTGTATTGCTTGAGCATCTCGTGGTGGACGCGTATGAATTGCTCGATCAAATCTTGATTTTCCTGAATGAAGCTGGTCCTGGCAAGGTAGCCTCCGAACATCAGCAGCTCGTCCGACCCGCTTATCTTCCGCCACTCCTGGCTCAGGTCCGAAATCTTCCTGTACTTCTGCGTCTGCTTCAGACCGCTCCATTGAGCAGAGCCTACCGAGGCAGCCCAAACTTCTCCTGCTTGCAAAGGAACCTCCGGATTATCGGTCTCGCGGTACTGGAGCTGCCTCACGGCGATGCCGTAGTTGCGGGGCAAGAAGGCCATCCAGTAGGCGAACCCGGGATGCGTAAGGGGATAGATGGCCACCGGCTTACCAGCCAGGTCTGACATGGACTGGATGGGCAGGTCACTCCTGGCGATGAACATGTACCCTTCTTTGATCCAGGCGATGGGCAGGAAGAACTGCGCCTCTACGCCTGCTTGGATCAGGGATGGCACAGCCGGAGGCAGCGTCGCGATAATATCCACCTGATTATCCAGGAATGCCTGGCGCAGGTCTCCCTCGGTGTTGTATGGCCGCAGCTCCACATCACGGCCAAGCGGTCTGAGCATTTCCTCTCGTCTGCGGACCAGATACCGCCACAGCGTCTGGGTGCCACCGGCTATGCCGATTCTCACCGTGCCCTTGCCTCGAGGCAAGAAGGGAAACGAGCCGCAACCCATTGCTGTTTGGGACCCCAGAACCAAAGTCGTCCCTGCCACGGCCCTGGCCGCCGTTAGGAGAAAGCGTCGCCTTGTCAGTGTCAAGAAGACTAACCCTCCCCTCGATTTCCGCGCAACGACCCAGGACATGGCTTATCCTCTCTGCGTTCAGCGCATAATCGGTCTTGCCCGCCGGGCAGACGCGAGGGCGGGCGCGCGTATCCGTAGCCGAAGGCTTTAGCCTGCGCGCGCCCTTGCCGTGCCAGGCTGGCCCTTTGACGACCTTGCCACAGCACGCGGCCACCAGAACTTAGGCAGCTCAGCACTCGAACGGTCACGCGCACCCTGAAGGGTGCGGCTACGGGTGGATGCACCACGGCTCCCTTACGCGAGCAATTGTGTCGAGCCGTCAGCGCGTGGTACAATTCCTCCGAACTATACCAGGCTGCGAGGGGGTTGGCAAGAGCATGATCTTCATTAGCGTTATTGGCGACGGTTCCTGTTCGCCGGAGGTGGCCGAACTTGCGGAGCGCGTCGGGACCGAACTGGCGAGGCGGGGCTGTGCCGTGGTTTGTGGCGGGGCTGGTGGCGTTATGGAGGCCGCCTGTCGGGGAGCGAAGGCAGCCGGGGGACTTACAGTGGGCATCCTGCCGGGGGACAGCCGGCAGAACGCCAACGGCTACGTCGATGTGCCCATAGTCACCGGGCTTGGCGAGGCGCGGAACGTGCTGGTCGTCAGGTCTGGCCAGTCTGTCATCGCTGTCGGCGGCTATTACGGCACTTTGTCCGAAATAGCAACTGCTCTCAAGCTGGGCATACCGGTAATCGGGCTCGGTACCTGGGAACTCCGCCGTCGCGGTGAGGTGGACACGGGCATAATCGTCGCTCGGAGCCCCGAAGACGCGGTGGAAGTGGCCATCTCGCTGGCGAAGAAATGATGCTATTTTGCTAGCCTGAACGCCGCCAGTTGGCTGTATCTTGCCCCTGCGCGAGAGAGCTCGCTGCGCATCAGGCTTATCTCTTCGACGGGCAACTCCTCAATTCGGAGGTTTGCTTCGGATGCTTGCCTAACCGACTGCCCGATGAGGCGGATGTCCTGTGTGCTGCCTCCCTCCCTGATTCGGGCGAGCGTAAGGTGGGGGCTGAACGGGCGGGTCTCCGGCGCAAAGCCAAGTTTTTGCAGCGCATCGTCTATTCGCTTCTGCACCAGCCGCAAAGCATCGAGGTCCCCATCCACGCCGACCCAGATGACGCGAGGGCGGTTCAGGCTGGGGAAGGCGCCCGCGGCGGCGAAAGAGACGACGAATGGCCTCTGCCCGGCCACGGCCGCGGAAACCGCATCTCCGATGCCTTGAATCTGCCCTGCGGGAACGTTACCAAGGAACTTGAGGGTCAGGTGTATGCCTTGGGGTTTTGTCCAGTTGAGCAGCTTATCGGCGGATTTCTGGCCGACCGCTTCGGCAATCCGCTTCTTGACATAAGCCTGCAGCTCGGCAAGAGAGTGTTTCACGCTCTCCGGCAGCTCGATGGCGACAAAGGCGCGCACCGTCTCGGAGTCTGCTGTCGATAGGGGCATTTCATCGTGCTGCGGCACGGGCGCTGCTCCTAGAGTGTGGGACTATCTAGTAAAGAAGAGTCTGACTCAAAGCCAGTCCCAGGGCGAGGAGACCTCGCCCCTACGTTTGCTTCCCGGGGCGAGGACACCACGCCCGTGCTTTTTGAGGTAATCGAGGCTTGGCCACAATCGCTGGAAGAAATCTGGGGCGCGGGCGTCTCGCCCGCGAGGGGGCGGGCCCCGCAGAGCGGGGCGCTCCCGGCCTAACCCTCCCAGTCCGCCTTTGCGCGCCTTGTTGGATTTATGACCATACCTCAGATCATCTCCTAATCAGGACACTTCTGTCGACGTGTCCAGCCGCAGCAGGGCCGCGGCATTTTTCCCTAAGATAGCCTCTCGCGTTTCCCTTGGCAAGTGAAGCTTGCGGATGTCTTCCAGAAACGACGCGTGGGAGATGAGAGGGAAGTCGGAGCCGAACAGGATGCGCCTATGGCCAACTACCTGTGGCACGACACGGAAAATGGAAGGCAGGTACAGCAACGGAGAGGCGGCGGTATCGTAGTACATGTTCTGGGAGGCCCCGGCGACTTCGGGCATCAATTCGTAAAACGGCAGGCCGCCACCCCAATGGGCGCAAACCACGTAGAAGTCTGGAAAGCGCTTGACGAAATGATAGACAGATGCCAGCTCGGCGCCATGCTTGCCCCGGTATTCGTGACCCAGCGGCTCGGTGGTGTGGACTATCACCGGTATCCGATAATTCACGGCTGCCTCCACAACCGGCGCCAGCATGTCGTGCTCGTCCAGGCTAAACCTCTGGGCGTTCGGGTTCCACTCGCCGATGCCCTTCATCCCACCCGCCATGCACCGCTCAAGCTCTGACACTGCCCGGCGACCTTCCCTTGGCTGTATCGACGCGAAGCCGATGAACCTTTCGGGATAACGCCGCACGGCGTCCATAGTGAAATCGTTGTGCATCACACAGGAATCGTGTTTGGACCAGCAAAAACCGCACAGCACGGCCTTGTCGACCCCCGCCGCGTCCATAGAGGCAAGCAGGTCTTCGGGCGAGGCCATTTTGGCACGTGGGCTTGAATAGAGCTGCCCGAACCATTCTTCCTTTTGGAGGTATTTCTCTCTGTTCAGTCGGACGTCGGTTGGAAACGTATGGGTATGAAAATCGATAATCAACGCTTGGTCTCCACTAAACTAGATGGCAGGCCACCCAATGGCCGCTGCCAATGCTCCTGTACTCGGGTATCACCCGCTGGCAGTATTCGATGGCGATGGGACACCGCGTGTGAAACACGCACCCCGAGGGCGGGTTAACGGGACTCGGCACATCCCCCTTGAGGACGATGCGGCTGCGCTTGAGCGTCGGGTTTGGCTGGGGTATGGCCGAGAGCAGCGCTTTGGTATAGGGATGCTGTCCCTGCCTGTACAGCTCTTCGCTTGGCGCGAGCTCCATAAGCTTGCCCAGATACATTACTGCGACCCGATCACTTACATATTTTACCACAGCCAGATTGTGCGCGATGAACAGGTACGTTAGCCCAAAGCGTGCCTGCAGGTCGTTCAAAAGATTGAGCACCTGGGACTGAATTGACACATCTAGGGCCGATACGGGCTCATCGCACACGACGAACTTAGGTCGAAGAACCAGGGCGCGGGCTATGCCGATACGCTGGCGCTGGCCTCCGCTAAACTCGTGCGGATAGCGTCGCACGTACTGACCGCGAAGGCCCACGAGGGTCATGGTCTCCTGAACCACTCGCTCGCGTTCCGCTCTGTTCCTGATGCCGTGCACCAGTAGGGGCTCGGCGACGATATCGCCTACGGGCATTCTGGGGTCAAGCGATCCATACGGATCCTGGAAGATGATCTGCATGTCCCGGCGCAGCTTCTTCAGGGCGCGGCCTTTTACCCTGGTGATATCTCGCCCCTCAAAGGCGATTGCGCCACCTGTCGCCTCGGTCAGGCGCAAAATGGTACGGCCAACGGTGGTCTTGCCACAGCCGCTTTCGCCGACCAGGCCGAACGTCTCACCACGCTTCACATCAAAGCTCACGCCGTCTATGGCCTTCACGCTGGCAACGGTTCTGCGCAACAGGCCCCCGCTGATGGGATAGTATTTCACCAGATCCTTGACAGAAACCAGTACTTCGTCGTTGGAGTCTTCCACTAGCTAAGCTCCACGGTTTTCAATACAACCAGCACCGTACCCACTGTTGAGGCAGCCGCTCGAGAAGGGGATGAGTTTGCCAGCAGATGTCCATTACGTAGGGACAACGAGGCGCAAACCGGCACCCCTGCGGCAAGCTAAGCAGGCTGGGCACGCTGCCCTTGATGACGCTGAGAGGCTGTTTCTTTGAGCTTTCGAGCGATGGAATGCTGGTCAGCAGTCCCCTGGTGTAAGGATGGGCCGGCTCTGCAAAAAGAGTCGTCACCTCGGTCTGCTCGACGATCTCCCCGGCGTACATAACCGCCACCTCGTCCGCCATTTCCGCGATTACCCCGAGGTCGTGGGTAATGAGGAGCAGCGCCATCGAGGTCTGCTTCTTCAGCTCCCCGATCAGCTCCAGAATCTGTGCCTGGATGGTCACGTCCAGCGCGGTTGTCGGCTCGTCGGCGATGAGTAGCGCCGGGCCGCAGGAAAGCGCCATAGCAATCATCACACGCTGCCGCATTCCACCACTTAGCTCGTGTGGATAGGCAGAGAAGCGTTCCTCAGGTGTGGGAATGCCGACTGTGCGCAGCAGATCGAGCGTCTTCTCTCGTGCTTCCTGAGCGGTCATCCGGTTGTGCACCAACAGCGCCTCGACTATTTGGCTGCCTATGTTATACACGGGATTCAGTGAAGTCATAGGCTCCTGAAAGATCATGGCGATGCTCTTGCCGCGGAGAGCGCGCATGGACTTCTCGTCCAGCGCTAGCAGGTTCTGACTATTGAGCCTAACCTCGCCGTCGACGATGCGGCCAGGCGGGGGAACAAGACGCATAATGGAAAGCGCAGTCACGCTTTTCCCGCAGCCGCTCTCGCCAACCAGGCCCAACGTCTGCCCCTTCCGAACGGCGAAATCCACCCCGCTCACTGCGGGCACGACCCCGTCTTCGGTATGAAACGAGGTGTGAAGGTTCTTCACTTCGAGAAGAAGCTCGTTGCTCATCGCGTGCGCACCCTCGCCCTGGGGTCAAGCGCATCGCGCAGCGCGTCGCCGATGAAGTTGAAGGACAGGACAACCGCGAAAATGCACAGGCCGGGATAGAAGGCCAACCAGGGGTTACGCCACATATACGCCTGCGCCCCTGTCAGCATGTTCCCCCAACTGGGCGTGGGCAGCATAATGCCAAGTCCCAGAAAACTCAGGCTTGCCTCGGCAATGATGCGCGCGCCGATCCCAAGTGTCGCGGCGACGATAATCGGCGCCATAGAGTTGGGTATGAGGTGCGCAGTAATGATGTGCCACCCGGAGGCCCCGGTGGCTTTGGCGGCTTCGGTGAACTCGCGCTCACGCAGCGACAGGACCGATCCGTGGACCAGCCGGGCGATAGGCATCCAGCCAAAAACCGTGAGTACGCCGATGATTATCACCACGCTCAAGTTCGGGCCTAGCATCTGCTGGAGGGCGAGCATATCTCGTAGCATTTTGGACAGAACCAAGAGAAGGGGCAGCGTCGGCAAGGTAAGCATAATGTCGGTGACGCGCATCAATACTGCCTCTGTGGCTCCACGGTAGTAGCCTGCTACCGCGCCGATCGCTACGCCGATGATAGCCGAAAGGAAAGTGGATAACAGGGCCACAAAGAGAGATACGCGGCCGGCGTAGAGCAAGCGTGTCAGCGAGTCTCTTCCCAGTTCGTCGGTGCCGAGCCAGTGGCTCGTACTGGCGCTGGCAAACTGGCTCAAAAGATCGACCTTGTCTCGGCCATAAGGCGAAATCCACGGGGCTATTAGAGCGACGAGGATGAACGACGCCACGACCGTCGTACTGAACAGCGCCAGCCGGTGGCGGCGAAACCGCCGCCACACCATTTGCCACTGTCCAACCTCTGGGAGCGATAGCAGCTCGTCTTCTCTTGCAAGGTAGGGTTGCGGTGCAGTAATTCCCAAAGATCACCAACCGGTTGCGAGCGTTACCCGTATCGAATTCGGGGATCGACCAAGGCGTATAGCAGATCTGCCAGTAGATTAGAAGCGATCACCAGGAGCGCGATGATCACCATCAGTGCTTGGAGCAAAGGCCAGTCGCTAGCCAATATGGCGTCGTAATATAACCTGCCCATCCCCGCCCAGGCAAATATCGTTTCGGTGATGATGGCGCCGCCAAAGAGGTCTGGCAGCGTCAGTCCCACGAGGGTGATAAATGGAATGAGCGCATTTCTGAGCGCATGCTTCATCACCACCAACGTTTCTGGCAATCCCTTGGCCCTTGCCGTCCGCAGGAAGTCCTGTTCCATAACCTCCAGCATGCTCGACCTGATGTAACGGCTCCAACCAGCCACGTGAAAGAGGCTCAACACGGCGACGGGCATCGCCAGATGGCGCAGCCTATCGAGCAAGTCGTTCTCCAGCCCTGGCGTCGATACCTCGCCAGGAGGGAGCCATCGGAGCAAGACCGAGAAAACGATCAGCATCATCACCCCGAACCAGAAGGTGGGCATCGACGTGCCGAAGAACGACAGTGCCGTGACCAGGTAATCGCCCAAGGAATACTGCCGGACGGCAGAATACACGCCAATGGGAATTGCGATGAGCAGGGCTACTAGCGTGGACAGACCCATTAGGATAACAGTATTGCCGAGCCGTGATCCGATCAGTCCGATGACCGGCTGGCCGTAGGCAACACCCCAGGAGGTGCCCCAGTCGCCCCGCAAGACGTCCAGGAGCCACGCCACGTATCGTTCGTGCAGTGGCTTATCCAGCCCGAGCAGGGCCTCCAGTTGCTTGATGTGCTCCGGGCTTATCCGAGGGTTGCTGAAGCGAAGCTCGTCCAGCGGTCCGCCGGGCACGAGGTGGAGAATGGAGAACACCAGCGCCGAGATGAACAGGAGGAGCACAACCATTTGCGCAGCTCTGCGTATTAGATAGACCTGCATCGTCGACCTCCCTAGCGACGGCCATGGGGGCAGGCTTTGCCCAGATCCGAGATCGAAGTGCCTGAAGGAGCGCCTGAGCCGCGGGGCAAGCACTCCTTCAGCAGGTTAGAAATCGTCTACTCTCTCGCAGCCTTACCTGGCTGGTAGGAACCACTCGTGGACGTTCCAGGTTGGTGGTGTGTTGGTTGGCGTTGGACGGTAGTTCTGCAACTTGACGTTGGCTACAGATATGTTTGGTCGCTGGTAGAGCGGCAGCAGAGGCAGGTCGTCGGAAAAGATCTTCTGCTGCTCGGCGTACAAGGGCTTCCGCTCGGTCTGACCCAGCAGGTCCGTTGCTTTCTGGAGTAGCTCGTCATTCCTGGCGTTCTTCCACCTTGGCATATTCTGCCCGGCGTAGGCGTTGTCCTTAGTTGGGATACTCTTGGAATGATACAGGCCGACGCCTGCCGGGTCGTCTCCGGCAACCCAGCCGAAGATGGCCATCTCGAAGGTACCGTTGTTCAGAGGTCCCTTGCCTTCGGTCGCGAAGAAGTTCTGCGATGGCATAAAATCAAGGTCGACGGCTATGCCGACCTCCTTGAGATTCTGTTGAATGATCTGCGTCGTGAGCTCCCTGAGCTTCTGGCCGGAAGTGGTCTGGAGTTTCAGCCGCAGCGGCTTGCCACCCTTGGCCAGAGTGCCGTCGGGCCCCGGGGTGAACCCGGCATCCTTGAGCAACTGCGCTGCCTTGTCTTTGTTGTAGTCGTACTTCGTTATGGTGTCGCTATACGCCCAGAGCATAGGCACGATCCAGGAGTGGATCACCTGGGTCTTGCCATAAAGCACTTTGTCCACGATGGACTTGCGATCGATGGCGTAGGCGATAGCCTTGCGCACGTTCGGCTCTTTCAAGAACTCGTGCTCGTTGTTGAAATCGAGGTGCTCCCAGACGGTAGCCGGCAGGTAGTACGGCTTGACGACGCCGGCCGCGGCGATGCGATCGAGATCTGGCGCGTTGTCCAACTGGATCGACCCCTCGGTCACGACGTCCACCGCGCCAGCCTGCAACTGGGCGAGGATGGTATTGGTGTCCGGTATGATCTTGAAAATCAAGGTCTTGATCTTGGGCGCGCCTAAGAAGTAGTCAGGGTTGGCCTCCAGCGTGATCGATTGGCCTGCCACCCACTCCTTGAGCTTGTACGGGCCCATTCCCATTGGCTTGCGGGCGTACTCGCTCTTACTCAGATCCGCGGCTTTAATCTTGCTGTAAAGGTGCTGAGGCGTCACGCCCACCGGGCGGTTGTAAAGGGGGTCGAGGACGGGGCCCTCTTGCTTGTCGAAGCCCTTATACGCTTCCGGCTTGCCAAGCCGGCCGCCGGTCCTGGCCGCCTCACGAGCCTCTTTCTGCGACATGTACTTGAGGATTACTGTGTAGTCGTCAGGCGTGTCCATAGTCGCAATCTTCTGCTCAGTGCTGCGGTCGGATATCGGGAAGGTCGGATCCATCACGGTTTCCCAGCGGAACTTCACGTCCTTGGACGTGACCGGTGTGGCGTCGTGCCACTTGACATCCTTGCGCAGCTTAAAGGTGACTTCAAGGTGCTTGTTCTCGCCCTCGCCAACGAACTTCGCGCCGCCGTTTTCGATCGTCGGAACGCTCTCGGCGATGCCTGGGACGATCTCGTTCTTGTCGTTGCGCCAGACGAGCACAGCCGTGCTCGAGTTGACCGAATGCGTGCCCAAGGCCGCCTTGACGACCGAGGCAAAGTACATCGAGCCGACGTCTTGGATGAGGGTGTCCGGCTCTTGCGACAGAGCGATAACGACCGACTCCTTCGCCGGCACAGCTTCTGCCGCCGCCTTGGTAGGTGCGGCTGCCGGCGCGCTGGGCGCAGATGGCTGGCCGCAGCTAACAAAAGGCAAGATCAGAAACGCGATAATGACAATCGAGACGAAGCTAACCGGTGCGGTTCTCACCATCAATCTCCTCCTTTTGGGGTATCCTCCTGTTGGGGTTGTAAGCAAGCATAGGGGTTGTTGGGAAAAGGCTGGTTTCGCGAGGTTCGACAGTGTGTCCCCCATCACCTCCCCGATCTGGACGGCCAAGGCCATCCGCCCTACCCACGACAATCGCGCCTGCCGAATGACAACGGGTGGTTACGCGTGTTGCTGAGCGAGTGCGTCACTGATGTGGCCAGGTTAGCTAAGGAACTCCCGCACCACTGGACCCGACCACCACACTGGCTCAAGGCGACGTTAGTCTAGCATAGCCAGCCTGTCAAGTCAATAACTATTATTGTCAAATAGCTAGCCCGAATCCGAGGACGGCGCTTGACATATTGCGCATCACTGGCATTATAGTTTCCAAAACCGTAGGAGATTCTTTTTGCGCCGTCTTTGCTCGGCCGGCAGATTCGATTGCAGCTGCCCTCAAGCAGTTTGCCCTCCTCGCACATGATCCGGGCGAGGTACGCCAGATCAGGGCAGGCGTCGCGCTCAACAACGGCGAGGTGGAAGACAGGGGCGGAGACTATTACGGCCCGCCGCTGAATCGGTCGCCATGATGTTTTCCGCGGGTCACGGCGGGCAGATCCTTGTCTCGCGGTCCAGTGCCGACCAGGTGCATGACGCTTTGCCTCACGCCACGATGCTGCGTGGTATTGGCGAGCGACGTCTGAAGGAGATGCCGCGTCCCGTCCGCATCTTCCAGCTCGTGGGTGATAGCCTTCCGGCTTCCTTTCCTCCCGTGCGCACGTTGGACGATCGCCCGAACAACTTGCCGGCACAGCTAACTTCACTGGTCGGGCGCGAGCGCGAGGTAGAAGCGGTCCGGGAGCGGCTGCAGCGCCCCAACGTGCGCCGCGACCGAAGGTGATGGTCACGAACGGGGTGTGTAGTTCAAACGAACTAGGCAAATGACTTGACATAGTCTAGTCCTTATGCTAAGCTTGAGCCGTCTTTCGGGGGGGGGTCATGTCTCCTACGCCTTGTCGACAGGCGACAAATGTTGCGTCGTATCTTTGTCCAGTGTGAGCGTTGACAGTCGGCGTGGGCTGAGGTAGGATATCTGTCAGTTCAACACCTAGATAGCCACCAGTCGGCCGCGTTCGCTGCCAGCGTGCTCTCCCGGTGCCGCGTGCACAATCGGGTACGCGGTCGACGCGCCACAACCGAAGAATAACTCTCCTAGATGGAAGCTGTGATCCGAGGCGCATGGTCGAACGCACCGCCACGCGGTGCATTCGACACTGGTCGCTCAAGCCTCGGGGAGCCAGTAGCGAAACCGACCATCAAGAGGTGGTCGGTTCTTGTTTTGGGCGTTTTGCGCCGCCAGAATCACCTCGATGTCGCTCGCTGCGACCAGTAGGTGAAGTGGCTTGACCCGTGGAATTGCGCCCATTTGCCCAGAATCCAAGTTTATTCTAATACGGCCGGAGCGTCTGTGACCGAAGTCACTTTTTCGTCGTATTTGAGCAGTCCTGGTTGACACAGGCGAGTTGCACCTCTGACGTGGCGGTGAGCAGCGTCAGGCGCGCGAGGTAGGATGTCGTGCCTGGCTGCGTACGTGTTAGTGGCAAATAAGTGGGGGGATGGCGTGAGTATGTGGCGATACATCATGCCTTCGTCCGCTGGACGTGGAAAAGGAGATCATGTGATCAGGTCTTTCTCTGAGTTGACCGCGCTTACATTCGCAGTTAGGGTCGCTGCCCCCAGGCACGAGCAGCGGCGAGCATCCAGTCCAGTGAACAACAGCTTGGTTTTGGAGGTAGGACGCTAATGAAGCGGTCGTTTCAGAGCAAGCTCCTTTCGGTCTCTCTTGGTCTGATGCTGCTGGCTCTCACCGCGATGGGCCTGGTAAGCTCTCCGGCAGCCGAGGCGTTGGGGCCCAACGCGATGCGGGGGGGATTCAATGCCAATTCTCTCCCCGGCAACGATGACGGTTCCACAGGCGCGATCCCGCTTGGCTTCACGGCTAACTTCTTCGGCAATAGCTACACCAGTGTGTACATAAACAACAACGGCAACCTCACTTTCGTCAGCCCGCAGGGGACCTACACGCCCTACAACCTGACCACCACGGGCAGCAAAATCGTGGCGCCGTTCTTCGCCGACGTCGACACGAGGACCGGAAGCGTCGTGACCTATGGCGACGGCAGCGTGGATGGACACCGCGCGTTGGGGGCGAACTGGCCCGGCGTTGGCTGCTACTCCACCAACACGACAGTCTTGAACTACTTCCAGGCGTTGCTGATCGATCGCTCCGATACTGGCGCCGGAAATTTCGACATCGAGTTCAATTACGACCAGATTAAGTGGGAGACCGGCGCGGCCAGCGGCGGAAATAGCTCTTGCCGGGGTGGTTTCTCTGCTCGAGTCGGGTACTCCAATGGATCGGGCCTCCCGGGAACTTTTTACGAGCTCCCCGGGTCGGGTAATCCCGGAGCCTTCCTCGATACCACTGTAACCGGCTTGATTCACAACAGCCTGAACAGCGGACAGCTCGGCCGGTACGTCTTCAACGTGCGCAACGGCACGCCGGTGCAGTCGGATCTAGCCCTGTCGATGACGGCGACACCCAACCAGCCGATGGTCGGCAACCCACTGACTTACAATCTAACCGTTTCAAATCTCGGCCCGGAGCCGGCTACCGGGGTGATTCTGACCGATACCCTGCCTGCCGGCATCCCCTTCGCGGTGTCCATGCCCAGCTCGCCCAATTGCGATCTCAGTGCTTCGCCCACGGTAAGCTGCAACCTTGGAAGCATCGCCGTGAACGGAAGTGCCTCGGCCTCGATTGTCGTTACACCTACCACCCAGGGCACCATAGTCAGCACGGCAGGCGTGAGAGCGAACCAGCCTGACCCGAACCTCAGCAACAACACAGCCTCGGTCTCCACCACCGTCATTGGGGCCACCAGCACCACTCTATCGGCATCGCCGGCGATCGGAACCTACGGGAGCACGACCGCACTTTCTGCCGCGCTCACCGCTGGTGGGTCCCCGGTGTCAGGGAGACTGATCAGCTTCGCGCTCGGTGGCGCAACGGTGGGCAGCGCCACAACCGATGGCAACGGCATCGCGACGCTCAACGGCACCAGCCTCTCCGGGTTGAACGCGGGGAGCTACCCCGGCGCCGTCTCGGCTAGCTTCGCTGGGGATGTCACCTACGCCGCTTCCAGCGCTACCGCAGCGCTAACGGTTACCCGTGCCCCCCTTACGGGCAGCATTACGGCCGCCAATAAGGTCTACGATGGCACGACGGCGGCGACTATCACCGGGCGCTTCCTCAATGGGGTAATTGGAGCGGACCAGGTGAGCTACGTGGGGGGGACGGCGACGTTTGCCACCAAGGAAGTCGGCAATTTGAAGCTAGTGACAGCTACCGGGCTGAGTCTGTCTGGCGCTGACGCGGGCAACTACACCGTGAACAGCACTGCCACGACCACGGCCGACATCACGGCCCGGCCCCTGACCGTGAGCGCCACCGGTGTCAGCAAGGTCTACGATGGGAACACCAGCGCCACGGTTACCCTTTCCGATAATCGTGTTAGCGGCGACGTGCTGACCGACAGCTACACCGGTGCCGCATTCGCCGACAAGAACGTCGGCGTGGGCAAGACTGTTAGCGTGAGCGGCGTCTCGATCAGCGGGGCTGACGCGGGCAACTACACCGTGAACAGCGCTGCCACGACCACAGCCAACATCACCCCGGCGCCTCTCACCGTGACCGCCGATAACAAGACCAAGATCCAGGGGCAGCCTGATCCAACCTTGACCGTCAGCTACACGGGCTTCGTTAACAGCGAGCGTCTGGAGACCTCGGGGGTCACCGGTGCTCCGGCATTCGTCCATACCAACATGAACGATAGCCCGATCGGCGTGTATTCAATTGCGGTGACGAGTGGCACACTGCACGCTCAGAACTACAGCTTCAGCTTTGTGAACGGCAGTCTCATAATCGATTACCTGACGATCACCGGAACGATTTCCCCGAATCCCAATGACAAGGGCTGGAACAACACCAACGCCACGGTCACGTTCACATGCGCCGACGGCTCTGTCAACGGCGTTCCCCTGATTGGCATAGCTTCCTGCCCTGGTCCCGTGAACTTGGCTGGCGAAGGCGCCGGTCAAGTTGTGAACGGGACGGTTGTCGACAAAGCTGGGAACGAAGTCAGCACGAGTCTTTCGGTCAATATCGACAAGACTCCGCCTTCCGCGGCGCTATCGGTCACCGTGGGCACTCCAGGCACCAACGGCTGGTACACCAGCGATGTCACGGTCAGCACAACAGGCAGCGACACCATCAGTGGCCCTGTGGTCTGCACTGGCAATCAAACCCAAACCGCTGAGACCGCGGGCACTGCCTTCGACGGCTCCTGTACCAACGACGCAGGGTTGACTACGAGCGCCGCTCCGCTCACGGTCAAGTTAGACAAGACACCGCCTTCTGCGGCGCTTTCGGTCACCGCGGGCACTGCCGGGACTAACGGCTGGTACACCAGCGATGTCACGGTTGGCACAACAGGCAGCGACTCCATCAGCAGTCCGGTGTTCTGCACTGCCAATCAAACCCAAACCGCTGACACGGCGGGCACTGCCTTCAACGGCTCTTGTACCAACCATGCAGGGTTGACTACGAGCGCGACTCCGCTCACCGTGAAGCTCGACAAGACGGCTCCGACGACCAATGTCAACTTCTCGGTCATGGCCGGCGCCAGCGGCATCTATCTTCCAGTAGTGAAAGTGACGCTCGCCGCCACGGACACCGTTAGCGGCTTGGGGCCAACCTACTATAAGCTGGAGGGCGGCCTCACCAGGAGCTGGACGCCCTATACCCGGACTTTCATGGTCAACGCCGACATCGTGACTCCCACGATAGTCTCCTTCTATTCGGTGGACAATGCCGGCAATGTGGAGCAGACCACCAGGGAGACGGTGAATCGCTCCAAAGGCTTCGCCTTGCTGAGCGCGGCGGCTTCCGGCTCGGCTCAAGGCACGATCGTGAAGGGCTACCTCTGGGGTGCTTCCGGCCAGATCTACAACGTGAGCTTGTCTTCCACCAGCGGGAACTGCATTGGCCCTTCCATTCCGCTTGGGAACCCGATCTCGGTGACGACTTCGCCCACGGGTACGGTCAGCTTCTTGCAGAGCTATCCACAGGCTACGTGGGTGAATGAGCGCGATGGCATCAGCGCCACGGTCGCCGACCCGGACAATGCCAGAGCCACTTTCTCGGCCTGTCGGCTCGCGACGACCCGCAACGTAACCTGGATCGACGCCGCCACATTGCCGCTGGATGGCTCGGCTTCACAGTATCTGCTGAACTACCAGCCGAAGTGGTTCAAGATTCCGGCGAGTCCTGGCCAGCGCACCCAGATCCAGCTCACTTACAAGCCAGGCAGCGCGATTATCCTCTATAAAGGCCTGCCGGGAC
>JACQUC010000089.1 GCA_016210495.1 Chloroflexota bacterium
CATCGGCGAAGCAGAGCGGACAAGCCATGTTGCAGGAACTGTTTACTTCGATGATCCCCACGCATACGTGCTGTTGATGATCGGGACAAAGGCCGCAATCGTGGGGGCAACCGTTCTCTATCCCAGTCGTATGCTGGAGTGGAATCGTGCCTGGCTTGTTGAACTTTGCCGAGGAGGTATAAGCTTGCGCGTCGCCGTAGAAAAGCGCCTCGAAATTGCCATGATCGGCACAGAGCTTGCGCAAGTAAACTCTGTTGTTACGCAAGATGATCTGAGCGTCGATGACTTGACGGCACTCCGGGCAGACGCTGCGCGTGAGCTCGTAGAACACGTAGTTTACGCTTAGAGCCGTCTTCTTTCCAAAGACTTCCGGCATTTTCCCCAGCTTCCCCCTTAAACATACCACCACATACCACCACTAACCGGATGCTGAGCCTGCGATTAATTTGTCCTTAGTTCCTGTACTCGGTAGCCATTCCGTTAGTGCCATTTTAGAAGGCAAGGGACCAAAACAGTGTCGTCTAGCTTACAAATCAAGTCTCCGTAAAAGATGTCGTATACGGACTTACCCAGGGACTAACCAATCAATAGCGGAACATCTGCAGGAGTCGATGTTGCCAGAGGGCTCAACCGAAACAGACCGGTCGATCTTCTCCATCAGCTACCGCCGCACCAAAACACTCAGCAATCGCTTCCTCCAGCCATTGATGAGGCGTGACGCGACCGCTTCTGCGCTGGCCTGCTGAATTCCAAAGCCGTAGGTCGGGTAGGCATGAATTGTTGTCGCAATGTGACTCACGTTCAGTCGCTTCTCGATCGCCAGCGACAATTCGTTGATCAATTCGCCTGCGGAGCTTGCTACTACTGTCCCACCCAAGAGCCTGCCATTTGGACCGGTAATTAGTTTCAGAAACCCATCGTGTTCGCCTTCTGTCTGCGCCCGGTCGATGCGTTCGAGAGGCCACCGGTGAACCTTTGTCGGCATATTCTCGTCACGTGACTGCTTCTCGCTGATCCCAACTTGCCCAATCTCCGGGTCAGTGAAGACCACCCATGGAACCGTTGGGCGGATTCCTCGGCTGGAGCCTGGAAGTAGTGCGTTGCGCGCAGCCATTGCGCCTTGCCAGCCGGCGTAATGAGAGAATTGAAAACTCCCTATTACGTCGCCACACGCGTAAATGTGTCTCTGACTGGTGTGCAAGTGGGCATCTACTCTGATCCCTTGAGCAGTGTAATCGATTTCAGCGCGTTCCAGCTCCAGGCCGCCGACGTTGGGCCAGCGCCCAACGGCTACCAGGAGAGCATCTCCCGCGCACTCCTCTTTGCCCGCGAAGGCGAGTAGGGCGCCGTCTCGGCTCTCGATCTTTGTGACCTCAGCACCTGTCAGGATTCGCACGCCATCCGCGGACAACTGGTCGGCCAGCACGGCGCTGGCTTCCCGATCGGCGATTGGCAGAATGCGATCGGGTCGCCCTATCAACGTCACGGACGAGCCCAACCGCTGGAATGCCTGGGCTAATTCGACGCCAACAGGACCAGCGCCAAGAACTATTAGGCGACGAGGGAGTTCCTCAAGACCAAAGATGCTCTCATAGGTTAGACAGGGTGTATCGGCCAAACCCGGGATAGTTGGAAAAAAGGGATTGGCCCCGGTGCAAATGATGAAATGTTTAGCATGGATAACGCGTCCGTCGACGCTGATTTTGGTCGGATCGACAAAACGGGGCGCTCCGAGGATCACATCGATCCCTTTCGCGCCCAGCGCCTCTGGTGTCTCGAACTGGTAGACGCTCTCGATAACCCCCCGAACTCGGGCCATAACCCGTTTCAGATCGATAGTAGGATATACTGGAGGCAGGCCGAATTCGGCCGCTCGTCGCATATCCTGCGCCACTTTCGCAGCCTTGAGCAATGCTTTGCTCGGCACACAACCCGTCCAGGTGCAGTCCCCACCGATGCGATGCCGCTCCACCAGGGCTACCCGTGCGCCTAACCTTGCCGCAAATGAGGCTGCTGTCAGGCCGGCAGACCCCGCGCCAATGACGACTAAGTCGTAGTTGGGTGACACTCTCAATTGCCCGCTCAGTCGTTTCTGCTGCTCGGCAGCACCTTAGCGCTTTGGAGGAAGTGGCGAATCATCAATGCCGATGCCGCTCCCTCACCCGCCGCGCTTACCAGTTGCTTGGTGCTGCCCTTTCGCGCGTCGCCCGCGGCGAACACGTTCGGCATGTTGGTTCGGAAAGAGCTATCGGTAACGATAAATCCCATATCGTCGAGTTCGACAGAGCCTTTCAGCCATTTGGTGTTGGGCTCCAGGCCGATGAAGACAAATACCCCGCTGCAGGCGACCTCGTTCGTCTCGCCGGTCCTCACGTTGCGGATCACTACCGACGAGAGGCGCGCCTTGCCCCGAAACTCAGCCACAACTGTCTCATAATGCACCGCGATTTTCGGACTGGCAAGCGCCTTTTCTCGAGCAACTGCGCTTGCTGTGAGCTGGGTGCCACGGTAGGCAATGTTGACTTTGCGCGCAAACTTGGTGAGGAAGACAGCCTCCTCGACGGCCGAGTTTCCGCCGCCGACGACCAGGACCTCCTGATCTTTGTAGAAAGGCCCATCGCAGGTAGCGCAGAAGTGTACGCCCGCCCCAATAAAATCTTCTTCCCCGGGAACTCCCAGCCGCCGATACTTCGAGCCGGGAGCAAGCAGGATGGCACGACAACTTGCCCGCTGCCCGTTCGCAAACCCGACCCAGCAGTCCTCCCCGTCCAATCCCATCGCCGTGACCTCCGTTGCCGACAGCATTTCGACGCCAAACTGGCGACACTGCTGGACCAGGCGTTCGGCGAATTCCGCTCCCGTTACGCCTTCCGGAAAGCCGGGGTAATTGTCTATCCGCTCGGTGACACCCGCCTGGCCACCAAGCGCGCTTCGCTCTACGACCAGGGTCTCGATCTTCTCGCGGGCAGTGTATAGCGCAGCGGTCAGCGCCGCTGGTCCACCTCCGATGATTATCAGGTCGTAGTATGGGCAGCTTGGGGAAGTCTGAAGCCCGAGCTTCGCCGCCAGGTCGGCATTCGATGGCTCGACCATTACAGAGCCATCGGGAAAAAGGATGGTGGGGACGATTCGCTTACCCCGGTTCACTTTCTCGACGATGCGCAACCCGCCCTGGTCCTCCTCTACGTCGATGAACTGATAGCGCACGCGATGCTCGCCAAAGAACTTCTTGGCCCTCTTGCAGTCGATGCACCAGGTGGTACCGTACATCCGGATGCCGTCGTTATCCATACCGTCCATCCTTCCCGAATTCGTTTCCCTTGTGCTCTTGATCAATCGTACCAGAATATCACACTGAGCGCACACCTGTTTGTAGCGTAGCTGACAGAACGTCTTTGTCTTCGGGAGACGCGACACCAGAGCGAGGGAATAAAAGCCGGGTATTTGGTGTTGTATCTGTGTGTAGAGACGGGGCCGACATCTCGATGGAATCGGATCCCGGCCGGGGACGCCCCTACAGGTTGCATTTCGCACCGAACACGAGTCAACTGTAGTTCAGACTACAGAGTTACCTGGAGGATGCGCTATAATTGGATCCTGGGATTCCCGGCGAGATCCATAGAAGCGGAGATCATTGTGGTAAGCGAATCGATCACGGTGTACGCAACAGATTGGTGCGGCGACTGCCGTCGAGCGAAGCAGGTTCTCGACGAGCACGGGGCGAGCTATGACTGGATCGACATAGAAGCGGACCTGGAAGCCCAGGCCCTGGTTGTGCGGTTGAATGGCGGAATGAAGTCTGTGCCCACTATCGTCTTTCCGGATGGCTCGATTCTCACGGAGCCATCGAATCGGGAACTTTTGGCTCGATTGAATAGTCCGGCACGACATGGGTCTGTGGTAGGGGCGGTTCCTCCTTCTGCGGAAGGAGCCCTACCAGGCGATCAGGATGCAATTGCTATGGCGGTCCATCTGGACAAACCCGGCCCAAAGATGGACGAGAAGGCTCCTGAGCCGGTTGACGCTGGCGCCAGCGCTCCGTCTCACTGGAAAGGGAGAACGATAGCGTCCGGCATAACTGGCTCGGTCATCGCCAGCTTTTGCTGCCTCCCGACGGCGCTGGCGATCGCGCTGGGCTTGAGTCTGAGCACCGCCGCGACGTTAAGTCAGTTGTTGGCGTATCAGCGGGCCTTCCAGTTGGCGGGGTTGGTCTTCGCCGGGCTCGCCACGTGGTGGATACTGCGTCGAAGCCGCTCGACCTGTGGCTTATCAGCACGCCAGCGCGAGCGGGTGCCACTGTTCGTTTTGGGGGCGTTTGCGGCGGGCTTCGCCACGTTGAATGTGGCGGTGATCCCGTTGCTCGAGCGGCTTCCGTGGCTGCTGGCCGGGCGATAGGCGGTTCGATGGCGTGCAGCCTGTAGGAATGTGCTTAGCTGCCTCGCCAATGATTTCCAAGCGCCGGATCACGGCGTCCTGCGGCTCTGGTAGTTTGCGCCAGATTGCAGAGCGCCTGAGCCCAACCCCACCCCAGGGCGGACAGCGGACGTCTCCCGATGGAATCGGGATCCCGGCTCGGGACGCCCCTACGTTTCTGCAATGGTCCGTACAGTGTCGACATTCAAGGCAGAGACTTGGGGAAGTCCCGAGGGGGTCAGTTCTTGTATATACCGGGCAGAAAGAGCGGGGAAACGGTACGCTGGCCCACGAGGGCGAACTCGCCAACGCGGCATATGGGCAGCGCGATGCGGTTCTCGGTGGGATAGCGGGTGTAAGCGGAAGTGGGCGTGCAGGTGGTCGAGGCGTCCTGCCACTGGGTGCCGCTCCAGTACAGCAGGGCAAGCTGGTTTTCGTCCATGCCGAGGACGTCGGCGGCACTGTAGTAGACGGTGGTGACGACAGGGGCACTGAATTGGAAGCCGGGTATCACGGTGCCGGCGGGATAGGCCAGGGCGTCGAGGCTGAAGGCGTGCCCGGCAGAGCTCAAGGCCGCCGTGAGGGCGTTGGAGGGCCGGCGCAGCGCGGTGAAATCCAGCATCGTCGTGCTCGTGACCGAGTCGATGGCCGACCGGACGGTGGTGGTCAACGCCCGGCTGTCTCGACCCCCACTCCGGCAGGGGACAAGCGTCCATCTCGGCGCGATGTTTGGCCAGGTGAGCCCCCGGCCGCACCCCAGCGGGGGACAAGCCCCCGCACTACAGGCTTCTCCCAGCGTCCAGGGTGCGGAGAGCGCGCCCCTACGCCAGTTGCGTCCAACCAAGCCGCAGATAAGCCTGCGCCGAACACCTCGCTATTACCGCCTAACGTACTCGATTTTGTCTTTCAGGAACGCGGGGGTGAAGCCGAAGTGAGTTGGGACGGAGTCGAGGTCGGTGACGTTGCTCAGCGAGAGCATAGCCAACTGGGCGGTGGTGATGGGTGGGCTGGGTAGCACGGTCTCCATAGCCCGCACCATTGGTCTCATTAGCGCTAATGGGATGTGGAGCTTGGGACGCCGCTTGCCAAGGGCTCGGACGATTTCGTCGACGATCTGCTCGTTGCTGAGATGTTCGGGCCCGCCCACCTGGATGGTTTTGCCAAGGAAG
>JACQUC010000090.1 GCA_016210495.1 Chloroflexota bacterium
CCTATTTGTGTCCCAACAGTGTCAGTACAACCGAATACGAAAGCTTACTGTAAACGGGTTTCAAAGAAATGCCACCGGACGGACCGCACAACCCGACGCCTCGAAAGAAGAGCGAAGGAAGATGGCTGCGAAGCCATACCAGGATAACGCGATTTAGACCTGGAATAGGACATGAGGATGATGCATCGTGAGGGTACGGGAACTCCTATCTCCACACTCCTCCTCAGGAAAAGGGATGTCAACCGGATACGTCTGCACGCGGGGCCATGTCCTCACCGCCACGGAATTTAGGATATCATATGTCATGACACCGTGCTTGTCAAGGGCTTCTGAGGCAGCATGGCTTCTGAGGCAGCAGCTTCCCGCGAAAGGCTCCTTCGGAAGGGTTGAACTATCGGTAATCCGCCTTCTCCCCCTTTACTGAAAGGGGGAGAACTGAGAAGGGAGTAAGGTACGTGTCAGGTACCGGACTCCCAGCTTGACAGGTACTTGCGTTGCTTCGGTGTGAGTCGGTCGATGTGCACGCCCATGGCGACAAGCTTCAGCCTGCCCACTTCGGCGTCGATCTTCTCGGGCACGGGATAGACTCCGGTCGCCAGCTTGCCCCTGCTCTTCCACAGGTGCTCGACGCTCAACGCCTGGTTGGCGAAGCTCATGTCCATGACGCTTGCCGGATGCCCCTCGGCCGCAGCGAGGTTGATGAGCCTGCCCTCGCCGAGCAGGAACAGGCTCCGCCCGTCACGCAGCCTGTACTCGGCAACTGATGGGCGCACCTCCCTCGTGCTCGCGGCCAGTTTCTCCAGCTCGGGTATGTTGATCTCAACGTTGAAATGGCCGCTGTTGGCCAGTATGGCGCCGTCTTTCATCAGCTCCAGGTGCTTGCGGTCGATGACGCCGGCATCGCCGGTGGCGGTGATGAATATGTCCCCCACCCGGGACGCCTGCGTCAACGGCATGACCTGGAAGCCTTCCATGAGCGCTTCGAGGGCTCGGATGGGGTCGACCTCGACGACGATCACCTGGGCGCCCATGCCTGAGGCCCGGCTGGCTATCCCTCGCCCGCACCATCCGTAGCCGCAGACGACGACCTTCTTCCCTGCCCACAGTGTGTTGGTGGCCCGGGTGATGCCGTCGATGGTGCTCTGGCCGGTGCCATAGCGGTTGTCGAAGAGGTGCTTGGTCATGGCATCGTTGACGGCGATGATGGGGTAGCGCAGCTTGCCCGCCCGGTGCATGCTGCGCAGCCGGATGACGCCGGTGGTGGTCTCTTCAGTGCCGGCCACAACGTCCCCGATGATGTCGGTGCGCTCTTTGTGCAACGTGCTCACCAGATCGGCCCCATCGTCCATGGTGACCTGTGGCCTGTGGTCGAGCGTCCGGCGTATGTGGGCGTAGTAGGTGTCGTTGTCCTCGCCCTTGATCGCGAACGTCGGCACTTGATAGGTAGCGACCAGCGCCGCCGCGACATCGTCCTGCGTGCTCAGCGGGTTGGAGGCGCAGAGGACGACGTCCGCGCCGCCGGCCTTGAGGGTCAGGGCGAGGTTGGCGGTCTCTGTCGTGACATGGAGGCAGGCGGCGATTCGGCAACCGGCCAGGGGTTTCTCATCGGCGAACCGTTTTGCGATCAACCGCAGCACAGGCATTTCCCGGGCCGCCCACTCGATGCGGAGGACTCCCGAGTTCGCCTGCCGGATATCCTTGACGTCATGATCTGTCATTTTATGCTCCTCTCATGGGTCGGTCCTCTGTACTATCTGGGCCAGGGCATCGTTCCAGACGACGGAGGTATCGACAACGATATGCTCTGAGTCCGCAAGCTCGGTGACGGGCTCAAAGGTGGTCTTCTGCTGCACATAAATATCCCAGCGGGCGTCGGATACGGCCGGCTCCTTCATCCGCTGTTCGAGGCGGCGCTTGACTTCGTCCTCCGGGAGCATGCACTCGACGGCGAGAAAGCGAGCGGATAACTCGTCGGCGATGGCTTTCGCGCGGGCGCGGTCTGACCGCCGCTGGAAGGTGGCATCGAGCACCACCGACTCGCCTTTGGACAACAGGTGGCGGGCGTTATCGAAGAACGCCGCGAAGGTCCGACGGGAGAACTCGGACGAGTAGATGCCGGTGTCAACCTCGTCATAGCGGTGCTCGGTCAGCGGGATGCCGGCGAGCGTCTTTCGGACCACATCTGACGATATGACCTTGGCCCCTAGTGTCTGAGCCAGCGTCTGCGCGACGGTGGTCTTGCCGGTGCCGACAAGGCCGACCATGATGATGAGTACAGGCGGCTTCGCAGCGTAGGAGTAGGCAAGCTCGAAATAGCGGCGGGAGCTCTTGAGGGCCTTCGCCTTGTCCGAGTCGGAGAGGTAGGCGTCGTCGAGCTTGAAGCTTTCGACCTTGCCCCTCACGTAGGCGCGGTAGCACTTGTAAAACGGCAGCACTGCGTTCAGGGTGGGGTCGCCGCTGGCTTCAACGTAGGCGTCGACGAACTCGCGCGAGAGGTCCTGTTTCCCGTAGC
>JACQUC010000079.1 GCA_016210495.1 Chloroflexota bacterium
ACGAACCCCGGCCGGCAACTTGGTCTAGTCCCGCGTCTTGGCCTGATGACATAGCGACCTGGCAGCCCACAAATCAGCTTCGGCATAACGTAGGGCTAGAGTGGCCTTGATCGCCAGCATGCCATTATGCACGGATCTCAGTAGTGCTCATCGACGCGTTGCAAAACCAGCTAGGTCAGCGGAGCAACGAACTGGCATCCCAGGCTGTGACGCTGGAAACCCTTTATGAGATCGGCATGGGGCTGTCCGCACTTCTCGAAGCGAGTACGATAAAAGAAACCGCGGTCCAGAGAGCACGCAATCTCTTCGCCAGCGACGCGGCCGGGCTGGCGATACTCAATGAATCTAACGGTGAGGTAAGGTGGCGCCTGGTGGCTGGTGACGCTGGCGGAAACCTCGAGAGCATCAACCTACAGTTGGGGCAAGGGTTGATCGGCAAGGCTATCCAGTCCGGGCAAGTGATGATGGTCAAGGACGCACAGCGAGAGCTCGGATCGGAAGATCTGGCAGCAATCGATCCCGGGTTGGGCGAGACAAAGCTACGGGCCGTTCTGGTCGTTCCTGTGCGGATAGCCGGGAAGCCCATTGGGGCTCTGATGGTGGGCTATAATGCGCCGCATTCCTTTCGTCTGAGGGACATAAGGCTTCTCACTGGCCTGGCAAACCATGTAGCGGTTGCCATCAACAATGCTCGGATGCTAGAACAACTGAGTGCCCTTTCGGCCCTGGAGGAGCGGCAGCGTCTTGCCCGCGAAATGCACGACGGCCTCGCCCAAATGTTAGGGAGCATAACCGCTCAGGCCACCGCCACACGCGAGCTGTTGGCTCAGGGGAAGACACAAGCTGCCCAGGGACAGCTAACCGGCCTTCAGGAAGTTGCGCTGAAAGCATACGTGGATGTACGCCAATCGATTTTAGGTTTGAGAACTCCCTCCATCAGGATGCACGGTCTGTTGGACGCGCTGAACGAGTACATAGGAGGCATCAACAAGCAACAGGAGATACCGGTCCGTTTGGAAAGCCTGGAGGGCGCCCCGATCCAAGGTCTAGCCCCGGCCGTGGAGGTCCAGGGGATCCGGATAATCCAAGAGGCGATCCACAACGTACAGAAGCATTCAAGGGCGCAGGCTGCGTCAATCAAGATCTACGGGGATGGCGAATGGCTGACCATCGAAATCCAGGACAATGGTCTTGGGTTCGACGTCGACGAGACGTATGACAGGGGCAGTCACTTTGGGCTGCAGATGATGCGCGAGCGGGCGGAGTCCGTGGGCGGCCACCTTGACATCGAGTCCAGTCGAGGGCGTGGCACCTCGCTGTTGGTGCGGTTGCCCGTAGAAACGCGGAGGTGAAGAATGTCTGTCAGGATTCTCATAGTGGACGACCATCCGATCTTTCGGCAAGGGCTTGCTGCGCTATTGGCTACAAGAGCGAGCCTCGAGGTGGTGGGAGAGGCAAGCAATGGAGAAGAGGCGTTGAACCTGGCACATAACCTCACCCCCGATCTGGTGCTGATGGATATCCATATGCCGGGGATAGGCGGGATAGAGGCGACCCGGCGAATACGGCACGAACTGCGGACCGTCAGGGTGGTCGTGCTCACGGTTTCTGATGACGAAGAAGACCTCTTCGAAGCCGTGAAAGCCGGAGCCCAGGGTTACATCGTGAAGAACCTGACCTCTGGCGAGGTGCTGGACCTGATCGAGCGGGCGGCGATGGGGGAAGCTGCCTTCACCCCCGTTTTGGCCTCGAAAGCGCTCCTTACCTTGGGAGAAGGCTTAAAACACGGGCAGCAGGGGCTCTCCCCGCGAGAACGGGAGGTGCTGGAGCATCTGGTGCAGGGTTTCAGCAACGCAATGATCGCCAAGAGTATGGGGTTGAGCGAGGCCACCGTCCGCTTTCACCTTAGAAATATCCTTTCCAAGCTCCACGCCAAGAGTCGCACGGAGGCTGCGGTCCAGGCGGTAAGACATCACTTCGTGCGACCACGCCCACAATGATTAGCTGTCAGATAATCTCTTAGAACATACAACCACCTATCGTTTCAGCTAGGGTTCCTTAGCGCAAGAGACGGCTCCGAAGCCGTCTCTTTATTTAGCTACGTCTCTAGCACAATGGACGTTCCCAACCAGGTGCACAAGGACACATAATGAGCGTAGGCAAACCAGGCGTCGTGGAAAACGACGGCGCACTATCCAACTTACAGGGGTTGGCGATGCGACCGGTGGATCGGAAGTATGGGGGAGAGCTTCATTTCCCGCTCGGGGACGTGGCGAAGCGCCCGCGTGTTGAGGTAGGACAAAGCACATTTGATGAGCGGATCCGGACCTCCATAATGAACACCGCAAGGGACCTGCATCCCGCATATTTCGCGCTGGTGATGGCCACGGGAATAGTCTCTGTCGCGACCCATCTCCTGGGGATGAGTCAGATTGCGATTGCACTGGTCTGGCTTAACATCGTTGCTTTTGGGACACTCTGGCCGTTGACCTTGTTGCGCATCACGCGTTTCCCACGCCGCTTCTTCGCGGATCTTTTCGACCACCAGTTGGGGCCGGGCTTCTTCACCACCGTGGCCGGGACCAGCATGTTCGGCAGCCAGCTAACGGTGGTCATGGGGAATTACGCCGTGGCGACGGTACTCTGGCTGTTGGCGCTGCTCCTGTGGATGTGCCTGATGTACGCGATCTTTGTGGGCCTTACGATCAAGGAGACGAAACCTCCTATCGACCAGGGTATCAATGGCGGCTGGCTCATCGCCATCGTGGCCACTCAGTCAGTCGCCGTCCTGAGTGGGCTTTTGGCCTCGCACCTGGAACCTTATCGCGAGTTGGTACTGTTCCTGGCCCTCGCGATGTGGTTGTTTGGGGGAATGTTCTACATCTGGATAATCTCGCTGATCTTCTCTCGTTACACTTTCTTCAAATTCTCCCCGGAAGACCTAACGCCACCATACTGGGTGAACATGGGAGCGGTGGCAATCTCCGCCTTGAGTGGCACGATCTTGATTATCAACGCTGGAGACACCGCGTTCTTAAAGGACCTGTTGCCCTTCATAAAAGGGCTTACCCTCTTCTTCTGGGCGACGGGGACGTGGTGGATCCCGATGCTCGTCATCTTGTGGATCTGGAGGCACGTTCACAAGAAGCTCCCGCTGGCCTACAGCCCGCTGTACTGGGGAGCCGTTTTCCCGTTGGGCATGTACACAGTTTGCACCTACCGCTTGACGGAGGTCATCGACCTGCCGTTCCTGATGCCCATTCCACGCTTCTTCGTGTACGTTGCGCTGGGCGCCTGGATGATTACTTTTGTGGCGTTGATTCGCGCCGTTGTTCGAAATCTATCCGCGGTCGTTCGAGTGGCGAGGGGCTCAGCGCCGCCCGCGACCAATCTCGCGAGCCAATTTCCCCAACATGCGGATTAATGGAGCAGGTCGAGGATCCTTATGGCAGAGAAACTATATAGCCTGGAGTCTGTAACGGAAACCATATCTGTTGCCAGCGAAGCCGCGGCGATGAAATGCAAGCTGAAGTTTGGCCAGGTGCTGCTTCTGGGCGTGATTGCTGCTGCTTATCTCGCCATGGCGACCACACTGTCATTCGCGGTCGCTGCGGGCGTTGAGCCCACGAGTCTGCAAAAACTGGTTATGGGAGTCGTCTTCCCCGTCGGCTTGATAGCGGTCGTAGTGGCGGTATCCGAGCTCTCCACCGGGAACTACCTAATCACACCTCTGGGAGCGATGACGCGGCGCGTCGGCTGGAAACAAACGCTGTGCAACTGGGCCGGGAGTTACGCGGGCAATTTGCTAGGAGCTTTTTTGTTAGCAGTGGTGATCATTCAGGGGGCACACTTACTGGTCGGCCCGATGTGGGGTGAGGAATGGGTTGGATTGTTGAAGAAGATCGTCCTGGCCAAGGCGAGTTTGTCTCCGCTTGAGGCGTTCTTCAGAGGCATCTTGTGTATATGGCTGGTCGATTTGGCCGTCTGGCAAGCTTACCGGGCGAAAGACCTCACTTCCAAGTTCCTGCTTATCTGGTTTCCCACTTTTGCTTTCTTTGCTCTTGGATTAGAGCACAGCGTCGTCAACATGTTCTTGTTCCCCGCTGGGATATTTGCCGGTGTCGAAGTGTCGTGGAGCCAGTTCTTTGTTAATAATCTGATCCCAGTAGTCACCGGAAACGTGGTGGGCGGGGTGTTCATCGTGGGAATGCTATACTGGTACTCCGCTGGCCTGCCAGTGTTCGGACGCTTGGGGGGCGTTTCGGCCGATGGGCTCGTCGAACAGGGCTCATATCGGCTGCTGGGGTTGACCATACTGAAGGGAGGGGCAGCGGTAGCGGTATTCGTAATTCTTTTCCCTGGAGTGGCCGGCGGATTATCAATTCTGCTTCCTGTCGAACTGGGATTATTCGTGCCGATAGCGGTGATACTGTATGTGGCGACGATGGCGCTGGTAATGCCGATGGCTTTTGTGCGGATGTCTAAAGTAATATCAAGTGAGACCTGGCAGGGAAGAACGGCCCAGTTGCTATCGTTTCGAAACAACGGGGCAAGCCCAAGGCATAGCAGCTCGCAGGTTGCTTTGGTGCGGCCTGGCCACGATTCTTAGAGTGGGGCACGACAGGTTTTGTATGCTGGAGTGCTACCAATGGCACTCGACGCGAGGAGGATGTATGAATACGCGTTCCAATTCTCCGGAGTCTTGGACAACAACAGAGATATCGACGGTTGTACCCAGGTTGCTAAACCGACACGTCGCGCGCAACGTGGCAGTGGCGTTAGTCTTGCTCTTGTCTGCCGCCGGCGTATGGTTGGCCCTGGAGGGGATCGGAGCCGCGCGTGCTGACCTGGCGCTGGCCAAGTGGGTCTATTTGCTCTCACTACTGGTTTTGGTTTGCGGCAGCACCTGGGAGGTTGTGAGCACAAGAAGCAAATTGCCCCGCCCCACCCTGGGCGGACAGGGCCGTCTCCCGATGGAATCGGGATCCCGTCTCGGGACGCCCCTAGAAACACGTATTCTGCACCAGAAGCTAGGTCTAGGGACCAGCACGTTTCCGGACGTGCTGGAGTACGCCGTGGTAAGCTTACTGGTCAGCGGAATGTATGTCTTGGTGGCGTATTCGCTGAACTTCGGCTCCCGCTACTGGCCGTGGTATAACGGCCTGATCGGCCTGCAAGGGTTGTTGCTGTTAGTGCTGGCTTCCGTGGTGTTTGTGGGGAAGGTCGAGCGGCAGACTAAAGGGCAGTGGTTCCTCCGTCTGGTCACGATGCTATCGTCGCTCGTCCTATTGCTTTCGGCGGTATTCGACGTGGTTCCTTATTTATCGTGAAGGGTGGCGCATAGCTGCCGCCTGCCAGTCGGTCGCCTAGCGGTTGAGGCGATTAGACGGTTGATAACAGTCTATGTCTCTGGCGGAGTGCGTTTTTCCAGGGTGTGCAGGTTGCGATCCTGACGGATCAGGCCCCCGGCTACGTCGGCTAGCGCCAGTTCCGCTGGCGAAGGCGCGTAGTCGGTGAAGAAATAGGCGACGCGCCGGCGCAGCGCCAGCAGCGCCGGAACGCTGAGCCGAGCGACCCGACGCTTCCGGCCGAGATAGGCGGCGTCGACGGTTGTCATAAATCGGAAGTTGACGAACATATCGTCGCCATCACGCGCGGGATCTTTCCACGAGGGCAAGAAAAATGTGTGGTTGTAGCCATCTCGTCTAACTGCTGGAAATAGAGGCGTCGCTTTGGATACCAGGCCACGGTTAATCGCGCACCGCGTCGGTTTCAGGCCACGAAGAAAGAGCATAAAAATCCTTGATCTGCGACTCGCTATCCGGGGGCGTGACGTGTGTTGTGAACAGCCGCTCGTGGGGGTCGATGCCACTTTCCCGCAATTCGTCGAGCATTTGCTTCAGAGGCAGGCCGACGTAGCGCAGGAGCATCCGCGTTAGCTCGGTGAAGCTGCCACCCGCAAGGGCATCGGCCAGCTCGTTAATTAGGCGCGATTCCTCCGGCGAAAAGGAAGCACTGCGAACAGATGCGACTCTACTCACTGGTTTGCTCCTGGCTTGTTCTGAGTCCCTGTTTATAACCGTTCATAACATGGAAATCGCCGCTCGTCAATGCCGAATACGCGAAGGATCTCTTCGAGCAAGTCGGCGGACTGCTCGCGTGCGGCCACGATCAAGGCCTCTTGCATCTCGTCGGTAAGATCTGCAAGGTCGTCCACATCGAAGACTCTAACCAGGTCCAATCCCCGAAGCCATATAGTTAGTTATGCGTAATCACGACCAGTCGCCACCGGCTGCGCTCCCTCGTGGCCGTTGGACACCGGAGGCGCGGACCGTGTCACGCCTACAGCCATTCACCCGATGTTTCGGGTCTAACGGGCACCGCCCCCATCGCGACAAGGTGCTGGTTACGCTCGTTTTCGAGCGTGAGCAGCGGTTTGCCCCAGCCCAGAACCTCGCGACACAGGTCTTCCAACTTGCTTGACGGCGCTGCGTGGGCGACGAGGATGGTGTCCGCCAGGGCAGCGACGAAGCGATTGCGAGTAATGGCGGCTTCGACGGTGGCACGGCGGTGCTTTGCGTCAAAGGGCGACAGTAACAGCAGGCGGCCCGCTTCCAAGGGCGCTTTGTAGTCCGCCGGCAGCCGCATCCTGTCCATGCCGCGGGCAGGGCACTGGATGATGGGCTGGGGTCCTCGAAGCAGGACGTGCAGGCATTCGCGCTCCATGGGCGAGTGGAAGCCGCCGACGACGCATATGCCCGCGTGCCTGAGCCGCTGGGCGAGGTCGTAGGTTTGGAGGATGAGGTCGCCGGGGCACTTGACCGAGCAAAAAAGCGCCAGCTTCTTGTGGCGAAGGGCGCCAAGGTTGCCGAGGGCTGCCAGCGAGGGTGGGGCATCGCGGCCCAGGCAGATTGAGAGGTGCGTGGGATAGTCGGCGGCGCGTTGATCGAGCCGGATTACATCCATAGTAGCTCCGAACCCCCTACGCGACGTCCGCATAAACGCTACGGCCTTCGCCGAAGTACGAGTCGTAGATGTGCTGATAGACCAGCTCGCATTTTTGCTGGAAGATGCCCTCAGTGTATCTTTGCGGCAGTCGAATGTCCAGCAGATGCGCTATGGTGACGCGCACATCTGCGCGGGCCTGCTGGCGCTTGCGCCAATCCAGCACGAGCTTCTCGTTTTTCAGGATGGCGAGCAATTCACGAGCAACCTTCTTGACCCGCGTCTTCTCCGTGCTTGTCAGCTTCATATCGGGCCTGGTTAGCAGATCGAATATCGCCAGCTCTTCCTCTGTCAGGTTCTCAGCTATGCCCCGCTTCTCTTCCTCGCTAAGCTTTCGAGCGAAGCTCACGAGCCTGTCGAAGAAAACCTCCACGTTGACGGAGCCGGCGTTGTATTCGTCGATCATGCTCTGGAAGGTTTCCAGATAGTTCATACGGGTGCGGTTCATCCGCACCAGTTGCCTGAGGCTGTGCTCTACGACTGCGCGAAGCTGCTCAGCTCGCGTGCGCTTGCGGCTCTGTTCAAAACCGGCTCTTAACGCGTCGAAATCAATCTTGCTCAGATCGATCAGGGGACGATGCCCGGCCACCGGCTCACGGATAACGTAGGCCTCAGCCGCAACCGACCGGTCCAACAGGTGCTCGACAGCGGCCATGACTTGCTCGATACCAGGGTCGGGCGAGAGCAGTCGAATCTTTTCGGCCAGCACACCAGTCACGGCTCTGACAGCAATGAATTCGTTGGCGTGGACATCAGGAAGGATTGCTTTGAACAGGCTGGAGACGTCGGCTGCGAGCGCGAGGAATCTTCGCTTCGACTCATCGTCGACGATCAGGGCCTCGACTGCATCATCGAGCAGGTTAATTCTGGCATAGCCCTCCGCGGCCTGTATCTTAGCCAGGTCCACGTTGTGCTCACGGCAGAATTTCTCAATACTTGTGACAGCTTGCCTGAGAGCGTCGACGAGCTTGCTCTTGTCGAGCACAGGGGACTCGCCTTCTTTGGCGCTGCCGTCGTAGGCCGAGCCGTAGATCGCCAGCGCTTTTTGCAGGTCCCGGAAAACGCCGATGTAGTCGACAATCAAGCCGTTCACCTTCTGGCCGAACACACGGTTGGCTCGCGCAATGGTCTGCATCAGCGTGTGGTTGCGCATAGGCTTATCCAGATAGATAGTCGAACAGGATGGCACGTCAAACCCGGTCATCCACATGGCGCAGACAAACACTATCCGGAACGGGTCTTTCTCGTCCTTGAATTTCTTGTCGAGGTCCTCGGTTATCATCCGGCGCCTGTGCAGGGTGATATCCAGCCCCTTCTTCTTCATATCCTCGACTTCGTTCTGCGACTGGGATACCACGACAGCCATGTCGGACTCTTGCATATACTTGATCTTGTCCTCGAGCTCTTGCCGCTCTGTCGGGTCGCAGGAACTACGGCTAGACTCCAGGTTCTTCAGGTATTTCTTCCAGTGCTCCTTCACCTTGTCGTACATCCGCACTGCCGTTGCTTTGTCCACAGAGACAACCATTGCCTTGCCGCGGTGCCCGCGTGCGATGAAGTGCGCGACGATGTCTGCGGCGATCCTCTCCAGCCTGTCGTCACGGGTGATAAGATGATACTCGCGGGCAAACTCCCGCTCCAGCTTCTTCTCCTGCTCCTGGTCGAGCTCAGCCTGTTCGAGCACATCCTCCATATCCTGATTCAGGTACTCGTTGGTGAGCTGCAGCTCAGGGATGCGGTTTTCATAATACAGAGGCACGGTGGCGCCGTCGTCCACGGACTGCTTGAAGTTGTAAATGCTCACGTAGTCGCCGAAGACCTGGCGGGTTTTCTCTTCGCCTGCCATCAACGGAGTGCCAGTGAACCCGATGAAAGCCGCGTACGGCAGCGCGTTGCGCATATTCTGGGCGAAGATATCGTATTGGCTGCGGTGCGCCTCGTCTGTAATGACGACGATGTCCGAGCGGTCCGAGAGTTTCGGATATATCTGGCCTGGCTCGGTCCGGAACTTCTGAATGAGCGTGAACACGTAGCGGTGGTCTTCGGCCAGAAGCTCTTTTAGCTTTTCGCCGCTCGCGGCCTGCGCCTCTTTTTCCATCACTGCGCCCGCATTGGCAAAGGTCTTGTAGATCTGGTCGTCCAATTCCTGCCGGTCGGTAACGATGACGAAGGTCCAGTTGCCGGGGATCTTGCGCAGCACTTTCTCAGCGAAAAATATCATCGAGTAGCTCTTGCCGCTGCCCTGCGTGTGCCAGAAGACACCCAGGCGGCCCTGATTGTCTTCGATGTGCTGGATCGCCCTGATGGCATTGTTCACGCCCAGGAACTGGTGGTTCTTGGCAATCATCCTGATAAGCGGCCCGCCTGTGTCAGTGAAAAGCGTGAAGTTTTCCAACAGGTCGATGAACCGATGCTTTTCGCAGGTGCCCCGTACTATCGTTTCAACAGAGACAACGCCCTGCTCCTGCTCGTCGCCGATCTTTTTCCAGTGATTGAAATGCTCCCAGGGCGCGCTCATGCTGCCGATCACGCTTTCGCTGCCGTTGGAAAGAATAACGATCGCTGTGTACCAGAACAGTTGGGGAATGGTTGACTTGTAATCCCGCAGGTTGTCCTTGTAAGCGTTGTCCAGCCGGCGATGAACTGCCTTGAACTCGATGAGTATGAGTGGCAGCCCGTTGACAAACCCGATGAGGTCGGTACGCCGCTTGTACATCTCGCCGGAAACCCAGAACTGAGAGGCGAGAAAGAAGTCATTGTTCTCGGGATCGCTCCAATCCACGACGGCGACCCTCTCTGTTTGCTGGCCGCCCTCTTCGTCGGAAACCGTGACCTTCACTCCGTCTTTCAGCAGGCGGTAAACCTCGCGGTTGGC
>JACQUC010000085.1 GCA_016210495.1 Chloroflexota bacterium
CACCACACTCGCACCTGAAGTTTAGCATATGTGTCAATAGGGCGGTTGCCTGATCTCCACCCACTACATCGACCGATCCAGAACGGTGTCAGCAATCAGGTCCTATACCCGGCCGCCGGCTTATCCCACCTGAGTAGTTACGATTTATTAAGGAATTATCTCAAGAGTCCCTGGGCGAGGAGACCTCGCCCCTACGTGATGAGACAGTTTCCAAGGCGGCGCGTGGCCGCGGTCGCGCGCACACAGCCGATCAAAGCTTGATCCTTCGCTGAGCCAGTTTTTCTCCTGTCTGATAGTGCTCCCCTCTCAGCGCGATCTGAGCTTCCTGTTCGTTTTCTTCCGTCCACCAGCCAAGGGAATAGCCAAACCAGGGGGCGCGAAGATTGAGCTTCGGCAATCCCTCCTCCTCCCATATCTCCAAGGCCCTGTCCATAAACTCCCTCTTGGGGAGGGATACGGGGCGATAGGGCCAGCTCATGGTGGCATCGATCAACAGGGCGGAGCCGCCGTCGGGCGGCGGATAGACTCTGTCGGCCAGCGGAGACATGGGCGGAGCGCCGGCCTGATCCAGGGTGTAGGCCTTGCCTTTGACGATGCGAACGTCACGCTGAGGCTCGACCCTGAAGCTGATGGCCCAGTTGACGGCATCGGCGTCCCAGGGGTCGATGTCCTCGTCCACGGCGACAAACACGCGCGGCCAGTTGGCGACGTTGCCGACGGCGGCGTGAAGGGCGGTCCAGCTATCGGAAGGATGGTGCTTCTTCATCTGAATGACCAGGAACGCCTGGCCGGCGCCACCAGGGTTGTCCGGGAAGGCACAGCTCACGATGCCCGGGATACCCTTGTCGTGTCGCAGGTACTTGTACCAGCCGGCAGCACAGCCAAGCGATTTGAGCTTGCTGCTCTCGCTGGGCGTGAACTGGCTGAGAAAGGCGTTGTACATCGCGTCCTTGCGGTGGGTAATGGCCGTGACGTTGAAGACGTAGGCGTTGTACTCCTCGCCCATATAGCCGGTGAACTCGCCGAAGGGTGCTTCACGCTCGAGCACGTCCGTGAGAATCTCGCCCTCGATCACCAGCTCGGCGCCAGCGGGGACCTCCAGATCCACCGTCTTGCACTTGACGAGATCGACGGGAGCGCCGGCGATAGCGCCGGCGACAGCATACTCGTCGACGCCGTAGGCGAACTTGGCCCCGGAGACGTACCCTATGTTGGGACTGGCCCCGATGACGACCGCCGCCTGGAGGGGAATGCCCAGACTGCGACACTTCTCCCAGTGAACGGCCATATGCTGCCCGACACCCGCCTGCGCGCCGGTCCTGGTCTGGCTCTTGATCATAGCGCGGTAGTTGCCGATGTTGCGCACACCGGTCTCGGGGTCCTTGGTGACGAAGTTGGCGCAGGTGAAGTAAGGGGCGTTGTCGAAGCCGGGGGTGGAAATCGGCACGGGGATCTCGTCGAGGCCGCCGTGCTCCAAGAGCGAAGCACCCGCGTGGACCTCCTCGTGGATGGGCCCGGATTCGACCATTTGCGGCTCGATGGGATGAAGCTGAGCTCGGGTCAGCTTCGCCTGGATCTCATGGGGCTCGCACATCATACCGAGGGCGTAAACCGCAGTGGAAGCGGCGTGGGAAGCGACGAGGACGGGCATTCTGTAGGACCGGCCCTTGACGTCGGTCACGTTCTGAAAGAGGAAAGCCTTGCGCTCCTCCTCGGGGAGCCCACGGAACTGACATCTAACAAGCGGCATTAACTCGGTGTCCTTATTGATGCGTCTGCCAATCCTTACCAGCTTGCCAAGGGCTTCCAAAGCCCCCATGTGCTCCCTGAGGTCGCGATAGTACGCCATCGATATCCTCCTTCGCCGTCTGAAGAGATTTGGCCTATGCGAATGGCATCCTGAGAGCGACGGGGGTCGTCACGTCGTCGTGAGAGGCTCGCTCAAGTCGGTGCAGCGATGAACCGAAGACCGGCCGGCTTATGTGAGGCGCGTTCGACGCCCCGTGCGGCACGTTATGTCAAGGTGAAACGAAATAATGAGATTGGCCTGTATGATAGCACCGTGCGGGGGCAGCGTCAAGACTTTGCCAAGGAGAATATAGCAACCGCCTCCGCGGTAGGCAAGCGCCAGGGCGATGCCGAAGAGCGCAGCCACGGCGGCACACGGTCTTAAACCCTTGCTCTACGGGAAGCTCAGGAGTATAATACAGTTCAATAGTGTATATATAATAGATATACAGCTTTCTGGCGTCCTGGAGGATCGGTACGTGACGACGACGAGGTGGAAAGGCTTCGATTGGGACGATGGCAATATCGACAAGAACTTGAAGCACACTATTACCGACGTCGAAATAGAGGAGGTCTTCCTAAACGATGCTCGCTGGATTCGCGAGGGCTACTGGTACTATGCTCTCGGTCGTTCGGATTCTGGCAGATTCATCTTCGTCGTATTCGAGTTAAGGGCTGAAAAGATTCGACCGATCAGCGCTCACGAGATGACAAGAAGTGAGCGGCGGCGATACAAGAAGAAGTAGTTGACATGCGAAGCCTCATAGGTGTTTGCGTCAAAGCGGCCTTTGGGTATGTCACGTTATTTGGAGGCAGCGATATGTCGAGCAGAAGAACCGGCAAACGACTACCGTCGGCTAGCGAAGTGCCCAAGTTCGAGTCGGACGATGAGGCACGAGAGTGGTTTGAGAGCCACGATATGTCTGAGATACTGGATCGGGGCGTGGAGGTGCCGGCGGAGTACGTCGGACCGCCGAGGCCAAAGAAGAAGCTAGTATCACTCAGGCTCGACGAGGAAACGATCAACCAGTTGAAAGACGTTGCCAGAAAGAAGGGCCTGGGCTACCAGACCCTGAGCAGGGTCTGGCTGCGCGAGCGATTGGCTGAGGAGTTGAGGAAGCCTGCTTAGGAGTGGACCGTTTCCCTAGGCGCAGAGGTGGCCCAGGACTGGTGGCCATTACTGAAGCAAACGGTGTTACCAGGCAATCGTGGCAGAAGCCAGGCACGTGTACTTCGCCCACGTCCGAGCAACTACGATAGCAGACTGGCGGTCTACTCGCAACACTGCTCGACTGCGGGACCCGAGGCCAGATAGATTTACTGGGCCGACCGTGTGGTCCACACCTTCAGTGGAATGCTCCCCCTGCAAGCTGCTTCCAGACTGTAGCGGCCGCTTCCACGATAGGCAAGCGCCAGGGCGATACCGAAGAGGGGCAGGTGTCCAACCAACTCAGGTAGTCCCAACAAAAAGAGGGTGGTTAGGAAGAAGCCGAAGAGCGCCGCCGCGGCAAGCCTAGTGGCCACGCCGGCCACCAGCAGGACTCCCAGGCCAAGCTCGATGAGTCCGGCTGAAAACGCGAAGTGTAGGTTCGAGAAGTCGCCGAAGCCAAAAACCGGCACGAAGTTGAAGGCGTATTTGTCGAGGAAGCTCAAGGCAATATCGGGGTCCGCCAGCTTGTTGTGGAGCGCTAGGACGATCAGGCTCAAGCCCAGGCCGATGCGGATGATGGGCAGCGGCAGGTGCGAGAAGCGCCGGGCATCGATCCGGGTGATACTGCAGGCAACCTGGTCGGGACACGAGCTCAGTCCGACGAAGATGAGGGCCGCGCCCAACGACGCGTATTCCAGCACATAGTCCACAAGCATTGGGGCTGGGAAGGCCAGGATGGCCAAAGGGACGGCCATTACCAGGATAAGCAAGCCGGCCAGCGCAAAGGAAATCTGGCTCAGCAGCAGGATGCCGATGAGCACCTGGCCGATAACAGCTAGGTGCGAAAGCCATCCCTCGGGCAGACGAAGGTCGGCGGCAAGAAACACGCCGCTCGTGGAATTGGCGATGAGCATAATGCCGGTCAAGGTGGCGATCAAACGCCACTCCATTCCCACAGGCAGGAAACGCTGCCAAGGCATCGCCGCGGTGCCGATCCTACCGTACCAGCCGGCCCGGGTTAGAGCCATTCCAGCCACGAGAAACCCGAGGCTCGCCAGCATTGCCGAGAGGCCGATGAGTTCCGCGGGGAATCGTGGGCCGGCAGACAGGCCCCTTTCCACGAACCATCCCTCGTGCGCGTGCGCCGCCGTCGCGGAAGAGAAGGTCGCTAGAATCCCGAGCACGGTGCCCAGCAGGGCGACCCTTGGAGTGGTACTACCTGCGCACATAGCCGCCTCCCAACTTCCTTGCGCTCTCGACTGGCATGTTTCCATTGTAACACGACCTCTCGCCAGGATATCCACGCCGTTTGGCCTGTCCCCGGACGGCGAAGTGGCATAGTAGGTGTCTTATGTCAAGTGTATCGCCGATGGGCGGTGTTGTTCGCAGTTTTGCGGAAGACGGCCGAGAAGAATGTCCCCGGTGGCAACGGATGAGAAGCGGATAAGCGGATGCGACTGCTCGAACCAGATGATGTATATCGGTGACGGGCCGCCTGAAGCGGATGTTGCCGAGAGGGTTGACAACCCCGATCGATTGCTGCATAATGTGCCTGCCGGTCGATTGCCAGGGCGGTGTGGACGGGTTCTGCCGTTCGCTCGGCTGATGTATGATGTGAGCAAAGGAGGGCAAGGATGAACCGGTTTTGGATGCTTGTCCACGAGGTCGCTGGGGGCAAGTGGCGACCTCTGCGCGTCCGGCTGCAGTTGGCCTTTGTCACAGGGTTGCTTGTTCTGCCCGGTTGTTTGTGGTTCGTCCCCGATTGGTTTTCGGAGCGATTGTGGTATTGGGCGTGCAGCCTTCACAGTATACTTATCGATGCACCGAGTGCTATGGGCGGTACCACTCGTGCACGGGTCGAGCCGAGTGCCCAGCCGACCGGGTTAAGAGTTTGGGTGGATATCATGCTCTCAGGTGTGTATTCGCCTGCTATGAACTCCCCGCTGGCCTATGTGACCCGGCCGGCGGCGAGTGGCACTGAGCTTCCCGTGCCACCTTTGCTAAACGAGCTGGCCGAGAAGGGTTATGTCGCACTGCGCGTCCCCGACCTCGGGGCGCAGGCGAGCCGGGTTATCTCCCCGGTGATTACCCTCAACTACTTCTCGCCTCCAGATGCGCCCACCAGGACATCGGTACCCATCACGGTGACGCGGTGGATCAGCCAGGAAGCCGCGGTAACGGCTCGATTTGGCACCGACGGCCGGTCCCATTGGGAGGTATGGCGCGTACCGCCTGGCGACAGGCTACCGATTCCGAACACCACGTTCGAGCTGAGGCGGGAATGGCCGGCACCACTAGCCGTGGAATTCGCAATGGACTTCGGGACGGGCAGCAACGCCTCTGATGCGTTTGGTCTGCCGGCTGCTTATGCCCTTTACAACGGCTACAACTTCATTGGTCCCGTAGAGACGATCATAGCAGGCGAGGAGTGGCCGTATACGCCCAATCAGCCGATGGTCGCCTTCGGCGGCCGTTGTGGACTCGCAGGGCTCACGGGCCCCACGGTGGCGCCGATTATCAGCCCCACCTTGCCGTTTTCTCACGTGCTATGCCTCGAGAACTACGACACCGTCTCGCGTACTTACGACATCACCGCCTCGTCTTCGCAGGGTTGGAGCTACCAGTACTACTATCGGACGCCGACGCAACTGCAGACGCTACCGGCCGGGGGGGATGTCCCTGGTGGAAATGCCAGCTACCAGCAGTCCTATCTTGCGCCCAGGCAGCTTCAGCCGGTGCCGGGGCTTCCTTTTTCTGTGACCGCCGGGCCGGCCACCTCAGATTTCCCGTGGGCAGGACTGGTCAACATCATCGCCGTCTACACGCCCACGGTTGGACTCGACGATACGGTACGAGAGACGCTTATGGTAACAGCTACGTCGGTGATTAGTCCGACAGTGCGAGCCACCGGCACTGGTCTTGCCCTGGGCCAGAACTATAGGCTCGACGAGACCGGCGGTTTCCGGATGTACTTGCCGGTGATACTCAGGAACGACTAGACGAATCCACCGCTGTATAGCGTGCTTATTGGCTGCTATCCGACCCCATATGCCTTGGAACTGGTACATTATGTCAAATCAGAGATCGGGCTAATGGCACCCATTGGCAAAGGTGGTGCCCAAGTTCGAATCGGAAGATGAGGCTCGGGAGTGGTTCGAGGGGCACGACATCTCTGCGATCTACAGAGCATCAGACCGGGATCAGCTCTAAGGCTTGCTTTCCACCTCGAACGGCATCAGCCGGGATGCGCTGGTCCAACGTCGCCAATTTGCCCTTCTTGTGCACGGTCAACCCGATGACCCCGTCGAACACAGGTCTTGTGTTCGAGATCAAGACCTGCGAGGGCATGGCCGTTAATTGGCGGGACAACTCCACCCTTGCCATTCGTTTTCCTTCGTCTGCCAGCAAGAAGATTGACTTTGAAAGAGACCAGTGGGAAGGCGTACGAATCATTCGGTGACGAAAAGGCGCCTTCCTCTCACTTCATCTGCACCAATCTATCGTGCGGGGTCTTGTAGCCGTCGACGGCGGCGAGCATTCTGCCGATGAGTCCGTCGGCGGCATTGAAGAGGGCGTCGCGGCGGGGCAGGTCGGCATAGATTCGTGAGACGATCTCCTGGGCTTCGGCGTGGAGAGCGGCGGCGTCGACGGTTACCACACTGCCGCCGGACACGACGGTGCGACCGTCCACCAGGACGGTCTCCACCGATGAGCCCAGCTCGCTGTAGGCCAGTTGCCTGATCATGTGCTCCTTGGGCATTTTGAAGAGATGATCCATCCGGAGGATGGAGATGTCCGCGCGATAGCCGGGGCGAAGGGCGCCGATAGGCTGGCCAAGGACCGCGGCGCCACCAGCCAGGCACATGTTCAAAGATTCGCCCGCACGCAGCCAGGTCTCACGCGGACCGTAGAGCTTGTGGATGAGGGCGGCGCATTTCACTACCTCGAACATGTTGGCCTTGTCACCGCTGCCCGGGCCGTCGGCGCCCAGCGCGACGACGATGCTCTTGTCCCTCATCTTATGAACGGGGGCGACTCCACTGCCGATCCTGACGTTGCTAATGGGATTGTGCACGACCGTCGTGCCGGTTTCCTCGATCAAGTCGATATCTTCTTCGGCGAGCCAGACGCAGTGAGCCAGCGAGGTGCGAGGGCCGAGCAGTCCGATCTCGTGCATATGGCGCAACATGCCCCGCGGGAACATGCGCTGGGCGGCGATCCACTGAGACTTGGTCTCGTAGACGTGGGTTTGAAGACCTGTCTGGTACTGATGGACCAGCTCGCTCACGCCTTCCATCACCTCGGGGGAACAGCGATGCGGGCCCGAGAGCCCGAGCGAGCAGGTGGTGAGCGGGTCCTTGCCGTGCCAGCGTCGGAGGAATCCGCGGCATCCGTCCAACCAAGCAGCCGTATCGTACAACGGACGGATGTCCAGATGATCGAGGCCTGTGAGATCCGCCACAATGTGCAGCGGCAGCGTCTTGGAGAAAGGAAGGTCAGAGACCGATGGCGCAACCACGGCCCTGATGCCAACATCCTGGAACGCGGTGACGACGGCTTCGACCTTTTCGTCGAAAACGGCGGGGCTGACGGAGGTGAGATCGAACAGCGCGGTGGTACCGGACTCCAGCAGCTCGACGGCAGCGAGCGCCGTGGCGACGTAGGTGTCACGGGGCGTCATGCTCATCGACGCGTTTACGACGTAGAGCATCCAGGGATCAAGGGGGCAGTTATCGACGAGGGCGCGATCGAAGGTCGTCGTGGCGTGCGTATGGGCGCTGATCAGCCCGGGTATGACGAGCTTGCCGGAGGCCTCGATGGTCGAGTCGGCTGTTTCCGCGGCGAAGGAGCCAACGCCGGAGATGATCCCGTCGTTGATCAAGATGTCGGAATGGCGAAGGTCTTCGACCCAGCCGTGGTCGTGGAGCGGATCGAGGATGTAGCCGTTGCGGATGAGTAATGTGCTCATTTCGCCCTCACCCTAACCCTCTCCCAGAGGGAGAGGGGACTGATCTGCTCCCGGAGGGAGAAGGGACTGGCGCAGTTTGGCCGTCGCGGCTAGGTCCACCTCCAGGGTGTCGGGATTGATGACAACGCCGTACAGGTCACGGGCGGACCGGATGCTGGAGTAGCCGAGGCGCACATCCTCCAGTACCATCTGGGGATCGCGCTCGAGGGGAGAGCCGTAGCCGGCGCCGCTGGGTGGAATGACCTCCAGGCTCTCGCCCAACTCGAGTACCTCCCCAAGCACCTTGGTGGGCACGCTTCTGAGCACCTCACCGGTCTGCGCGTTTTTCACCGTTACGGCGGAGAAGCTACCTGGTCCGCCGCCGAATACGCCCATGGGAGGGTTTCTGTAGCGTCCCAGGATCATCGAGTAGTGAAGCTGGTTGCCAATGGGCTCTATCTCGTAGGTGCAACTGGCACCACCCCGGTATCTGCCTGGGCCACCCCCTCCCTTCTCGAAGTCGGCCGGCAGCCGGCGGTGCCGATAGAGGATGGGGTACTCCGCCTCCGTGATCTCCACGTTGGGGATGGTGATGTTGGCACCTCTCACAGAGGAGGACGAGGGCCAGCCATCCATAGTCGCTCTTGCGCCACCGCCGACACCGAGAGCTTCCGGCACCAAGCCGACGTAGCTCTTGTTCGTCCTCGAGTCTACGCCCCAGATCAAATGAACGCCCAGGTTGCCTCCCCAACACCCCGTAGCCAGGGGTGGGTCGGCCTTGCCCAGGCACTGCCTGGCTACCTCGGTGATGACCTGACCAGATTCAGTGGTGCAGGCACCCAGTGGAGCAATGGGGTAGGGATTCACGATGGTGCCCTTCTCGGCGATGATCTCGATCGGAGCGAAGATGCCATAGTTCTTGGGCACATCGGGAGGCAAATGACACATAATGGCAACGTAGAGAGATGCTGCCGTGCCTCCCAGGTACGAATTGACAAAGCCTTTGGCCTGCTCGTCACTCCCGGTCAAATCGAAGGTGGCCCGGCCTCCCTCGATGGTCATCGCGCATCTGATCTTGTAGCTGCGGTCCACAATCCCGTCGCCGTCAAGGTAGTCTACGGTCTCGAACTCGCCGTCAGGGAGTGCTTCGAACATCTCCCTGGTCCTTCGCTCAGAGTAGTGCTGAACCATCAGGAAGGTGTCTCGCACCGCATCGATGCCATACTTCTCCACCATTTCCAGGACACGGCGAATAGCGGTGTGGCAGCCCGCCACCTGTGCCATCAAGTCGCCTTTCTGCGGCACCGGCGTACGGATATTGGCGAGAAAGATGTTTAGTATGTCCTGCCGCAGGCGGCCCTGCTCGAACAGCTTGGTCGTCGGAGGAAAACGGATGCCTTCCTGGAATAGCTCAGTGGCTTCCGGGCAGTAGCTGGAAGGGGCCATGCCGCCCATATCCACGTGGTGGACGATGCAACCGGCTATGCCGATGAGCGTTCCCTGCCAATAGATGGGAGCGAAGACTGTGAGGTCCTGGGGATGACACCCTCCGTGGAGGGCATCGTTGGTCATGAACACGTCCCCTTCTTTGAACCCCTCGATCCCTACGGCCCGAATGACGCCATCCAGAGTGCTCTGCATCTGCCCCTGGTGAGCCGGCAGATACTCCGCCATCCCCACGAGATGGCCTTCGGCGTCGAAAACCGCGCAGGAGAAGTCTTTGCTCTCGGCGAAGAGCACCGAATGGGCGGTACGAAGAACGCTGAGGCCCATCTCGGCCACGATAGCATTGGTGCGATTCTTGATGATCTCGAAGGTTACGGGGTCCACGTGGGAGACTTCCTGGTGGCTAAGAGACGCGGTAACCCTGTCGATTTTTCCGTCGATGGTGTCTATGATCAAAACGACCTCCAGCCTGGCTAGTATTCGGTGCGGAATGGGCGTGACGCCCCCGCCCCGCCCCGGGCGGACAGAGCCGTCCGCCCCTACGGATGTCCGCCCGGCCCCATGGCGAGGAGACCTCGCGCCTACGGCGTGCCGTTTCGAACCTGAAACTAGCGAATCACCAGGCTCAGCCATTCGTCGACGCGTGCGCGTTGTCCGGGCAGGATGACGGCAGAGCTACTGACGTAGTCGACCAGCGCTGGTCCTGCGAACTCGGCGCCGACGTCGAGGAACTCGGCATCGTAGACCGGCGTCCGCACGAACCCCCCGGCCTCGGTGAAGTAGGCCTCCCGCCAGGCGCGCAGGGCGTGTTCGGGGTCATACTTTTTCACAGGGTACGCGGGCAGAGCGGGAAAAGATCCAAGATCGCCCAAGGCATCCAGCCTGAAGCTCACGACCTGCAACGGCGCGTCTTCCTCCACGTAGCCGTAGAGCGCCTTGTAAGCGCGGGAGTAGCTCTGCTGAATCTGCGGTAGAGACTCGGAGGTCAGTATGACGCTGGAGATGGGCACATTGACCTGGTGTATCTGACCGATGTAGCTCAGGTCCAAGGAGGGCAGTAGCCGGATGCGGTCCTCCTGCACCCCTTCGCTTTTCAGCGTCTCCCGCCCAGCAGCAACAAACTCGGCCATAATTCGGTTAGCCCTTTCCAGATCTAGAGAGGCGAGAGGCCATTTGAAGGAGCGTACGTAACTGTGCCTTACGGGAGCGGTCAGGAGGCCAAAGGCGGACAAGGTGGACGCGAAATGCGGTATGACCAACTCCTTTGTGCCAAGCTCCCGGTGGAGAATGGCGGCGTGCGTTGCGCCAGCGCCGCCGAAAGCGATCAGCGTCAGGTCTCTGGGGTCGTAACCTTTGTTGACGGTCAGCAGGCGAAGAGCGTCATACATGTTTGCCGTGACCACCTGATATATCCCAGCCGCCGTCTCCGAAGTTCCCATCGAGAGATGGTTTGCCAGTTTAGCGACGGCCCGATGGGCCCGCTCGCCATCTAGTTTCATTGCGCCGCCCAGGAAATAGTCGGGGTCGATATATCCCAGCACGACGTCCGCATCGGTAACCGTTGGCTCGCTTCCCCCTCTGCAATAGCAGGCGGGCCCGGGCCTCGCCCCGGCGCTCTGGGGGCCGACCTTCAGAGCGCCGCTGGCATCGAGCCACGCGATGCTGCCGCCGCCGGCGCCTATGGATCTGACGTCGATGCGGGGGAGCATCAGGGGGTACCTCTCGACCTCCAGCTCCAGGGCCGTGAGGGGATGGCCATTCCAGACCAGGCTTACGTCGAAGCTGGTGCCGCCCATGTCGATCGCGATGACGCTGGGATCGCCCCGCAAGGAACCCAGGTACTGGGCGGCGATGGTGCCGGCGGCCGGGCCGGAGTTGAGGGTGGTGATGGGAACGCGGATGGCTGTTTCCGTGCTGGTCACCCCGCCCTGGAGCTGCATGATCATTGGGGGTGTAGCCAGCCCGGCCTCCCGCAGGTCTCCGGCCAGCTCATGGAAATGCTGTGCAACCAGCGAGCCGATATAGGCATTGAAGACGGTGGTGCTCATTCGCTCGTATTCGCGCATCTCGCGCAGCAACTCTGAGGAAGCGCACACGTATAGGTGCGGGGCCTCTCGCTTTACCAGCTCAACCAGTTGCTCCTCGTGGGCAGGGTTAGCATAGGAGTGCAACAGGCAGATGGCGATGGCCCCAGCCCCCTTTTCGACGAGCTCGCGAATGCGGCGGCGAGCCTCTTGCACGTCGAGCGGCACGAGAATGTTCCCATCGGCATCAAGCCTCTCGGTGACCTCCAGGACGAAGTCCCGCCGGACGAAGGGCACGGGACGGGGCTCCTGCAAGTCAAAATTGCTGCGGCGCATCATCCGCCGCATCTCGATGGTGTCCCGAAACCCTCCGGTCACCAGAGCGCCGACCGCCGCGCCCTTGCGCTCGATGATGTTGTTGGTAGCGTAGGTCGAGCCGTGGACGAACTTAATGGTTCTTCGTAAGAGATCCTCAAGCGTAATGGCCTCGGCGCTGGCGGCCATCCCCAATCCCTCCAAAATGGCATCTCTCGGGTTTGGCGTGGAGGAGGTCTTGAAAAAGGATATGCGGCCGCCATCACCGGCGATCACCAGGTCGGTAAAGGTACCGCCGGTGTCGATACCGATTAGATAGGACATAAGAGATTTCTTACCTCATCGACGAGATTTGCCTACTCTGGCATTCTGCCCAGCTTGCTGATGGCGTAGTCGACGAAGGAGTTGTCGACGGCCTTGTCGAGGTCGGCCGGTGCGCCCTCCAACAGGCCGTTCTTGGCATACAGCGCCAACTGATCCTTGAGGTTCGCCACGTCGACGTAGCCGTTGGGCCGTGTCCCCGTCCAGAATATCTTCTCGTATTGGGCGGCATCTTTCATAGCGGTATACCTGGTGGCTATCTCGATGACCTCTTTGCGGTTGGTCCCGCCGACCATAGCTCGATAATAGTCGCGCATACCCTTAATATATGCCACCATGAAGCTTTTGGCCTGCTCGGGGCTTTTCTGGGCCCAGTCCGCGTTGTACGTGACGATAGCCACCTGGTAAGGGCCGGTAAACTCGGTTGTGCTGGCCCATCTGCGGGCTATTCCTTGGCTCTCCATAATGCCGACGAAAGGCTCGATGGCGATGGATACGTCGACGGCTTTGCCCTGCATCGCCGACACGGCATCCGGCATGCCGAGATGCACTGGCTCAATATCCTTGAGGGTGAGGCCGCCCCGCTCCAAGATCTTGACTCCGGCGTAGTAGTTCACCGAGCCGGGGGCCATAAAGTTTATCTTCTTCCCTTTCAAGTCGGCGGCGGTCTTGATCTTATCGGCGAGGTCGGACCTGACCATCCACCAGTTGCTGTCGAAAGGCATGTAAAGTAGCGATCGGCTAGCCACGATCTTGATGGGCAGGCCCCGGGCCAGGGCGTTGAACATGCCGATGGCAACTCCCCCGGGCAACACCTTGATCTCACCCGTCGAGAGGGGCCCGATCGCGTCTGCCGTCGAGCGGAAGCGGGTAAAATTGGGCTTGATTCCTTCCTCGGCAAAGTAGCCCTTCTCGAGCGCGAGGTACAGGTGCATGTCGTCCAGGAAGCCCAGGTCCCCGGACGGCACCTCTACCACGTCCTTCTTCTGAGGCGCGAATGGATTTAGCGTGCATGCGGCAGACAGTGGCCCGAGCAAGAGGAACACCAACATAGCCAGGCTGATCATCTTCCCATGGTCAAACGTCTTCATCTCCTCAGTCCTCTCCTTTTTTTATTCGACCCAAGCGGGACACAGGCCAATGTTTGGCGATGAGACTCGACCCGAAGCCGCACAGCGCGACCTTGGTCTGAACCACTGATTGACGCAGATTACGGGATTACGCAGATTTCGTGCCTAGGGCCCAGGGTTTCGCCCCGTGGCTAGGAGCAATGTGCGCTACGCCAGGGCATTTTCCCCGATATGGGCACGACAAGAGAAAATGCACGCCGAGCAGGTATCGAGAGGCAGTCGTCGCCTAGTTCCTCAGCCGCGAGGAGACGGGACCACAGATCACGCTGATTACGCGCGCACTGAGCCTCAACCGCGCACTTCGCGGCGCATCGCGCAGACGCGTACCGTGGAGAGGATGTTTTTTCGACCTGTCGCAGTTTAGCACAGGGCTTGGGCGATTGTCAACAGGTTTTGGCCACTCGCCGTCAAGCCGCTTGGCAGGAGTCTGATTGGAAACGGGGAAGCCGATGGCGGGCCTGGGTGTCCTTCGGCGGACTAAAGTACCGCCGTCAGGCCTGTTGGCAGGTAACAGGGCAGGGCAAGTGTTGACGCGGCGAGCAGGCTGTGCTATAGATGTGGGCGCCGACATTGGGCGCCTGAGATCAAGGGCGACTATCATTGGTTTGCGGATGTGCGGAGTATGGCTAGAGAACACTGCGACATGGTGCTTTACAACGGGAAGATCGTAACGGTGGATAACGAGTTTTCTATCGCGGAGGCCGTGGCGATTGGCGGCGGCAGGTTCATCAGAGCGGGCAAGACCGCCGAAATCCGGGGCATGGCCGGCGCGGACACGAAGGAGATCGACCTCAAGGGGAACACGGTTCTTCCCGGATTCATCGACAGCCACCCGCACGTGGCGAATCACGGCACGGCCAGGGCAACATACCTTTCGCTGGCAGGGTTGCACGCCATACAGGCGATCAAGAAATGTATCGCCGAGAAGGTGCGGGAGGCGCGACCGGGGGAATGGATTCGCACGTCGCCGATAGGAGAGCCTCCCGATTACCACGATCCGCCGGATAAGTTGGTAGAGAAGCGATGGCCGACTCGCTGGGACCTCGACGAAGTGGCGCCCGATAACCCGGTGTACGTTCCAACGCCGGGGACAACGCCCAACCCGATGCTGACGAACAGTTGCGGCCTTAGGCTGCTGGGGATTAGTAAAGACACGCCACCAGAGGAGCACGGCATCGAGGTGGTGCTTGACGCGGAGACCGGCGAGCCGAACGGGCTGTTGTATGGAATGCACCTGTGGAGCTTGAGCCCTTATCGCCGGAAGCTGATGTCGCTGTTGCCGCGCCCCAGTTACGGGCAGATGATGGATGGGCTGCGAGAAGAGATCAAGGACCGCAACGCGGCGGGGGTGACGACCGCCTACGAAGGCCACAGCATGACGGCGAGGCATCTGGCGATGCACAAGGATCTATGGTCCAGGAACGAGCTGACGATGAGGGTCTGCTTTGCATACGAGATCGACATCGCGAAGTCGGCGGACGAGATCGACAGATGGATGAGAGAGCTGGCGCACGCGACGGGGAGCGGTTTCGGCGACGACGTGTTGAAGATATGCGGCGTGACGACCTCGCTGGACGGGCCAACGAACTTCGGCGCGGCCCTGATGAACCGGCCGCAAAATCATTACCTCGGCGGGCCGACCACGGGGATAGAATACGTGTCCACAGAGAGCCTGAAGCGGATGGCTCTGGCAGCCGCGCGGAACAATCTGCGTATGAACGTTTGCTGCGGCGGGGATCGGAGCGGCGATATGGCACTGGAGGCCTACGAGGAGGTTAACCGCGAGATTCCGATCGGGGACAGGAGATGGGTGCTGATGCACGTGCAGCACCCGACCCGGGACTATGTCCGGAGGTGCGGTGAGCTGGGCATCGCGATCACCACGTATACGAGCGTCGACTACAGCAAGGGTGCAGACACATACAGGCGGATGCTGGGAGGAGACTACTGGAAGACTTCGGTGCCGCTGAGGTGGTGGCTGGATGAGGGCGTGTTGGTGGCACAGAGTACGGATGGGGCACATTACGAGCCGATGTTCACCATCTGGGAGTCTTTGAGAAGAATCGACGGACGAACGGGCGAGAGCCTGCTAACGCCAGCGAAGGAGATCACCCGGGAGGAGGCGCTGAGGATATTCACCATCGAGGGGGCGCGGGTGCTGTTCTGGGAGGACAGGCTAGGCTCGAACGAGCCCGGCAAGCTGGCCGACCTGGTCGTTCTGGACAACGATATCTTGACGTGCCCGGTAGATGAGATAAGGGATGCGAAGGTATTGGCGACGATGGTGGGGGGAGAGATGGTGTACGAGAGACTTGACCTAGAGTGAGCAGAAGTGCCTGCGCCGTGCACGGCGGCGTCAAGCCGCCGCTCTCCAAATTATGCTACTCTGATCGAGCACTCGGTAGATTGTGACGTGCGTAGCCAACGCCCGTTACGGCTGTGGCCGTTGCTCTCGTTACCGCATGTTGGTACAATACCGTTGAATACGCGGGACAGGTGCTTGAGTATGGCGTTGATTAGAAGCGAGCGAGCGTGATGAGTCTACAATTCATCCTCACCGACTATGTCGAAGCAGCTCTATCTGAGGCGGTCTACGACAAGCTAGAGGACGGTACCTTTGTCGGACGGGTTCCCGCTTGCAAAGCTGTCGTAGCTTTTGGTGCTACCCTGCGCGAGTGTCAGGATGAATTGCGCTCCACGTTGGAGGACTGGATCCTGCTCGGGCTCAAGCTGGGCCATCCGATGCCGGTGATAGCGGGAATCGACCTGAACTCGGAGCCGCAGCGTGAGCCATTGGAGACTGTGTAAACGTCGAGATTTCATCCATCGACTCAGAAGGTTGGGCTTCGATGGACCATTTTCAGCTACACGACACCAGTTCATCCTGAATCCGTGGATTCGTGCTCAAACCTTCACCCAAGGGGTGAACCCTCACGAGGGAATCCACGGATTTGGGTTCATGCTCTATGAAGTGCATCGATTGGCGATCCCATCGAACCACGAGTATTCAGTGCCTCAACTAAGAGTCCTCCTTCGAGAGGTAGCAGAGCTTCTTGGCCACGACGTTTCCGCAGACGAGTGGGAGAAGATCGGCTAGCGGCCCCTTGACAAAGCTGCCGGCGACGGATAGACTGGCCTCATCTTGGACGCCCTGATGTCACGTCTGGCACGACGGCATTTGCAGGCTCTTATCGTTGTGGAGGCAGTATGCCATACGAGAGCATCTACAGCGCAGAGGCATCGCAAGACGGTTCTGGCGTGCTGGGGGTCAGCAAGGTGACTAAGCGGGCGGACAGGGCAGAACATCGAAGGAGATCATCGGATGAAGTCATTTGGAGCGAAGTCGAAGGTTCGGGCCAAGGCTCAGTTTCTCTGTATTGTCACTGCTTGTGCACTGTTGGTGATTGTCGGGGCGTGCGCTCCGGCGGCTGCGCCGCCGCCGACGGCTCAGCCGGCGCAAGCCACAGCGGCCCCCGCCGTTGCGAAGCCGACGACATCCCCGGCTGCGCCGGCCACAGCCGCCCCGGCTGCGAAGGCCACCACTGCCCCGGCTGCGAAGGCCACTTCGTCTGCCCTCGCTCAACTCGTCGAGGCGGCTAAGAAGGAGGGCAAGGTTTCCGTGGCGTTGCAGTCGCCCTTGATCGGCGAGCCGGTGAAGGAGATCCGCGAGGGCATCAAGAAGAACTACGGCGTAGATTTGCAGATCGAGGCCGTGCCGAGCTCGAGCTACCCGACGCTGATCGCCAAGGCCATCTCGGAGTACAAGGCGGGCGTGGCTCCCTCGGTCGACATGATACCGACAAGCGACGCCTCGACTATTCTTGGCGTGCAGGCGGGCGCGGCGGAGAAGGTGGATTGGGCGCCCTTGCTGGCCGCGGGCACGCCACGCGAGGTCATCAAGGGCGACGGACACGTGCTCAACACTTTTACGAGCCACATCGGCATGATCTACAACCCCAAGGCTATCCCGGCGGCAGAAGTGCCGAAGTCGTTTGCGGACCTGGGCAACCCCAAATGGAAGGGGAAGATCGCCATGTTCAACTACTATAACCTTTACGTGGACTTCGCCTTCGTGCAGGGCCCGGAGCGATTCCTGGAGAACCTGCGTGCCATTGCGAAAAACGATCCTGTACTGGGGACGTACGATAACGGGCGAACGCGCTTCTTTACGGGGGAGTATCCGCTGCTACTGACGCAATCTGCCACGATGGTGGAAGCGAAGGCAGCGGGGGTAGCTGCTGAGTGGGTATCCCTGGGTATGTCCGCGCTGGGGAACCACAACTTGATGGTGCTGAAGGGGACCAAAGTGCCTAATGCCGCCAAGCTGCTGGCCGTGTTCCTGGCCGGCCCTGATGGCCACAAGATCTACACCAAAACTGGACGAGGGAGCTTGCTCTATCCAGGGAATGCGGAGTTTGAGATCAACCAGCAGGATGTGAAGGCAGGGCTCCGGATCTTTAGCTGGGAGACGACGCCGGGAATGGTGGAGTTCTACAACTCCGACAAGGGGAAGCAGGTAGAGAAGGATATCGGCGAAATCCTGCAGGGGAAACAGTAATACAGGCAATCGGTTGCTATATCGCGCAGAAGGAGAACTCCCCTGACTTCAAATTACGCCCATAGCATATTCTACAATGGGAAGATAATCACGGTCGACAAGGATTACAGCATCGCACAGGCGGTGGCCATCCGTGACGGCAAGTTCACGGCGGTCGGCAGCGACGCGGAGGTGATGGCCAGCGTCGGGCCGCAGACGAACGCCGTCGACCTCGCCGGGAAGCCGGTGACCCCCGGCATCATCGACGGCCACTGCCACGCCCTGTGGCTGGGGGTCAATCTCCTTTGCGACGTGCAACTGGCCCACGTGCGCAGTGCCGAGGACATTGTGGCGGCTATCGGTGAGGCCGCCATACGAAAGAAGCCCGGCGAATGGATCGTCACCGCGCCGAACTGGCGCACTTACGAGGTGAAGAGGTACCCGAGCCTCGCGGAGCTGGATGTCGTGGCCCCCGTTAACCCGGTGTGGGTAAAGGTGGGCGCGCACAGGGGCTTCACGAACTCGCTCGGCCTGGAGCTCGCCGGTATCACGCGGGACGAGCCCGACCCGGCCGGGGGGACCGTGGTCAAGGATGACACGTCGGGTGAGCCAACCGGTATGCTGGAGGAAAGCGCCCAGCAACTGGTCACGCGATTGCTACCGCCCGTGGATCGGGCGAAGGCTCTGGACAAGGCGTGCTCGTTCTATAACAGTCTCGGGGTCACAGGCGTGCAGGATGAAGGGGTGGAGCCAGCGGAAATCGCAGCGTACCGGACGGCAAAGGCCGCGGGTAAGCTGACGCTGCGATGCGGGTTGATGCATATGATCAACCCCAGCCAGAGCAGGGAGGAGCTATCCGGCATCATCCGCTCACTGGCCGGCGCGGGCCTGGGCAAACATGGCGACGAGACGCTAAGAGTGATGGGTCTCAAGACCTTCAACGAAACGATAGTGCCCATGCCCGGCAAACCGCTCTGGCCGACCGACTACTTGAGGGAGGTGCTGCTGGAGGCGGCTGAAGCGCAACTGAGGGTGGCGATCCACAGCCAGGCCGGGGCCACCGAGGTTAACCTTGGCCTCTACGAGGAGGTCAACCGGCGGTTCCCCATCAAGCATCTGCGGTGGGCCATTGTCCACCAGCGATTCACAACCCCGGACTGGGTGCAACTGAACAAAGAGCTTGGCCTGGTGCTCAACCAGGACCTTGCTTTTGGCCTGATCAGCCTCGCGGCAGTCGAGAAGCTGCGCAGAGCCGCGTTGCCGGAACGCCTGTACTGCCCGCTGCCCCTTTACATCGAAGCGGGCGTGCCTTTCTGCCTCAACTCGGATGGCGGAGGCTCGTCCACCGAGCTGAGCGTGTGGAGCGCTATGCGGGTGGCGACGCACCGGGAGGGCTGGCCCGACTTCAATCCCGAGTACGGCATCAGCAGAGAGCAAGCGCTCAGGGCGATCACGATGGGCGGTGCTTACAAGATGATGCTGGAGGACAAGATCGGCTCGATCGAGGTCGGTAAGCTGGCAGACCTGGCGGTGCTTACGGCGGATCCCCTGACGTGCCCAGGGGACGAGCTAAGGGATATCAAGGCAGAGATGACGATGGTTGGCGGCAGGGTGGTGTATGAGCACTGAGGGACACGCGGACAAGAAGAGGATATCTGCTGCGGCTGATCGCGTAAGCGCGCTCTGCACAAAAATATGAGTATCTTGAGCCAGCACCCGATTGACCGGATGATCAGGGATCTTGTAGGCCCTGGTCGGCATGTGTCCATAGGCGAGTTGGACCAGATCAGGACGCACATGGCCCAAGCGGCATTTCCGACAGTTGAAAAGCATCTGGCTAAGAGAAAGAGGGATAGGCAATGGACTCAGCAAACTGTAGAGAGTCAGTATCTCAGCGATCTGCAGAGTGCGGTCCTGAGTAGCCGAGCGCGACTTGTCGTCTACGAACGCCGCGGTGGTAACTTGGCAGCTATTCTTGCCGAGACAGAGGAAACTGTCCCAGAGACCCGAAGGGGCAGCAGATCACGATCTCTGCTCTTCGTCGTTTACTCGGCGGATCGTGGTATAATTGTTAGTGGATATCAAGCCAGCACAATAGGGGAGATCAGTATTCCCCAGGGGGCACGATGGCTCAGTTAACGACGGGTGTGCGGGAACGCATCGAGTTTCTCTTGGACCATCTGATCCAGGAGTGGGAGAACTTGCCACGGGCCGAACGAGAAATCGACCAGTGGGATTTGATCGAGCAGATCGATTACATCGAGGAATGGACGCCGACGGAGGGTTTGCGCCACGAGTTGGAGGGGTATGCTGCAAAAGGACTCCTGGACAGCGACCAGCAAGCACGCTATGAGAAGCTCCAGCGCTTAGTTGCTGAGAATCGGCCAATCCTTAACCGTTTGCGAGAAAGCTAAGTCGCCCCTACGTTGTCACCACGTCCCGCGGGTCGTCACCAACTCGGCATCTACAAAAGGCCAATTGGAGCGTCAAGCACCGGTCGCCGGCACTGGCTACGCCGGGGCGCTGAGGCTCGTGACAGGGGAGTAGTACCGGAAGTTGTCGCGGCCGAGTTCCTTGGCGCGGTACATCGCGGTGTCGGCGTTTCTCATCAGGGACTCGGCATCTTCGCCGTCGTCGGGAAAGATGGCGATGCCGATGCTGGTGGTGACACGCAGCTCATAGCCGTCGTACAGGAACGGCGTGCGCACGGCCTCCAGAATCTTCCGTGCGATGACGGCGGCATCCTCTTGCCGCGCCACGTCGGGCATCAGCAGCATAAGCTCGTCGCCGCCCATACGGGCGATCGTGTCGCTCTTGCGGAGGATGCCTTGCAACCGCGCGGCAACGTCACACAACAACCGGTCGCCGACGGTGTGCCCCAGAGTATCGTTGACGTGCTTGAAACGATCGAGGTCGAGGAACATCACGGACAGCCCTTGCCGGTTGCGCTGCGCCAGAGCCAGAGCCATGGTAAGACGGTCGTTGAACACCAGACGATTCGGTAAGCCGGTGAGCGGGTCGCGATAGGCCATGCCCTCGATGATCTCGTGGGCCTCCTTGTTTTCGGTGACGTCCATAAAGTTCCCGAGGGCCGCTTGCTTTCCCCGGTATTGAATTGAGGCAACCGTCTCCATTATCCATCTGATCTGGCCGCCTTTGAGCATGACGCGGAACTCGTAGGGCGAGGATTGCTGGCCCTTGAGCATCTTGATGGCGTTGTCTCTAACGATACATCTGTCTTCCGGCAGGACGAGATCCAAGGAATCCCTGCCCGCCAACTCTCCGTCGCTCAGGCCGGTTACCTTCCGAAACTGTGGATTCACAAACTGGAACTTGCCGCCCTGCACGATGTAAATACCAATGGGTGAGCTATCGCTCAAAGTTTTGAACATGACTTCGGCCTGCCGGCGCTCCGCCATCTCGGCATTGAGCTCTCTCCACCGGCGAAACGAGAAGATGGCGAAAGCAAGCGCCAGAACTATGATGACGGAGACGAGCTCGTCTACTTGCAGGCCTTCGTAGCGGCGGAAGGCACGTAGTATCTCTTCTGTCAAATTGACAGAGGACGCAACGATGAAGGTCAGCAACGCAACGATGAGGATGACGGCAAGCTCCCGGAAGGCCCCGGTGCTTCTCCGGCTGGTCCCTGTTGAACCGCGTTTCAAGGTTTTGACCTCCAGGCCCATCGGGTCCAAATCGCTCGGGAAAGTGAGCAACGACCAGCGATGCGTGCGCATAGTATCTAATGATCGTGCTGATTAGTCAAGCCCTGTCAGGTGGCAGTCCTTCGCGCACGCGTTTTGCGGTTGCCGGAAGGTGGAGGACGCGGGCGCCCACGGCGTTGGAGACGGCGTTGAGGATGGCGGCCGCCGTGGGTAGGGACGAGGACTCACCGGCTCCCTTGGCGCCTTGAGGACCTTGAGGCTCGGGAATTTCGACAAAGATGATGTCGATATCGGGCACCTCGGTCGAACGCATGATTCGGTAGTCGCTGAACTTGCGGGTGCGATCGGGAATGTACTCCTCCGTGAGGGCGAAGCCGACACCCATGGCCACCCCACCCTCGACCTGCCCCTCGAGGCCGAGGGGATAGACCGTCTTGCCGACGTCGTGGGCGCAGACCAGCCGTTTGACGGTCGCAGCGCCGGTTCGCTTGTTGACCTCGACCGTCGCCAGGTGGGTGCCGAAGACGTAGACGGGATAGGGGTCTCCCTGTCCATCGTCGTCCAGGCGTGTGGTGGCGCGCTCGTAGGCGCCATCGGCGAGCAGCGGGATGCCTTCTTTGGCGCAAGCCAACGCCAGAGCGCTAAGAGGCATCGACCTCTCCGGCGCGCCCTTGACGAAGATGTGCTCGCGACTGAGATCCAGCTCATTGGAAGCTCGTCCAAGGAGCTCGGATGAGGCCGCCAGGATCTTCTCCTTAAGGCTACTGGCGGCCACGCGCACGGCGTTGCCCGAGTAATAGGTCTGGCGGCTGGCGCAGGTGATGTCGGAGTCGGGGGTGAGGGCCGTGTCTGTGCTCATTACGTCGATCAGGCTGTAGGATACACCGAGCTCGGCGGCGGCTATCTGCGCCAGAACGGTGTCGGAGCCCTGGCCAACGTCGGCGGCGCCACATAGAACAAGTATGCGCCCGCTGGCCTGGAGGGTCACGGTGGCCTGGGAGCGATTGTTGAGGCTGGTCTTGCCGATGCCGAAAATCATCGAGCCGAGGCCGACGCCACGGCGAACATAGGCGTTGTCGCTCTGCCGCGCCCAACGCAGAGCTTCCTGGTAATGGCCGCGGATAGCCTGTAGCGTGTCGCGAAACGGGACGGGCGCGGGAAGTACCTGGCCGGATGCCGATCGGGATCCGGGCACCATCGCGTTGCGCCAGCGCAGCTCCCACGGGTCGATGCCGAGGGCCTCGGCCAACTGGTCCATCTGGGACTCCATTGCGAAAGTCACCTGGGGACTGCCAAAACCGCGCATCGCCCCGCAAGTAGGGCCGTTGGTGAAGACGGCGGTCGCCTCGATCTTTACGTTGGGACAGTCATAGGGGCCGGTGGCGTGGGTGGCGGCGCGGGTCATAACGCCGGCGGCGTAGACCGTGTACGGGCCTTTGCCGCTAAGGATGCGAACTTCGCAGGCGGTTAGACGGCCATCTTTGTCGGCTCCGGTCTTGTAGTACATCTGAAACGGGTGCCGCTTGACGGTCGTCTCGAACACCTCCCGGCGGGTGGTCACCTGCTTCACGGGTCGGCGTAGCTTGTAGGCGGCAAGAGCCAGGAGACCGGAGAAGGCGACGTTGGCGATCTTGCCGCCGAAGGCGCCGCCGGTGGTGGCCTGGACGAAGCGGACCCTGTCGGCGTCGAGGCCAAGAATAGCGGCGATCTCGGCCCGGTCGAAGTGGGTGCTCTGGGAGCAGACGCGGACGACAACGCGGTCTTCTTCGTCGATGTAGGCGATGCCGGCATCGGGCTCGAGGTAGGCGTGCTCGCCGAGGGGAGTGCTGTACGTGCGCTCGACGACTACGTGGGCCTCGGCGAAGCCCTGCTCGACATTACCCCGCGCGACGCGGCGCGTGAAGCAGACGTTGCCCTGTGGCTGGATGCGTGGCGCATCGTCGCGTAGCGCCGCAGCGGGATCGAACACCGCCTCGAGAGGCCGATATTCGACTTTTATCTTCGACAGCACGCGACCTGCCGCCTGCACGCTCGTCGCGGCAACAAGGGCCACAGCCTCTCCCTCTCGGCGCACCCTACCGTCCGCAAGGATTGGCTCGTCTTTGACGAAGATGCCGATGCCGTTGCGACCGGGGACGTCCCTGGCGGTGAAGACAGCGACGACCCCCGGGGCCTTGGCCGCCTCGCTCGTGTCAACGCTCACGATTTCGGCGTGATGATGGGGGCTGCGCAGCACTTTGAGATGCAGCGTACCGGGCAGCGAGAGATCGGCGCCGTATTTGGCCAGGCCCAAGGTCTTCTCGATCGCTCCTTGCCGGGGGACGTTCTTGCCCACGACCGCGCTCTCCTGGGCGCACGACGCGCCAGGCGGGACTCCCTTGATCAGCTCGGCGGCACGCATGATGGCGTCGACGATTTTGACGTAACCGGTGCAGCGGCAGAGGTTCTCGGAAATGGCGCGGGCGATCTCATCGCGGGTAGGAGACGGATTCCGATCGAGCAGGGCCTTGGCGGTGAGGATCATCCCGGGGGTGCAGAAGCCGCATTGCACCGCGCCCGCAGCGACAAAGGCCTGTTGGATGGGGTGCAAGTTGTCCTGGCTTCCCAGACCCTCGATAGTCGTCACGCGCCTGCCGGCGACCTTGCCAATTTGGACCAGGCACGATTTCACGGGTTCTCCGTCGACGAGCACCGTGCAACTGCCGCAATCGCCCTGGCTACAGCCGTCCTTGGTGCCGGTGAGAGCGAGATCTTCGCGCAGAACGGATAGGAGGGTCCTGGTGGCTGGGATGGATAGAGAGACGGGGCTGTCGTTGAGGACGAAGCCTATCGTTGTGCGATCGAACACGATTCGTACCTCCTACTTGCGTATCGAGGGTGGTAGGATGATAGGGGCATCATAGCACAGAGCGGGAAGCTGGTGCAAGGGGCCGAGCACTTGGTATTTACACGAAGGCTGGCGACATGTTATACCAAAGCATCCTGCTAAGGGCCAACTGAAGGAGGGAAGAGAATGTCAAACCTGCGGAGCTTCCTGGCACGCGTCCGGGAGCAGATGCCCGACCAGTACGTGGAGATCGAGAAGGAAGTGGACCCTCTGTACGAAATCACGGCGATCCACCAGAAGCTGGATAAGCGAGGTCGGAGTCCGGTGATGTTCTTCAAGCGCGTGAAGGGCAGCTCGATGCCGGTCGTGGTGAACGTGTTCGGCACGCGCGAGCGCCTGGCGCTGGGGCTGGGCACGACGCAGGACAAGATCACGGTAGGGTACCGGGAGCGCGAGGACCATCCGTTGCCCCCGGTCGAGGTGGACGTTGCGCCGGCTCAGGAAGTGGTGCTGGCCGGAGACGAGGCAAACCTGTTCGATCTTCCGGCCATCAAGGCGTGGGAACCGGACATTGGCCCTTACATCAACGCAGGGATTCTGGTGATCAAGGACATCGACACGAGCGTGTGCAACACGAGCTTCGGTCGACTACAGATGGTGGACCGCAATACCCTCTATACCCATATGACTCTTGGTCGACACCTGCACCAGTACTACACGAAAGCGGAGGAACGCGGCCTGCCACTTCCTGTGACGATCAACATCGGCTGCCCGCCCAGTTGGGCGCTGGGGACGCTGTCGCTGATTCCTATCGATCAAGATGAGCTAGGGGTGATGGGCGGCATGGACGGCGAGCCGTTGAAGGTGGTGAAGGGCAAGAGCGTGCCGGTGCCCGCGCTGGCCGAGGCGGAGGTCGTGGTGGAGGGGGAGTTCCTGCCCAAGGAACGCCAGCCGGAGGGGCCCTATTGCGAGTTCAGCGGCTACTCCACGGGCCAGTTCCTGCGGAACGTTATCAAGGTCAAGGCGATCACGATGCGACGCGATCCGATCTACCAGGCCATCGTGGCGGGATCGTCGGAGCACCGGGGGATCGGTGCGGTCGCGAAGGAATCGTATCTGTTCAAGGTGGCGAAAATTGCGGCGCCTTCGGTGAAGGCAGTACACATTCCCACGTCCGGCTGCGCGCGATTCCACACCTACGTCTCGATGGAGAAGAAAGCCAACGGCCAGCCCAGAAACGTGGCGATGGGCATTATGTCGGCGGACGTTTACTCGAAGCTGGTCGTGGTGGTGGACCAGGACATCGACATATTCGACGATCGTGAGGTGCTATGGGCGATAGCGACGCGGATGCAGGCGGACCGGGACATCTCGATCATCCAGGGCGCGCTAGGCTCGGAGCTGGACCCTTCGTCCCCGCCGGACGGGGTCGCGCCCAAGGTGATCATCGATGCCACCGCCAAGCCGTTCCTCAGCCAATTCCATCCCCGGGCGACGCTGCCCAAGGAAGTGATGGAGAGGATCAGGCTGGAAGACTATATCGCAGGGTAGGCGGGGAAGGGAGAGGGGACAGGGCGCTCGCCAGCGGGGGTCTTCTCACCATCATTTCACCTTAGTCAGCAAGCCCAGGGCCTTCGTTGCGGAGCAGCTCCATAGTGATGCACCTCATACCGTTGGTTCCGCCCTGCATAATGCCCGAGGAATCGAAGGGAATGACCTCCACGCCCGCCTGCTCGACAGCTTTAATGGTTTTGACCGCGCCTTTGTGCATGATCACCTTGCCGGGCTCCAAAAGCAAGAGGTTGGCCGGCTCATACTTCCGCTGCTCGTCGGCTGGCACCTCAATAATCTTGAAGCTTCTCTCGCGCAGCCAGCGGTAGGTGGTCCAGGGAAGGTTGTCGGGCCAGACAAGAACCACGTGGTCGTCGAGCGCGGCGAGGACCATGTCGACGTGGAACTCACCGCCGGACTCGAAGGAGTCCATGATCGTGGGGAGGTGCATGATGTGCACCTCTTTGACACCCGAGCGATAGAGGACCGGCAGGACCTGGTCCAGGCCCTCCTGATTGCAGGCGCACGAGAGGCCGGCCATGAAAACACCTTCGGCAATCGGCAGGGTCATCGGCGCGACCTCGCAGATGCCTGTGCCGTGCACTGTGAGCAAAATGGGGCAGCCGATTTTGGTGAGGAACTTCTGGAACTCGCGCTCGAGGCCCCTCTTGAAGGACGCGTGGCTGAAGCGGGGGATGATGGCGCCGCCTTTGAGGACCTTCACTTCTTCGGCCATAAAGAGCTTGCGCATGGGCCCCCACGCGCCCATCGTGTCCTCGAACTCCATCCAGTAGATTTTGATATCCAGGGATTCGAGCAACCTGGCGTACTCCTCGTGTGAGCGCAAGAGGAGGTCGATGTCCAGGTTTTGGCGATAGCGAAGCATGAAGAAGTTGGGATCTCTTTGCCAAAGAGGATTGCCTTCGTGCTCGCCGTCGGGCTTGATGAGGGCGACCTCTCGGAGCTTGCCGATGCCGACGCTACCCCACGGCTTGCCCCAGATTCGCTCGTACTCGTCGAGGTAGCCGTACTTTTGCAGCTCGAAAAGGTCAGGTGGCTTGCCAGGCCGATAGTCCGGGTAGTTTTCTAGCGGGTAATCTTCGAGTCTTCCGTTCCAGACGGTTTTTGGCATCTCGGCACCTCTTTCTAGATCTTGTTAGCAGCCAATAGGACGGCCCTCACCCTAACCCTCTCCCAGAGGGAGAGGGGACTGGAGGGTCGCTTTACGCAGGTTGTCCCTGACCGTCGCACCGTGTTCTTAGCTCGTGCGCGTGGGCAACCACGCAGGGTTGCCCCTACTAGATCGCGGCGCAGATACCGCCGAACATAGCTAGGCAGGCACGTGCATCTGGATCGCTCCCAGGACGGGGCAGACGGATACACAGAGCTCGCAGCCGATGCACTTGTCGGGTATGGTCTCGACTTTGCGACCGCTGACGACGAGCGCATCGTACCAACAGGACCTGACGCACAGCTTGCAGGACGTGCAAAGATCGTAATCTATGCGCGACTTGCGCTTCGGCATGGCAAACTGCTCTTCGTAGCTAAGGGCGGCACGGGTGGCTATGCCGCGCATCTGCGCGATGTTCTCGTAGCCCTTCTCGTCCATAAACTTCCCGAGGCCGTCGACGATGCCGGTGATGGCCTTGTAGCCGTGCAGCATGATGGTGGTGCAGACCTCCATCAGGCTGGCGCCGGTCATGATGAACTCCACGGCGTCCCGCCAGTCGTAGATGCCGTTGGAACCGGCGATGGGCAAGGGAAGCGCGCTGTAGATCTGCGAGAGGTAGTTCAAGGTGAGCACCTTGACCCAGGGTCCACCGACGCCGGCCCTGCCGTCGATGTAGGGCTTGCCGGTGTCGATGTTGGCGGCGAAGCCGACGAAGCGGTTGGTCACGGTAAAGGCGGCAGCGCCGGCGTCCTTCACCGCCCTCGCGACCTCGACGATGTCCGCAACCTGGGGCGTAAGCTTCACGATCACGGGAATCGAGACCGCGCTGGTGACGGCGTGCGTGACCTCAGCCGCGACGGCGGGGTCCTGTCCGATCAGCATGCCCGTCCTGGCTTCCTTCATCTGGGAAGGATGCGGGCAGCCAAAGTTGAGCTCGGTAATCCGGACCCCGGCGTCTTCTACCATCTTGGCAATCTCCGCCCAGTTCCCCAGCGTCGAAGCGCCGACGCTGCCGATCACGTTGGCACCGTGCTCTTCAGCATATCGGCGGGTCTCGTTCAGGAAGGCACGCCATTCGGACAGGCTCTCCGTGGCAAAACCCGAGCGGCTGTAGAAAGTATAGTAGCGCGGCAGCTTGCCACGGAAGATCTCGCCTTTTTCGTTCAGGATGGCGTAGCGGGAGTTCCGGGTTAGTGTGCGCATGGCTTCGGAGTCGGTCAGGGTCTTGACGACGACGCCCGCAGCCCCGGCGTCGATGCAGCTCCGCATATGGCCGACGCTGTTGGTCGGCTCGGCAGAAGCGATGACGACGGGGTTTTTGAAGCTGATACCACAGAAATCGACTTTGAGATCGGCCATAGCTAGTTACCCCCCCAAGCTTATTCTCGAGCCACCTGGATAGCAAAATCCGGGCAGATGAACTCGCACAAAAGACATCGCGTACAGCGTTCGGCGGCGACGACGGTGGCCGAGCCGTCTTCGAGCTCGGCCAGGACCTTCCTGGCGCAGATGTTAACACAGAGACCGCACCCTTTGCACCAATCGAGGTTGATGGCGACAACGGGTGCAGTTGACGATGGTGTACCCTTAATCATCTGAGGACTCTCCTTGCACAATGCCATCGTGTCCCGCATCGGCTTCGATCACACAGGATATCTCGCAACACAAGGCTGTAGTGCAGGGGCTTGTCCCCTGCTGAGGTGCGGGGAGAAGACGCCTTTCCAGGCGTAATGGCGTCCGCAAACTGACGATCGACGCCCTGGCCTCGGCGGCCTCAGCTAGCGCAGTTGTTGTGTCGTTTCTTGGCTTGTGTGCAGGGCCTACCCCGCCACCCCAGCAGGGGACAAGCCCCTGCACTACGGGATGGTTGGCAGGTGAGTTTCTGATACTCTCTGGCACTACGGCATTCTGGATCATAGCTCGAACTCCAGCGATCCCGAAAACGGATAGTCGCTCCATTGCTCTACGAGCCCGGCTCTCACGGGGTTGTTCAGAACGTACTCCACCACGCGCTCGAGTTGCTCCTCGGCACGTAGGAAGTGATCCCAGAACCTCTTCTGCCAGAAGCTGCCCACTGCCCCGTGGCGCCAGGCGGCTCGCTGTGCCAGATTCTTGAACTGACCGACGAAGGTGACGACATCGCAAGACTCGGACGGTCCCAGTACAATGTGGACGTGGTCGGGCATTACGCAGAAACCGTAAATCCTGACGTCTGTCTTGGCGGCGTGCTCGCGCAATACCTGGACTGCACACGAAGCCACAGCATAGTCAGCGAAAACGGGCTTTCGGCCTTGGACAGCCATAGTTACTGAGCAAATATTGCCCAACTGCGCGTAGCAAGAACTGTCAAGTCGTATTCGCTTGCGAATCCGAAGGCGAGCCTGGTTTGACTGCGGCATATTGAACCTCCCGGCCAGGAAGGCGAAAGCTTCAATGGGCTGGTGGCACGGCTGTTCTGTTGCACCCCCGCCCCCCCCAAGCAGGGGACAAGCCCCTGCACTACCGGGCTCTCTCGTTGGCCTGCACCCCCCCAGCAGGGGACAAGCCCCTGCACTACGGGCTCTCTCGTTGGCCTGCACCCCCCAAGCAGGGGACAAGCCCCTGCACTACGGGCTCTCTCGTTGGCCTGCACCCCCCAAGCAGGGGACA
>JACQUC010000086.1 GCA_016210495.1 Chloroflexota bacterium
GCTGCCAGCCGCTTTCCAGCACCCAGTGGTGGGGCGGGCACCCGGTCACTTCATCGGCGAGGGGAGGGCGGACCCTGATGGGGCTGGGAGTGGGCCGGTTCCCTGCTGCTGCGTACATCCTGGAGCTCCTTTCATCTCAGCAGAACGGCGTCAGGCGAGGGCCGTGACGCCTGGTACTCTCGCTGGAGTAGCAACGTCGCATGGCAGATAACGCCCCGCGAAAAAAGAGAGGGCCGAACGGTCGGCCCTCTCTCATCGCTGGACTAGTACCGGCGGGAACCGCCAGACTGCCGGCTGAAGCAATCGCTGCAGTAAACTGGGCGATCGCCTCGCGGCTGGAAGGGTACCTGAGCGGGCTTTCCACACTGGGCGCATACCACAGTGTGCATCTGCCGCTCACCCCTGCCACTGGACGAACCGCCGTTCGAGCGCCTGCTCTGTCGGCACGTGGGACAGCGACCAGGCTCGTTGAGCAACCCGCGCTGCTGGAAGAACTCTTGCTCTCCCACAGTGAACACGAAGGACTGTCCACAGTCCTTACATGTCAGGGTCTTGTCTTGCAAGGCCATCGGTGACCTCCTTTCCTACGTAGTTGGCGAGAGACAAGCCACCGATGCCTTAGCCGCTTCCGATTCCCGATCGCGAACCTACAGTCAAAGGTAGTTTGGACCACCACCAGAGGAACTATAGCACGTTTCCCACTGAAACACAAACGGCGGCTCGGTGAGGGGCGCACGTCAGGTTTTTGAGGAGGGTTCAGGTTGGCGCCACTTTGGCGGTTGACCTACGCTTCCAGAAGTTGTCGAAACGGCTGCTGAGCTTGCAGCAGCGGAGGGCAATGATGGCGTCGGCGCCGGCAACCGTCCAGTGCATGCCGGCCCGTTTGCAGCGCGTGCCGATAGCGACCTTGCATCCTGCCTCGACGACTCCGCTAGAGGTGCACAAGCCCTCCGCCCGGAACTCCGCGTAGCGCATCCGCTGGCGGTTGCGCTGGGTGTAGGCGAAACACTTGCGCGCCTGGTCGTCTTGTGGCATATGTATCCGCAGGGCATTCAAGACTCTCTCGATATCCCCAGCGTCCAGTTCGGCGTGGCGCTGCTGACCCCATTCCTTGCCCTGGCCATTATTGGGTCCATATATGGACTTGGCCACGTCCGACAGCTTCTGCTTGGCATGGGACCGGTCAACTATCCGGATAGCGCCAGGGAAATGCTCATCGGCGAGGTTCCACACCCATGGGGCGCCGTCGCCGAGCATCCCGACGAGTCGGGACTGGGCCCGGTCGAAGCCTCGCCTCCGGGCTTCGCGCTCTACCCGCTGGGCAAACTCCGACGGAGTCTTGTCGGTGTCCCGCACAGCTGCGCTCTCGATGGCGGCTGAGTAGGTTACCGAACCCGGGTCCCGTACCGGCTTCTCGTAGCGGCGACCTGCCGGTCGCCCCGTCTGACCCAGGCCTTCCGTATGGGCGCAGCATGCTGCGCCCTCGGGTCCCCTGCTCCAGTCCCCTATCCGTGCGCCCTTATCAGGCGTCCTCCGGCAACAAGTCGAGGACGAGCAGGCTCTCTTCGGGGAGGGCAAGGAACTCTCGGACCGCCTTGACGCGAGCAGCAAGCAAGCGCGCAATAGTCGCGGTCCCGGCGTTTCCCACGGAGAGCCAGATGACCTTCGGAGGGGGCCCATACAAGAATGAGATCTGCCGGAAATCGTTATCTTTGGATACGATCGCCAGCCCCCGCTCCCGGGCATACTGCCACACCTGCTCATCGGGTTTCCCCCGAAGCCCGGCTGCCCCGACATGTTCACTGTCGGGAAACTGCGATTCGAGATAGTCTGCCACGCGCGGGCTGAGATTCTCGTCGAAAAGGAGCCTCAGGCCCCCGGCGGTGCGGCCAGCCTGCGCTCACGCGCCGCGGCGAAGGCCAGGCACGCCCGAATGTCCTCGCGCTGGAGACTGGGGAAGTCCGCGAGAATCTCATCCTCGCTCATGCCCCCAGCGAGGTACTCGAGGACGTCGTAGACCGTGATACGTGTTCCACGGATGCAAGGCTTCCCGCCACGGACGCCGGGCGTGATGGTGATTCTTTCGTCGAGCTTCATACCCATATGTTACTGCCCCAATCGCCATGAGACAAGGGGTCAACTCATCCATCCATAGGCATGACCAAGGTGGTGCGGTAGGCGGGGGCGCGGCCCACAAGTGAATGCGGCCTTCCGGAAGATAGCGTAGCATTGTGCCACGAGGTGACGATGCTCGACCGATGCAAGCTGAGGACACGCCTCGGTTCACTCTCGACGGTGGGGCTCGCCCGGGTGGGGGAGTGCCTCAAGATAGCCCAGGATCTGCCGTAGGCTCGACGCAATGGTGGTCACCCGCTAGTCACGACGGTGCCCCGGAGCTGCAGACGGCGGGATGCCCTCGAAGCTGCTGCATGTTGAAGGTGGAGCCGCTGCCCGACAGCGCCGCTCGCCCGATCATCCAGCGCGGGGCCGGCTATGAGAGATCTTTCCGGCTGTAGAGCCTGCCAGGACACTGAGCATGACCTCGATTCACCATCAAAACCGAAGACATGAGGAACCCGCTGCTTTGGTGACACTCCGAGTGCCGGTCAAATCGTAGGGGCGACCCGCCGGGTCGCCCCTACGTTTGCCTGCACGAGTCGGGTGAAAGATACACCCGTTCCCTAGACACGACAGGTGGTGAATTTTGGATGGTTGATGCCCTTGTTACTCCGGTGTCGCTGTGGAACTAGCTCCTAATCATCCTCACGGGCGCTGCAACAAGCAGGCTATCTCATCCTCCGGCCGCCCCAGTTGGCACGTCGAATTCTATCCGGGCACCTGTCAGTGTGATGTAAAGCATATCAATATCCTCGATGACCCCCGAGATTTGCACCGGGTCACCCTTCTTGAGAAGGCCTAGCCCGGGGTAGTCGTCGGGTCTGACGTGCGCCAAGATGGCAGGGGACCCGCCAACAAGAAGCCGAACGGAATGAGCGCTGATTCTAGACGCATCGACGAGTTCTCCGCGCCACGATACTTGTAGGCCAAAGTAGTGTTTCTTAACATCCGGCTGTTGAAGCAACGGAGCCGCGCCGACCGCGTCAAGAATATGTCTCGGCTTCAAAGAGGCTCCTGCTGGCAATGGTGTTGGCTGCGCTATTGGGACAGACTCGATGATGACCGAGAGAGGTGTCAGAGTGGTTGCGCTAGGGAGTTCGCCTCTGCCCCGTATGTGACGATAGACGAAGCCGGCGCCCAAGAACAGAACACTGACACCCGCTCCCGAAAAGAGCCACTCCTTGTTTGTAGCGAGCCAAGTGATCACAAAGCACCCTTTCGCAACGGCGGACTCCCCAAATCCCACGCAGCCCGGAAACAGTGTAGCACCCGTGGTAGGGCATATCAAACACGCCCAAGGGACGGGATCCCAGCACCTGGGTCCCGTCCGAACGGGAGCACGCGACATGACGCGTTGCCGTTTCGGGTACCCAGAAAGCGATTCGGGCCAGGCATGGTCGCGCTAATCCGCTGGCACGCACGTGGCTAGCCGTTCTTGAATTCCCGCTCAATGCGTTTCCAAGCTCCGTGGCTGTTGGCAAGCGGGAATGAATGGCACCGTTTGGCAAAGCGAGCGAGCACAGTGTCCTCCAACTCTTTTGGAGTCACGCCCTGCCAAGTACGGATGTAGCAGTACCTGGCTCCATATGCCCCGCATACTCATATCGCACGCTGTGGAGACCATCCCAGGACCGCTTGTCGTGACGGACATCCTCGGAATACTTCAGATGAACTTTGAGCCGGCTGGAGAGCGACCGAGACCGGCCGACGTAGAAAACGGGGCTCCTGCCTGTTGGATAGATGAAGTGGACGCTCGGCGTCGCCAGAAGCATGTAAACTCCGCCGGACGCTGGGATTTCATGAGTTATGAGTTGCCAAAAGTCCGCCATGCGGGAGACCTTGAGGCCGTTGAGGAAACCCAAAAACGCCAGAGATCCCCCAAAGACGATTTCATCTGAGTCACAAGCGGCGCGATGGTCTTCTATCCAGACCGCTGAGCGGGAACACTCTAGCACCTGAAAAGGAGCCTGGCAATTCGTGCGTACGTGCATGGTCCTTCGAATGCTCGTAAGTCCCTTTCCGGGTCACGCCGCCCCCCCCCATTTGCATCCCTTTTCTCACCTATGCTATAA
>JACQUC010000087.1 GCA_016210495.1 Chloroflexota bacterium
GTGTTGGCCTTGCGCGCGTTCAGCCGGCGGATCGCGATGGGATCGAGGCCGAGGTCCTTGGCGAACATATCCAACTGGCTCTCGAAAGCAAAGCGGGGCTGAGGGCAGCCGTGGCCGCGCTGCGCGCCGCAGGACGGCAGGTTGGTATGCACACGAAAGCCATCGAATCTAAAGTTGTCGAACTCGTAGATCAGCGGCAGCATGGCACCCGCGTAGTATGCCGAGGCGATGCCCAGGCTGGTGTAGGCGCCGCCGTCGATGATGAACTTCGCGTGTACGCCGAGAATCTTGCCTTCCTTGGAGACGCCGGTGGTTAGCTCGATGTACTGGCGGAGGCGGCCGCGATTGTGGATGAACACCTCCGCGCGGTCGAAGACGACTTTCACCGGCCGGCCGGTCTTCATGGCCAGCGCGGCGCTGACGAACTCGGCTGCCGACGGCTCGAGCTTCCCGCCGAAGCCGCCCCCGACGAAGGTTTTGATCTCGCGGACATCGCCCATTTTTAGGCCGAAAACGCGGGAAAGGCCGTACTGATGGTAGTGGGGCGATTGCGTGCTGCTCCAGAGGGTGAGCTTACCGTTTTCCCACTTGGCGATGGCGGCGTGAGGCTCCATGGGCGTGTGATTCGCACGATTTCCGGCGAATCGGTCGGTCCGCACCAGGTGGCTTTCCTGGAAGGCTTTTTCCACATCGCCGAAGTCCTGGTGGATCTCCACGTTGATGTTGCGGGGATACTGCGGATGGATCTGCGGCTGGCCATCGTCCATCGCAGTGACGGGGTCCAAGACGGGCGGCAAGACCTCGTATTCGACGTCGATCAGGGCCAGGGCCTTCACCGCCGTCTCCTCGTCCAATGCCGCGACGGCCGCGATCTTGTCGCCCACCTGGATCGCCTTGTCGATGCAGAAGATCGTCTCATCGAAGCGGGCCGGGGAGATGCCGTAAAAAGTGGAGGGGACGTCTTTGGCCGTGATGACGGCCTTGACACCGGGTAGCTGCTCCGCCTTGGACGTGTCGATGCGCAGAATCCTGGCGTGGGCGTGGGGACTGCGCAGGATCTTGCCGACCAACATTCCCGGGAACTTGAGATCGCCCGTGTACCTGGCGCGGCCGGTGACTTTGTCGCGGCCATCGATCTTGGGCACGGGCTTGCCGATTACGGAGTATTCTCTATGAGTTATCTCTTGGCTCATTTCTCACCATCCTCGCTAACCATTGTCTTCCGCGGCGGCCAGGACCGCCTGGACGATCCTGACGTAGCCCGTGCAGCGGCAGAGATTTCCCGCGATCGCCTCGCGCACCTCGATTTCGGTTGGGTGCGGATTGCGCGTCAACAGGGCCTTGGCCGAAAGGATCATCCCGGGCGAGCAGTAGCCGCACTGGACAGCGGCCTGGTTGATGAACTCCTCCTGAACCCTGTCCAGTTGTCCATTCTGCTCCAGCCCTTCGATGGTCGTTATCGTGTGGCCATCGGCCTCGAGGGCGAGGACGAGGCAGGAGTTAACGGGCTTGCCGTCCATTAGAACCGTGCAGGCGCCGCAATCGCCCAGCTCGCAGCCTTTTTTCGTTCCGGTGTAGTCGAACTGCTCTCGCAGCAAATCCAACAACGTCATATTCGCCTTGACCAGGGCCACGTGCTCGTCGCCGTTGACGGTCAGGGTGACGACGTGAAGCTTTGCCTTTGTAGTCGTTACCACGATATTACCTCCTTGTTCCTAGACGGGTGCTTGGTACGAAATGGGGGCGGTGTGCCCCGCCCTGCCCCAGGGCAACCACACAGGGTTGCCCCTACGGACCGCCATTCCGCACCAGAATCTAGACATGGCCTTTTTCGATAGCTGCGATGAGGGAACGCCTGGTCAGCACGTCGATCAGGTTGCGACGGTACTCGATGCTGCCACGGATGTCGTTGATGGGCTTCGACTCGGCGGCCGCGATCTTCCCCGCCTGGTCGATGAGCTCAGGGCTGATCTGCTTGCCGCGCAAGACGTTCTCAGCCTGGCGCGCCCGGATGGGTACCGGGGCGACCGCGCCAAGGACGATGCGGACGTCGCCGCAGGTATCGCCCGCGATGGTGACGCTGCTGGCCACGCCGGCAACCGCCAGGGCTCCAGCACGACGGAGGCCAAACTTGATGTAGTTGCTGCCCGTGGTCGGCTGGTCGGGAATGACGATCTCGGTCAGGATCTCATCGCCGTCGAGGACGGTCTTGCCCGGGCCGAGGAAGAAGTCCTCCAAGGGAACAACTCGCTCTCCGTTGCAGCCCACGATACGCACGGTCGCGTCGAGGGCGATGAGGATGGGGGGCATATCGGCGGAAGGCACGGCGTTGACCAGGTTGCCGCCGATGGTGCCGATGCTGCGGATCTGGTAGGCCGCCATCGAATGGGCAGCCTCGGAGACGGAGCGGTATTTCTCCAACAAGATGTCGCTGTTCATGACCTCGTTGTGAGTGGCTCTGGCTCCTATGATGACGCCGGTGCCCGCCTCGTAGCGAATACCCTTCAGGCTAGCGAGGTTCTTGATGGAGACGAGGTGCGCCGGGGCCATCAAGCCATTCTTCATTTTGACCAACAGGTCGCTACCCCCGGAAAGCAGCTTCGCCCTGGGGCCAAGCTGTGCCAACAGGACGCAGGCTTCCTGGATGGTGTGGGGGGAGTGATACTCGAATTCAGGAATGATCATACGCGGCCTCCTTGTCCACGTTGCTAACGGTGTCGAGGGGCATAGTACGATAAGGGGGGCGGCGTGTCAAGGTATGGGAAGAAGCGGGTCGCGGGGCTAAAGCCGCCGCGTCAGGCCGGTTGGCAGGTGATTGGGTTCGTTCGGTGACATCGTGCGTGGTGAAGGGCAGACTGGTGGTTGATTCGCCAGGCACAAAGCTCCTCTGCCCGGGGCAGCGCTGTAGGGGCAACCCTGTGTGATTGCCCCGGTACCCGTCTGCCGAAGGACAGCCTGTGCCACTTGCACGGGAACATCTCTCACCTCGCCGACCCGGCGGATGGGTTTGTTTGGTAGAATTAGCAACTGCCGCCGGCGCGGCCCATTGCGGGAGCCACAGGCGTGAAGCCGCTGCGCCAGGGCGGTTGGCTGAAATTTGGGTTCGTTCGGTGAAAGAGAGCCAGGTGGGTGAGCCAAAGGGTCGCAGGGCTGAAGACGCTCCAGTGGCCCGGTTGGCGAAAGATTGAGTTCGTTCGATAGGTCCCATTCGCGGCGCTGAGGTGCGCGCGTCAACCCGGTGGGCGATAGATTGGGTTTGTTTGGTAGGATTGGCGTTGTGAGCTGGTTTGGGAGTCCTTCGGTCGACTGAAATCTCGCCGTCAAGCCGATTGGCTGGCATTTGGGTTTGTTCGATGGGGAGGGGTCGCGGGGCTGAAGCCACCGCGTCAGGCCGGTTGGCGGAGAGTTGGGTTTGTTCGGCAGCGGAGGGCTGGGCGGCAGAAGTGGGGGACGGGGGGCGCCTGAAGCGCCCACCTGCGGCGAGTTGGGGGTCGAGGGGCGGGGAGTTGTGGCGGTTGGCATGGATTTTGGCTTCGTTTGGCATTTTGGGTTAGCTCCTTGTTTTTGTTGTTTTGGCAGAGACATTGGGAACGCAGGATTGCACCACGGAGACACAGAGGGGAACGAGAATGGTGCTGGCCTGCGCGTCCGGGCTACCGTGATACGAACATATGTTCTACTATTATATATAGTTCATTTTGGGGTGGCAAAAAACAACGTTTTTGAGGGGAATTTCAGGGGACACGAAAAATACGTGTTCCACGAAGGGCACTAAGGGGAATGGCGAGGGCCGATTTTGGGGTTTGGCGGGGTTTTGGTGGGCTGGTTGGCAGGGATGGGGGCAAGCGCGCAGGGTTGCAGGGATGGGGGCGACGTGGGGGGACTCGGTCGGGATTGGACGGGATCGGACGGATGTGCTTGGTCGAGGGCGGGAGGGTGAGGCTCAGGCCGATTTTGGGCTTGTCGGCGTTCAGATGACATCGAGGTATCCCGCAGGCAGCTACACAGCGAGCGGACGAAGTGCTATACTAGCACCAGCTAGAAGAGCCTGGTTCGGCCGCCAGGTGATTGACCTACGCAACCTCTCTCACCGCGCCGGTGGAAACACTATCAAATGCGTGCTCGACGAGATGGTCGCTGCTTAGACCAGTGATCCATATTGCGCCATTGGGCCTGTCTATCGTTCACGCGGGAATCTTTTGGGCCGCAAGGAGTTCGCTGTGGATGTATTTGCACTGCGCGATCGCCTGATTGATGAGTACCATCAGTACATCAGCGGCTTCATTGCCGTCAAAGAACCCCGTTTGCGCCAGTTTGTCGACGATTATTTCACTGAGGGCAGACTCTGGCCGGAGCCACTGGTTCAGCTCAACCCGGCCTTCGAGCCCGGTCGTTTCGTGGACAAGCTGGTCCAGCAAGGTGTGCTTCACTCCGGTTGCGCGAATGTCTTCCGCCGCAAGGACAGCCCCGATACCTTCGGGTACCCCATCCTGCTGCACAAGCATCAGGATGATGCCATAGCTGCCTCGGCCAGTGGCAAAAGCTACGTGCTGACTACCGGCACCGGCTCCGGCAAAAGCCTTGCTTA
>JACQUC010000096.1 GCA_016210495.1 Chloroflexota bacterium
GCGCCGCGGGATGGAGCAGTGGAAGCTCGTCGGGCTCATAACCCGAAGGTCGTTGGTTCGAATCCAACTCCCGCTACCATAGCCAAGGGGCTGCGATACATCGCAGCCCCTTTTGCGTGCTAAGCCCTGGCACGTCCCTGACTAAACCTCATCACCTGCCAAGCTGTCCCCTCTCCCTGGAGGGAGAGGGTTAGGGTGAGGGTCGTTCCCTCGCTCGCCCAAAACCCACTTCTTCCACCTACAGCATCGCGTACGGCATCACTATCCGAATCGCCTCCTCCGGGCAGTCGAACACGCATGCGCTACAGTGCCAGCACTCGTCGGCATACGGGATGCCAACCCGCTCGCCTCCCGCGGTAGCCTCAAAGGCAAGCACATCGCCCGGGCAATACTCGATGCACAACCCACACAACGTACATCTCTCGTCATCAATCACAGGTGGCATCCCTTGCTATCCCCCTAACCTGGTTTCCGTTGCAACCTCTTATGCGTAGGGGCGGACGTCTCTGTCCGCCCAGGGTGGGGCGGGGCACCGCCGCCATCCCGCATCATGAATTAGTCTATACGCTCAAACGACACCACGTCCTCGCCGTTCTCACGCCTGAGGACGACGAAACCCAGCCAGTTCGCGTCGTCCGTCGCCGGGTAGTCCGAGCGGAAATGGAACGGGGCGAGCCGACTTTCTTTCCTCTCCAGCGCGGCTGCTGCAATCAATCGCGAAACCTCCACGAGATTGGCCACCTCCAACGCCCTCCCCAGTTCGTGGTAGTTGCGTACGCCGATCGACGAGATGTCCTCGCCAAGTTGGGCAATGCGCTGCAACGCAATCTTGAGCCCAACTTCGCTCCGCGATGCGCCAACGTAGTCCGACATAACTCGCTTCAGTTTGTCCTCCACCTCTTGCCACCGGAGACTGGCTCGGCTGTCGAGGTGAACAAAGACACGCTCTCGCTCCCGCAAGACCTGCTCATCGTCCACCGGCGTTGGCGCCGTCTGGCGGCTGTACGCAGCGGCATTGCGGCCCGCAACCTGGCCGAGGATCATCGCCCCCATCGCCGCGGGCCAGCCCTTACCACCCGTGCAATCGCCGGCAGCGAAAAGACCCGGGACCGTCGATTCACAGCTTTCGCCGGCCAGTTTGATGCCGCCACCAGGCCCTTGCCCGCCGAAGTACTCGTGCAACTCGAACTCCACCGGCTGCTGAGCGATGTCGATATTTTTCTGCCCAAAGTACTCCAGAATAGTGGGCCTTTCCTCGCGAAAGCCTCGCAGCAGTAGCTCGCGCTGCTCGTTCGTAAGATGCCGAAAGTCGACGAAAAGCGGCGCCCTGCCCTCTTTCGTCTCAGTCAAGAAGGCCAGCGCCATAGTGGACTTGGCGGCGATCTCCATCCTGGCAGGGTCGTAGCGGGCCATAAAACGCTCGCCCAGGGCGTTGACAAAGTGAGCGCCCATGCTGACCACACCGCTGATCCCTGCCACCGAGTAGCCCTTTGGGCTCGGCTGCATGGTGGTCATCTCCATGTTCACAAGCTCGGCCCCTGCACGATAGGCCATAGCCTGTCCATCGCCTGTGCAATAGGGGCAATGGTGCGTGTTGAACCGAAGATCCGCCACCGCCTTGTACATCCGCAAGATCGCGCCCGTAGCCACCACCGTCGCGCGCGCCCTGAACGCCAGGAAAGTCCCATCCCTTACGTTCAGCCCGGTGGCGCCGACGACACGCCCGCCGGACGTCAAGAGGCCCGTGCCCATGGTTCGAGCATAGATATTGACGCCGCGACGCACTGCCGTTTCGAAGAGTCGGATCTTCAGGTCTCCGCCTTCCAGGGACACGGTCAGCTTCTCCCCCAGATGAATGGGCGCCGCGATCCAGATCAGCTCACCTGTCCGGGAATCCCTTACCTTGACTCCTATGTTTTCCAGGAACATCAGCACATCCCACGAGTGCCTGAAAAGCGCGGGAAGCCGTGGATCTGTAAGTCCCCCACATACTTCCGCCTGCCTCTTCAGAAAACGCGGCATCTGCTTCTCCGGCTCGACAAGCACGGACAAATGGTCCAATCCCGACGCGGCTCCCCCGCTCCGCCGAGGGTGCGCTTTGTCCAAGAGAGCGACGCTGGCTCCCTGCTCGGCAGCGGCGATGGCGGCCATCAGGCCGGCCATTCCGCCGCCGACGACGACGACGTCGGCTTCCACCACTGGAATAGCATCGGAAACTGAGTTGGCACTCATTTCTGCCCTCACCCTAACCCTCCCCCAGAGGGAGAGGGGATTTCAGCCTCTCCCTTTGGGAGAGGCGTATCCGGTTGCACGAGTACGCAGTCGATGGGAATTCGGAGATGCTTGCACTATAATATGCAGGCGGACCGTTGTCAAGAGAATACCCCGGAAGTGACACGGCTTACGCCTTCTCGCTTGTAACATCGAGCCAGAGTTCCGTAGCCGCACCCTTCAGGGTGCGCGTGCCTGTTCGTGTGCCGGGACTCTGATCTTGACTGTCACGCCCGCCGATTGTATAGTCTGGTAGAACTGTGCCGCCGGCAGACATGGCGCTGCTGGGTCTGGCATTTGCCGAGACGCGCCGGTTCATGGTAGTTCGCTCTAGGAGGTTTTTCGCGTGGAGCACAGTGTAGTGGGCCGACGCATGCCCCGTATCGACGCCCTTGTCAAAGTAAGCGGCGAAATGGTTTACACCGCCGATATTCGACTGCCTCACGCCCTTTACGGGGCTGTTCTCGGCAGCGCACGCCCTCACGCGCGGATTGCGCGCGTCGACACGTCAAGGCTTACGCGACTTCCCGGCGTCAAGGCCGTCGTCACCGGGCAGGATTGCCGGGACATCCTGCTGGGCAAGGTAACACGGGACCAGCCGGTGCTGGCATGGCACAAGACCAGGTTCATAGGCGAGCTCGTAGCCGGTGTTGCGGCCATCGACCCGGACATCGCACTAGAGGCGCTGGACCTCATCGAAGTCGACTACGAAGACCTTCAGCCCGTTTTCGATCCCCAAGAGGCCATGGCGCCCGAGGCTCCAGTGATACACGAGGACCTTCTCAGCTACGCGACCGATTCTCCCGCGCATCGCTACGGCAACGTGTGCGCGCACGTGAAAGTGCACCGGTGTAACGTCCTAGAAGGATTCGAGCAAGCGGACTTCGTCTTCGAAGACGTTTACGCTTCGCAGGCCGCTCACCAGGGCTACGTGGAGCCTCGGGCGGCTGTCGCCGCTTTCGACACGTCTGGCAAGGTTACCGTGTGGGCGACGAGCTCCAGTGCCTTTGAGCTGCGCCAGGACCTCGCCGAGGTTCTCCGTCTGCCCATGTCGAAAGTCCGCGTCATTCTGCCAGCGGTTGGAGGCGACTTCGGCGGCAAGGGTTCCACCGGGATCGAGCCTGTCTGCGCGTTGCTCGCCCGCAAGGCGGGGCGACCCGTAAGTATCCAGCTCCCACGAGAGCAGGATTTCGTCACCAGCCACCCCCGGCACCCCGCCAAGATGGCCCTGCGGATCGCCACCAAGCGGGACGGCACTTTGGTGGCGGTCGAAGGGCAAATGGTCCTCGACGCGGGTGCCTACGCCGACACCGGCCCCCGAATGATCGGTCGCTGCGCTTTTCTGCAGGGTGTTTACAGAGTGCCCCATGTCAAGATCGACGGCCTCTGCGTCTACACCAACAAGATCAGCTTTGGGAACTGCCGGGCGCCAGGTGCACCGCAGGCGACCTTCGCGATAGAATCGGCTTTGGATGAGATAGCCACCAGGCTAGGCATAGACCCGCTGGAACTGCGGCTGAAGAACGCGTGGAGAGATGGAGACCGCTCGTCCACCGGACAGGTTTTGCACGGGATAGCCGTGGAGAAGACGCTTCGTCTCGCCGCTAGCAGCGTGGGCTGGAACGAGTCAAAACCGGGGCCGAACATCGGTCGGGGCATAGCCTGCGGCCTGTGGCACAGTGGCATCGGGAACTCCAGCGCAGTAGTGAAGGTGAATGAAGACGGCTCCTTGGTGCTGCTTACCGGCGCCGTCGATCAGGGCGCGGGATGTCACACCGTGTTGTCCCAAATAGCCGCCGAATGTCTGGGCGTCTCGCTGGATGACCTCGCCATCGTCACCGCGGATACGGATGCAACCCCCATCGAAGCGGGAGCGGGATCGAGCCGAACGACCTTCACGGCGGGGACGTCGGTCAAGATGGCCGCCGAGGATACCCGTCGCCAACTCGGGGAACTGGCCGCTAGGATGCTCGAGGCGAATCCGGCTGACCTCCGCTTCGCCAGCAGGATGATCTCTGTCGAAGGCTCGCCCGAGCGGGCGGTGTCCTTCGCTCAAGTAATGAACGCCAGCCCTTCGGGCCCCATCATCGGACGGGGATCGAACAAGCGGGGGCGCCCGTCCTATGATCCATCCACCTGCACCGGCCTGATGGGGCCTGCGAGCCACGGCCACACCGCGGTGACAGAGATGGCCGAGGTGGAGGTCGACCCTGAGACGGGGCGCGTGGAAGTCCTGAGGCTGTTGGTGGCGCAGGACGTTGGATACGCGATCAATCCGATAGGCGTCGAGGGACAGATCGAGGGCGGCGCCACCGGAGGGCTAGGTTTTGCGCTGACAGAGGAGTTGGTCGTGGAGAACGGCAAGCTGCTTAGCGCAAATCTGGTCGATTATCGGATGCCCACGCCCCTGGACAGTCCCAACGTGGAATCGATTATTATCGAGGAGCCAGAGCCCGACGGGCCGTTCGGGGCCAAGGGCGTCGGGGAGGCACCAATCGTGCCCACGGCGGCGGCGATCGCCGCGGCGGTCTACGACGCAGTAGGGGTGCGGATCAAAGATCTCCCGATCACGCCCGAGAAGGTACTGCGTGCCATTCGAGAGCGCCAACAACCCTTCCCACCCGGCGGGACACCGTGAACCGACTCGCTCATAGCTGGCGGCGCCGTGTGGCGCAGGTGGCCCGTAGCCGCTCCGCCTCGCGGAGCGCGGAGCCTTTTCGCCATCGTCAGGCACCGGTTTGCACACAAATGCCCCGCAAAGGCTAGCAGGGCTCCGCGCCCCCTGAAGGGGACGGCTACGCTGCCCCGGTGTTAGCGCCCCTACGGCTCCACGCGAACGCGGCAGTACCGGCAATGCGGGCGAACGCCAGGCAGGTATTTAGCACCGAACAGGTGATCTGATCTCCTCCAGACGCCTATATCTCGTAGGCTCGATGGAAGGCTGGCAGGCGTTTTCTGAACGCATCAGGCGGAATCTCTGAGGTGATCTTGACTGCATCCACCGGGCACGCGCGCTGGCACTGCCGGCACACCACGCACTCCTGTGGATCGACGAAATAGGCCAGGCTTCTCTTCGGGCCGGTCTTCTTCATAAAGATGAGATCCTTGCGGCAAGCCAGCACACAAACGCCGCAGCCGTTGCACTCGCTGGTTATCTCGGTAATCAATTGTATCTCCTCCAGGTTGCATCACGCTTATGAGCGAGCTGTCTGCGGTATGGGCGCGATCAATCGCGCCCATGCCGCCCGCCCGTGCGTCGCAGCTATGGGTGAACTGTTTGGAGCAGCCATTCGGTTGGGAACTCCCGGCCGACGCCCCGCTCACGGGCCCGCTGCAAAATGCGCGCGCCGGCAGCCGCGAACTGGGTGCCGAGGCCGATGTTGTTGGTGAAAACCGTCACCTGGTCATCAGATGTCGGATATGGCCCCTTGCCGTTCACCAGGTCACCCAGGGTCGGATAGCTGTACCAGTCCATGTACTCGGGACTATCCGGATCGAGGCGAGGGTCGCCACCGAACAGCGTGGTCGCGTCCTCCTCGCCCAGAACGTAATCGTGCAGGTTGATGTACTCGCCACGGCGAGGCTGCCAGCGTCCGACCGGACGGGTGATGGTAACGACGATGTCCGCGTTGCGGTAGACATCCGTGCCGACGTTGGGCCACAAAAGCGTGGTCACGTGCATTCCCGGCTCGACGTCCTTCCACCTGACGAGGACGTCTCGCGCGTTTGTGGCGATACCCACGATGGCCGAGCCCTGAATCGCTTCGCGAGCCGACTCCATCGGCCGGATTTCTACGCCCACGCGTTCCGAGTACTCCTTCGCAAAAGCCTCCCGATTCTCGCGAGTGGGGCTGTAAACCTTCACCAGCTTGATCGGCCGTACAGCACACATGGCCATCACCTGCGCGCCGGCCTGCCAGCCGGAGCCAAGCAGGCCGTAGGTCTCGGCATCTTTGCGCGCCAGATACTTGGCTCCCAGCCCGTTGGTGGCGCCCACGCGCATGCGCTGGAGCACTCCGTCGGGGAACATTGCCAGCGGCTCGCCCGTGTCGGTATCGAACAGAATGACGAAGCCGACGTAGTATTTGCCCTGGGCGGCCGGCACCTTGACCTGCACCCGCGTATCGAACTTGGTCAGGAACGTGACAACGTCCGAGTTGATGCGAATGGCCGCGATCTTGTAGCGCGGGACCACGCCATCCATCGACTTGAAGCGATAGGTCCGACCGGCCTCGGGGTTGGGAAAGGTAAGGTCCGTCCGCGGGCGCCACACCGTCTTCCCCACCGCCATATCGCCGAACATCGGCTCCAGCGCGTCCAGATAGTCCTGCATCGTGAGCAGTTGGTCAATTTCATCGTTATTCAGTACAAGCATAAGCTACTTACCCTACTCCCTCTTCCCTAACCCCTGGCAAGCATACGCTATTCACCGTACAGCTTCTTAATAAATCCGCTGTCATCCAGCTCTTTCACAAAGCGATTGTCATAGAAGTCCTTCACATTGGCAGTGGCTGCCTTGGGATTGTTACTGTTTTGTTCGAGGAGCAACCGCATACCCTTTTCGGTGACATACGGCGCTTTCGCTTTGGCCGTTGCCTTCTTGCTAACGAACTCGTAGGCCTCGTCCAAAGCCGCGGCGTCTTCCATCTTCAAGTAGTTCTTCATAACGTTGACACTGAACTGCTTCTGCGTCTTCAGGTAGTGGATGCCTTCCGTGAAGGCCCTCACAAAGCGCCGGACCGCCTCTTCGTTCTCCCTCATGTACTTCTTGTTCACCGCCAGGGCGCCCTGCTCAATACTGACGTCCATTTCAGTTAGATCGCCAAGAACCTTGAGGCCCATTTTTTCCGTGATGTACAGGATTGGGGGTGACAGTACTGTTCCGTGGTTTGCTCCTGTCTGCAACGCGCTTAGGCGAGCGGACAAACCGCCTGTCTGAACTATGGTCACATCCTCGTCGGGCTTTAGTCCAAACTCTTGCAGCGCCAGGACGGTGACGAAGTGCGAGGCGGAACCGAAGCCACTAACGCCAACCGTCTTTCCTTTGAGATCTTTCGGCTCGTTAATCGAGGCGACCGTCACGAACTTGTAAGGGAGAACCGGAGCGCCGGTGGCAACCTGGACCACGTCCGCGCCCCCGAGTGCCGCGCTGACGAGCGGCGCTCCGCCGATCCCGGCGACCTGGAGATCGCCACCGATTAGCGCCTGCATCACCTTCGTGCCGCCCTCGACGAACAGCAACTCGACGTCGAGCGCGTTTTTCTCAAAAAGGCCCGCTTCTTTGGTTACCCACAGAGGTAGAAACGACGCATCGACCGCGGCGTAAGCGGCCCTCATCTTGATTACCTGCGGCTTCGGCGTCGGCTTGGCCGTTGGCTTTGGCTCTTCTTTTGCCTGCTGCTTGGGTTCTGCCTTGGGCGCCTGGGTAGGCGCTGGCTTCGGCTCTTCCTTGACCACCTGCTTGGGTTCCTGCTTGGGCGCCTCCGCCGGCTTGCTCGGCGCCGGAGCAGCCGTGCAAGAGACCAGAGCGAGCGCCAATCCCATGAAGAGGGTCACCACCAGTCGGGAAATGCCAATGGTCTTCACAGGTTTTCCTCCTTACAATCTTGGACTTTGCACACAGTGCTCCGTGGGTTACCGATGGTGTTAGCTTATGCCCAACAGATTTCTCCCACCCGCAAATCAAGGTGCGACCAGTGGCCGGCTCACACCGGCGGCGTTCTGGCCAGCAATGCGGGCAAAGGTCAAGCAGGTGGTCAGCATCGAGCAAGTAACCTGATAGTTCCCCTTATAGTATCTCGTGCCTGCGGGAGTCGTGTAGTATCTCCCGGAGAAAAACCCTCCGATCATCTCCCCGCAGGCGAACAGTCCCGGTATCGGCACGTCATCCCTATCCATCACCTGAGCCTTGGCATTGATCTTCGGCCCACCCAACGTGCAGTTGAGCCCTGGCCAGACCGGGTACACCACGTAGTACGGTGGTGTATCGATGGGCATCAGGAAGTCCTTCTTCGGCACGCCAAGCTGTATGGCCCGGCCCATTCGCACCGCCTCGTTGTATTCGTCGATGGTGTGTCGCAACACCTCGATGTCCACGCCGATGTGCCTGGATATGCCCTCGACGCTATCCGTCGTGAACAACACCTCCGGCGTAGTGAACTTCTCCACCAGTTCAGGCTTCAGCGACTTTATCTTCTCGTCTATGATGTAGGCGACCTCCTGCCCTGGCTGGACGAGGACCGAGTTGGCCGCGCTGTCGCTGGTAGTGCCCTCATCCATGTACCGCCGGCCCTCTTTGTTGACCCAGATGGCGTAGTGAACCAGAGGATACTGGAGCTCTCTGTAGGGGCCTACCAGACACGGCGAACCGGGCACCCAGGTCTTGTCGATGTTACGAACGTGGCATTTGTCCAGGTTGACCAGTTTGGCCCCCTGTTCCTGTGCCATAAGCAAGCCATCACCCATCGAAAATGGCGAGCCCGTTAGCCTGATCTTGTAGGCGAAATCGGGCCCAAACTGTGGCCCAAAGTACTTCAGCAGCATCTCCTGGTTGGCCTGAAACCCCCCTGTCGCCAGAACGACTGCGCCGGACCGAAGCTCTCTCAGCCCCTCCGCCGTGCGAGCCCTGACACCACACACCTTTCCCGCGTCGTCCACAAGGAGCTTCTCGGCCCTGGAGTTGAACAGCACCTCGCAACCCTTCTTTCGCGCCATATCCAGCAACTGCTTGTTCAGGCCAGCGCCATAGCCCAGAGCGACGCGTTTGTTGTGGGCAGGAATGGCAGGAGGGGGCTTGCCCCATTTCATACCTTCGTTGGTAAGCCACTTCAACATCCCATCGACGTTATCGCGCCAGGCTCGTATCAGTTCCGAGTCCACGCGGCCTTCCGTGAAGCGCATGGCTTCCTCCACCTTCTCGTCCGCCGAAAGCCGCGGTGCATCGGGATATCTCTCCTGCTCGTAGGCGATCGCTACGGCTCCGCCCGCACGCGAAGTGTTGGTGTCCGAGATGTCGGGCGCTTTCTCCAGCACGATACTGCTCGCTCCCGCTGCCCTCGCGGCCAGTGCCGCGGTCAGCCCCGCTGCCCCCGCACCAACCAGCACGACATCTGCCCGACCCGCCAAGTCCATAAACTCCTCCAATCCGGCGCTGCATCTCTTCCGAACTGCTAGCCACTGCCCGCATCAGTTCTGAACGCGCCGCCCGTAGCCACGCGTAGCCGTACCCTTCAGGGTGCTCCCCACTGCCGCCTGTCTATGCAAGCGATTGGTTTGCAAACTGGTGCCTCAGCTTCACGAACGGCTGCCGCGCAAGCTGAAGCTTGCGGCTACGGTTTCAGCTATCAGTCCCTCACCCGTTGCGGCTGCTTCCCCAGCGAGCTACTCGTACAGCTTCTTGATAAACCCGCTGTCGTCCAGTTCCTTCACAAGGCTGTTGTCGAAAAACGCTTCCGGCTTGGCACCTTTAGCTTTGGGATTCTCGTCCGCCACCTCGTTCAGTTGCGCCTGAACTGCGTCGGCAGGCAGATACGGGACTCTGGGAGTGACCTTTGGCAAGACCGTGTCGTAGGTTTCCTCCAACATTTCCTTGTCGTCGGTCTTCGTGTACTCGCCTATCACTTTCATGGCGTAATTCCTGTCCTTCTTGGCCACCGCGATACCTTCCACATAGGCCTTCATGAAGTTCAGCATCGTTTCCCGGTTCTTGGCAAGATAGCCCTTGCTGATGGCCAACGTGGTCTGTATGAAAGGTATTTCGAGCTCGGCGAGATTCAGCACTTCGTTCATCCCGGCCTGCTTGGCCTTCAAGGTGGTGGGCGGTCCCAGGATTGCAGCCTGGACACCGCCCGATAGCAGAGCCGCCAGCCTCTCGGGCGGACCACCAGCGGCCACCAGAGTCACGTCCTTGTCAGGCTCTAACTTGTACCTTTGCAACGCGGTGCGAGTCGCGAAGTCACCACTGGACCCAAGACGCCCAGCCGCCACCGTCTTGCCCTTCAGGTCTTCCATACGCTTTATCTCAGGGCGCCCGTAGAGGTAGAAAACCAGTACGTTAGTTGTCCCCGCGATGAAGATCAGGTCTCCGCCCTCAACGGTAGCATTCACCACCGGTCCGCCGCCCGTCTGCGCCAGGTTTATTTCTCCCGCAAGCATGGACTGGACCAACGTAGAACTCGTCGCGATGTACGTTACCTCGACGTCAAGCCCATACTTCTGGAACAGGCCCTTTTCCTTCGCAACCCAAAGAGGCGCCTGCATACCGCTAAGCGCGCTGTAGGCCACCTTCTGCTTCACCGGTGGCTTAGCTTCCTTCTTGGGCTCGGCTACCGGTTTGCTCTCTTTCGCCACCGGTTTGGCCTCTGGTTTCGCCTCCTTGGCCGGCGCTGCTGCTTTGGGGACCTCGGTCGGCGCCGCCTTGGGCGCCTGGGTCGGAGTCGCAGGCGCTGGCGCCGGTTGTGCGCAACCCGCAACCAGTGCGATCAACAGGAACGCGACGAAAGCTAGGGTGTGCCATTTGTGGTGCTTCACGACCGATTACCTCCTTTTGCCTTTGTAATCCGCTTCCAACATCAGACGCGATCGAAGCCGCCAGAAACCCATCAGCAGAAAGGCGAGCCTACTCCTTGTCCTCAACAAAGAACTGCACGGGATTGGGTTTCCTGCCGTAGGTCTCAGGTTTGACGGGATACCGCCAGACAGGGATGTGCTCCATACGAACACTCAATCCGCCTGTCGATCGCCGCAGAGCGATCCATTTGAGCCAGTTGTCGTCGTCCCGGTAGGGATATTCCTCCCGGTAGTGTTCGCCGCGGCTTTCCTTCCTTTCCAGCGCCGACAAAAACACCAGCTCGGCGCACTGCACGTAGTTCCTGGCCTCGTTGGCCTTGACAAGCTCGTGGGGACTGGAAGCGGCGATCTCGTCCAGCGATTCCGCCACGTCCTTGAGCCGCGTCAGGACCTTCTTGATCCTTTTCTCGTGCTTGAACGTGCTGTACTCCGCCGGCACGGTAGTCTCCATCACGCGAGTAAAGACATCATCAGGCGCGATGCCGACCCTGCGTGCCAGGGGCGCGAAAGCCCTTTCCTGCAAGCCGCAGACCTGATTGGGTTTGTTTGGTAATTGACCGATCGCGCTGGCATACCTGGCGGCGCTTTCGCCGGCGCGATATCCCGAGACACAGCAGTAGGCCAGGTTCAGCCCACCGACCGCGTAGGTGCCGTGAGGGAGATACTTGGTCGACCCCCCAGCGCCGAATAGCCCCGGCAGGCTCGTCTCGCAACCCGTATTGACCCAGATTCCTCCGCCGCCAGAGCTGCAGAAGACGCCGTTGAATGGCCCGTACTCCACCTTTTGCTTGCTTAGATCGACCCCTTTCAGGTCGAACATGTGCATAATTCGCGGCACCACGCGACGAAGTCGAGCGAGCGCCTCGGGCGACAGGTGGCGCATATCGCAATAGATCGGGCCACGGCCCTCCAAGGCCTCCTTGCAAAACGCCTGCACCAGGTTGCTCTTCTTGGACCTCTCCATAAGACCCGGATCGTATTTCTCCATAAACCTCTCGCCCAGAGCATTCACAAAGTAGGCGCCCAGGCCCTGGATCATATTGAGGCCCGCGGCATAGCTGTTGTGATCCCACACTTGAAGGTGCCCGGTCGTCACGAACTCCATACCGATGAGGTCGGCACCAGCGCGCAAGCCCATCGCCTGGCCATCGCCCGTGATGTTGTCGACGTAGTTGCCGCCTCGCTTCGGGTAGATGCAGCCTGCCGAGAGGATGGTAGCCTTGGACTCAAACACGAACTTCTCGCCCGTCCGCGTGTCGAAGCCAACCGCCCCCACGACCTTGCCCTGGGTAGGGTGCAGGCCATCCGAGGTCAACAGGTCTGTAACCACCACTCTTTCGATCAGCCTGACGTTCTTCTTCAGGACCTGCTCGCGCATCGTCTCCATCAGCTTTTTGCCGTGGAACATCAGTATGCGAGTGACCCGGTGCGCCCGCCCCACAGCGCGCACGATGTTGCCCTTGTCATCCCTCTCGAAGGCCATCCCCCAGCCATCCATGTCCCTTATGCGCTGAACCTGGTCCTCGAGAAGAACCCGCACCCAATCCTGATCGTTGAGGTAATCGCCCCTCCTGACGATCTCCTGCATCCACAGCTCGAGGTCGTCTTCTGGCAAAGGTGCGAGCATAGCGCCGGCAGCCGACGTGCTTGAGCCGCTGCGAGAGACGCGGGCCTTATCGACCAGCACGACGTCGTCGACGAAGTCAGCCGCTCGCACGGCCGCCCACGTACCCGCGAGTCCGCCGCCTATGATGAGCACATCCGCCCGGATGACTTGGCCGTTATCTATGTGATCAAATGGCCCCACTGCTGCCTGGCCTTCTTCCTGAGCTCTATGCTTGGCTCGGTGACGACGGGGTGCTGCTCTTTCCATTCGTAAGGCCAGCACGCGTCGATAATCGCCCGTGAATTGAAGCCCTTCTTATCCTTGGGAATCGCCGGGTCCAGCGGGCCGCTCCAGGCACGGTTGATGAAGTCGATAGAGCCGACGGGGTCCGACCGCGTGCACATCGCCCAGATCACGTCGTTGAGGTCGGAAGGGTCCACGTCGTCGTCGACGACGACCACGTAGCGGCCAAGATAGGCTCCCGAATGGCACATGGCCGCGACCTGTCCCGCCTGGCGCGCGTGACCCGGATAGCGCTGGCGAATGGCTACCGCGACGAGCAGCCTGCTGCCGCCGACGGCGTGACACCAGGCGCCGGCTACGTCGGGAACGCCGGCCTTCTCCAGGTCCTCCATCAAGTGAGCCGAACGTAAGAAAGCCCGGCAATGAGCCTGCTCGTTCGGGGGCTTGCCTGGAGGTGAGCCCTGGACGATGGGGTTGTTCCGATGGTAGACCGCCTGAACGCGAATGACCGGCTCCTCGCGGCTACCGCTGGCGTAGTAGCCCGTCCATTCGCCAAAAGGGCCCTCGGGCAGAAAATCGCCGGGGTAGGCATAGCCCTCGAGCGCCAGCTCGGCATTCGCGGGAATCGGTAGGCCGGTTATGCGGCCACGTATCACCTCGATCGGCGCCCCTTTCACGCCGCCGGCCCAGGCGAACTCGTCCACGCCGAGCGGCACCTCGGAGCACGCTGCAAGGTAGAGCACGGGCTCGACACCCGTCGCCACGACCACCGGGCAGGGCTGGTTGCGCTCGAAGTACTTGTCGCGGTGAAGTCTGCCGTGCTTACCCGGCGAGATATAGAACCCGATGCGATTCCGGTCGTGTACCATCACGCGGTAGGTCCCACTGTTGACCCAGCCGGTGTCGGGATCGACGGTGATGTCCATCGACCCGGTGCCGAGATAGCGGCCCCCATCGTGCTCGTGCCATTTCGGCGCGGGGAACTTCAGGACGTCCACGTCCTCCCCGGTGTGCAGGTTCTCGAGAACGGGGCCATCGTCCACATACAGCGGAGGAATCGGCGCCAGCTTGCGCAGCCGCCCGCGCCATTCCTCCACCAGTTCCTGCGCCGACGCGTCCACCGGCAGGCCAAGGCTAAGAGCGATGCGCCGCAGCGAGCCGAAGATGTTGACGAGCACGCGGTATCCCTTGGGATAGCCGGGAATGCTATCGAAGACCGCGATAGGAGCATTCTCGGTGTGCTGCAGCAGGTCTGTTGCCAGACCAATGTCCTCGTCCGCGCTGGCACCCTCGACGTCTTTCACCTCGCCCAGTTGCCTGGACAGTTCGATCCATTCGCGGAAGTCCTTATACTTTGTTCGGGGACTCAAGTCGCCGATGACGACCCCGCTCACTGTGGCCTCCTCGTATCACTTGAATTCAGGAGAGTTCTCTTTCTGCTCGATGAAGTGGCCGATGGCGTCGGTATAGCCTCTATAAATGAAGGCCATCCACTTGCAGTTCTCGCCAGGCCGCTTGTTGTAGTGCTTGTGCACCACCCCACCAGGCGTGATCGGTAGGAGCAGCAAGTCACCCGCCTCCCACTCGAACTTCTCGTCATTGACCTCGGTATAGCCCTCACCTTCGATGACGTAAATGACAAGGCCGCCCTGGTGGCGATGCTTGCCCGAATGGGTGTGGATATCGTGAATAAACACTTGCCAGTCCCTGAGAACCGTGTCGGTATCGTTCTCGCGGGAGATGAAGAACTTGAGATAGCCCTGGCGCGACTGCTCCCAGGGCTGGTCGTCGTGCTTCACGACGACCTTACGCTTGAACGCTCGGTCCCGGAGCTCCATTAGATACTTTACGGTGCGCTCGTACGAATCGCGAATGGATGGCTCGCGCTCGCGCGTGCGCACACGCTCGGTCTCTGCCACTTTGCCCCCTTTAGCGCAGCCATAATAACACCGGGCTGCTGCGCTGTCAATAGTTCGAGTTTCCTGCTGCCACTCCCCTGGCACGCAGCTTGCAGCGTAGGCCTGGTAGGGCTGGCGCGGCCGTGTGTTTGACAAATCCGCCGCTCCGATGGTAATACTGTATCGTGTGGCCTGGTGAGGCTGGGCGAGAAAAGTTTGCCCGAGGAGAGTTATGGCTGTCACGATCGATCGCTTGCGGGAGTCTGAGGAGTACGAGGGCATTCGGCGTAAGGCTCTGGATGTTCACCAATCCCTCGTGCAGGAGTACGGAGAAAGGGAATGGCGGCCCCGGCGCGATGCGACGAGCACGCTGGTTTTGACTATCATGACGCAGCACACCTCAGACCTCAACGCCGAGCGAGCCTTCGAAAACCTGGTGGACTCCCTCGGTACGTGGGAGGCAGTTCGAGACGCGCCTGTGGAACTGATTGCGCTGGCCATCAAATCCGCTGGGCTGGCCAACATCAAGTCGCGTCGCATCAAGGAAGTGCTACAGCGCATAACCGAGCTTCGGGGCGAGCTGAGTCTCGACTTCCTGAGCTCGCTGGCTAACGACGAGGCGAAGCAATGGCTGACATCATTGGACGGCGTTGGGCCCAAGACAGCGGCCTGCGTCCTACTCTTCGCTCTGGGCAAGCCGGCGATGCCGGTCGACACGCACGTCTACAGGGTGAGCAAGAGGATCGGCCTCATCGGCGCGACCTCGACCGTGGAAGCTGCCCACGAGATACTGGAGAGCATAACGCCTGCCGAGAACGTGTACGCCTTCCACGTCAACCTGATCACCCACGGCCGGCGCATCTGCAAGGCTCAGCAGCCCAAGTGCGCCCAGTGCGTAGTCTACCGGCTCTGCGACAATCCCGTTACACTGCCGAGGTATCGTATGCAGGATGGCGAAAGATGAAGCAGCCAATTCCCTCTCCCTCTGGGAGAGCCATCCAGTCCCCTCTCCCTTCGGGAGAGGGTTAGGGTGAGGGTTGTCCTGTTGCTTGCTAGCCAGGATCCCACCAAGGAGGTGCGAAAATGCTGGGTGAGGAATACGTCAAGCTGGCCTTCCGTCTGAATAAGCACGTGGTGGGCCTGGTGGATTCCTATTTTGGCCCTGGTCGCCTCGAGGAGGAAGTCGAAGCTGAACAGGTCGTCCCTTTGCCCAAGCTGAAGGAGCATTGCGCCTCACTGAAAGCATCGGTCGGAGCGCACGGCAGAAACGAGGAGCACCGGGTCTACCTGCTCAAGCAACTGGATGCGCTTCAGGCCCAGATCGACGAGCGACTGGGGTTGGTATCCTCGTTCCAGACCTACGCCCGACGCCTTTTCGACGTGGATGGCGGCCCGGCCGACGAGACGGAGTTGCAGACCTTCAGGCAACATCTCAGCGTGGCCATGAGCGAGCTGGGCTATGCCGGCGACCTGCGCAGCGCCATCCTGAAGTGGGAGGAGGACCAGGTGATTGGCGGCCAGCCTATGTTCGATCTTGTCAACGTGCTGCTCCACGACGCCCGCGCCAGGACGAACGCGATGATCGACCTGCCGCAGGGGGAGGAGGTAGCCGTCGAGTCCGTGCAGAACAGGCCTTGGAGTGGCTACAACTGGTATCAGGGCAACTTCCGATCCCTCATCCAGATCAACACGGACCTGCCGCGGACGCGACTGGAAATCGAGGACCTGGTCACCCACGAGGCCTACCCCGGGCACCACACCGATCACGCCTCGAAAGAGAAAGCCCTGTATGTGGAACAGGATCTGGTCGAGGCAAGCATCCTGCTTATCAACACGCCCTCGTCGGTGATGAGCGAGGGGTTGGCCAGCTACGCCCACGCCCTCATCTGCGAGGGCGTAGACCCGCCGCGGAAGGCTGCCCGTTTGCTGCGCAAATTGCGGCGAGGATGCGACCTGAACGCCTGTCTTATGCTCCACGCTCAGGGCACCAACCCTGATACGGTCCAACGGTACCTGGAGACGAACGCGCTGGTGACGACTGAGCGAGCCCGAAAGCGACTGGAGTTTGTGACCGACCCGCTCTGGCGAGCTTACGCCCACACCTATTGGAAAGGCGAACGACTCGTGGAGCAGGCTTTCGCGCAGGCCAGAGCAGCCGGCAAGACGAGGGAGGTAACCGATCTGTTATACAAGGAGCTACTTTGCCCCACTACGCTCGTCAAGAAGGTGAGAGAGATTTGTTGAATCTGGAAGCGACGCGCAGCTACCTGCAACAGCACGGTCTTGACGGCTGGTTGCTCTACGATTTCGATCAGATTAACCCCATCTTTTGGGAGGCTATGGGGAGCAGAGTACACGTGACGCGCCCGTGCTGGCTCTTCGTTCCGCCCGACGGCCAGCCTATCCTCCTGGTGCACCGGGTGGACGTGGGGCACTTCGCCGGCATTCCGCTGGACGTGCGGCCCTATCTCGGGCGCATCGACATGCAGCGAAAACTGGCCGACCTGCTGCAGATTGGACACAAGGTGGCGATGGAGTACTCGCCGCTGGCCAACCTCCCGGCCGTTTCGCGGGTGGATGGTGGCACCCTGGACCTGGTCAAGAGCTTCGGAGTCGAGGTGGTCTCGTCGGCGAGCCTGATTCAGTCCGCCATCGCGCGACTCAACAGCGCTCAGACCGAAGCCCACAGGCGAGCGGCGACTAAGCTCACGGCAATCGTACACGAGGCTTTCGAGTTCATCGGCCAGCACGTGGCAGCCGGCATCGCGGAGCACGACGTTTGCGATTTCATTCGCGAGCGGTTCCTGGAAGAGAAGCTGTTCACCGACAGCGGGCCCATCGTGGCCGCCAACGAGCACAGCGGCGACCCGCACTACGAGCCGCCGCCCAAAGGCAGCCGCGAGATAAGACCCGGCGAATGGATCCTGATCGACCTGTGGGCGAGAGACGCCGACGAGCAGGGCATCTTCGCGGACATCACGTGGGTCGGGTACCTCGGCGATCCTGTACCGGACGAGCACCGCAGGGTTTTCGACACGGTGATCAGGGCTCGCGATATCGCCTTTGACTTCGTCGACGAAGCCTGGCAGAGGTGCGAGGTGCTAGAAGGATGGCAGGTGGATGAGAAGGCGCGCGACTTCATCGCGGCGGCGGGCTACGCCCGCTACTTCACCCACCGGCTCGGCCACAACCTGGGGCACATCGTCCACGGTTACGGGGTCAATCTCGACAACTTCGAGACAAAGGACCACAGGCCGATCGTCCCAGGGATCGCCTTCACCATCGAGCCCGGCATTTACCTCCCCGAGTTTGGCGTGCGCTCCGAGATGAATGTCTACCTGGGCGAGAGCGGCCCGGAGATAACGACGCCCCCGCAGAGAGATATTGTGCTGATCGAAGGACGGATATAGCGCTGGCTATTGACACTTCAAACGGATGCGGTTATACTAGAATGCGTTATGCTTATTAGCGTAACGCCTTATTGCGCAATGGCATTCGGTTTGTAAGGAGCTGTTCTTGGCAAACCCCTTTCGCTACGGCACGGTGGCTACAGGTGAGTACTTCACAAATCGCTTAGATGAGCTCTCGGAGATCGAAGCGGACATCAGGCAAGGCCAGAACGTGGTCGTCATATCGCCACGGCGCTTTGGGAAGACTTCGCTCATTTCCCAAGCTATCGAGCACCTCAAGCAAAAGCAAGTCCTGATCGCCTACCTCGACCTCTTCCGAACGCCGACGAAGGAGCGGTTCGCCGACCATCTAGCCGATGCGATCTACGATGGTCTCGTGGCTCCATTCCAACGGTTCCGCCAACGGGCGACAGACATCTTCCAGAAGCTGCCGATCCGACCAAGAATCACGATCAACCCCGACGGCACTCCGTCGTTCGAATTCGGAGCGGGCGAGCGGTCACGGGACATAGACCGAACGATCGAGGAACTGCTGGCGCTGCCAGGAAGTGTGGCCAAAGCTCGCAAGCAGCCGGTGGCACTGGTCCTCGACGAGTTCCAGGAAGTGGTTGAACTGGATCCCCACCTGCCTGCGCTCATGCGCGCGGTCTTTCAGGTGCAGACCGACGTATCGCACGTTTTCCTTGGCAGCAAACGGCACCTCATGCGTCGAGTATTCGTCGATGAGAACGAGCCGATGTATAAGCTGGCCAAGCCGCTCGTGTTGCGCGAGATCAAAGCCGACGACTTCGCGGCGTTCATTCGTGATCGCTTTGCTCAGTCCGGCAGGCGCATCAGCGACGATGCCACCCAGAGAATTCTGGAAATCAGCGATTGCCATCCCCACGACACCCAGGAGTTGTGCTACTTCACCTGGTTCATAGCGGCGACGGAAGGGACCGAGGCGACGCCCGACGTAGTGGAGCGTGCGCTTCACAAAGTCATCGAGGCCGAGGACGCGCGGTGCACAGACCTATGGGACAGGCTTTCGGGCCGCCAGCGCATCATCCTTGCGGCCCTGGTGGCCGAGGGGAAGGCAGAGGTGTACTCGGAGAAATTCCGCCGTCGACACGGTCTAGGCGCCGCATCATCTGTCCAGAGAGCTTTGACTCGCCTCATCGAGCAAGACATCGTCGAGTCATCTCCACTCGGCGCGTATCGCGTGCCGGATGCCTTCTTTCGCGCTTGGATCGCCAGGTTTGCGGGAAAGGGCTAGCACAAGAAGACGTCAACCGCAGAGAACGCCAAGAGCGCAAAGGGCCTCATACAGAATCTTTGCGTCCTTTGCGCCTGCCGACGTTGTAGAGACGACCCGCTGGGTCGTCTCATAGGCATCAAGTTAAGGTCAATGCCGATTTGAGGAAAACGGCTGGGGACGTGATTAGCGTAGGGGCGAACGGCGTTCGCCCGCAGCGTGGGTACGCAGATGTGAGAAATCGGCGAGCGCACCGTTGTGGGGGCATCGGGCCGACGTTCTGCACATTGGACAGGCGTCTGGGTCCGATCAAGAGACCGTACGGGCGAACGCCGTTCGCCCCTACATTATGATGGTCGGACGCCTATGGGCATGAGCACTGCTTAAGCTGATCCCCATGAGACGACCCGGCGGGTCGTCTCTACGACTGGCTATCAGATGTGAAATTTCGTAAACGTATTCGGCGCGAAAAGCTCTTCCAAGGTCATCAGCCGCTCCGACAGGCCCTGCTCGTAAGAGTAAAGCGCCAACGCCTCCAGCGTCTTGCGATTGCTTTCGATGCCATAGCTCCACAGATCGGGGCCGAACAACGCCCTATGATCCTCGACAGTCTGCATAAGGAACGGCAGACTGTGCGTGAGCGCGTTGGAGTCGTACATCTGCGTCAGGCACTGGTCTTTGGCCTCGGTGAAGGCCTTGACCAGGCTCTGCGCCACCCAGGGATTCTCCTCGTACAGCTTTCTTTTGATGGCAACGATGTGCATGATGGGAAAGATTCCGGTGCGCTGGTAGTAGTCTTTCTCCACGGCCGCATAGTTTGGGAAGAGACGCCGGACGACCGGCGAGCCCTTCATAAACGAGGAGGGCATACGTGGTCCAAACAGCGCGTCGATCTCTCCATTGACCAGCATATCGTTCAGCGTCCTGTCGAGCACCGGGGTGACCTTGATCTCGGGTGGCAGGCGAAGCTCGACCCTCTCGACACGGCCCGGATCCTCTCCCCCGCCGGTGATCCACTCGATCTCGCTGGGCTTGATGCCGTACTCGTGCTGCATGATGCCCCGCTGCCACAGCGCCGCCGTCATATGGTACTCGGGAACGCCAACCCTGCGACCGCGCAAGTCCTCGGGTCGGGTTATTCCATTTTCCTTGTTGATGAACATGCAGGAATGGCGGAACATCTTGGAAGGAAACACCGGAATGGCGATGAAGTCGTCCTGGCCACGTGAGCGAAGCATGACATATGCCGAGCACGACAGCTCCGAGGCATCGAACTCCCCGTAGCGCAACTGGCGCCAGAAGATCTCCTCGATGGTCAGGGGTATGTAGTTGAGCTCGCAACCCTCGACCTCCACGGTGCCGTCCTGAAGCGCGCGGGTGCGATCGTAGTCGCCACCGGCCAGGGTAATATGAAGCTTGTGGGCCAAGGTAACCACTCTCCTTTCAGGCAAGAGTAGATGGGATGTCCGTCCACGCGGCGGGACCGCGTCGCCGTTGCCAGCGTGTCTCGGAGCAATCGTGTCAGCCCGACGAAGGGCTGCCGGCCAACGGCAACGCTATTATACTGCTAATATGGAAGGCTTGCATAGAGCGCGGACATGGAACGGGCTAATTCCCTGTTGCCTGGCGCGCGCTTTGGCTGTATAATATCCTTGCCGGGGTGGTGGAGCGCGGATCCAAGTACCAGTGTCTGAGGTTGAGAAAACCTGGGGCGTCAGGATTCTTCAATCCCGCTTGCGGGAGCGCCTTATCTCCTTATTGTGCCATATCTACCCCGGCGCTGTTTTGCTGGGAAAGGCTGCGCGGTCTTGCGCTGCTGGCTCAGGCGTTCCAGTATCCACATCCTCACCAGCGTCGATGGGCCGACGCCCTGGACTCGAGCTTCCTCGGCCAGGCGAACGAAGGTATCTTTGTCTAGACGGACCGTGAGCGCCTTGTCCACCGAGGAGCGACGCACTACGAACCTCACGTCCTTGACTTCCTCGAACTCATCCTCGAACTCCGCCGTTGAGTGCGTGTCCCAGAACTCCGCTTCCTCTTGAATTGTTCTGAAGCGCGGAATCCGACTCCTCGCTATCTTTGCTGGTGTTCGCTTGCGATCTGTTTCAGCCTTGGTCATGTTCCCTTTCTCGGTGGCGCAGGTAGATCCGGCGTTCGGTGTCATCGGCATCCCGGGCGGTGACCAAGCCGTAGACTCCTTGTCCCCGTGGTGCGATGATAACTGTAAGGTACCTTCCTGCCGCCATTTGCCCAATCACACGATACCGCCCCTCGCGGGAACGCGTGACAGAGACATTGCCCCTGATCACCTCCACCTCTTTCGCGGTGACGTGGTGTCGGGCAATGTGCTCGTCCCGCCCTGGGTCAACGACGACGTAATGAATCTTCACAGACTTGCATCTTTTCGATGCTATTGTAGGTCAAGTTCATGTGGAAGTCAACACGCACGCACGCAGCAAAGCACAGCAACCGCTCTGGGGGCATAGCCAGAGACGCCGCTTGCAGTTTGGGCATCGCACGCTTATAATCAAAGACACACACTTGCTTGTCAGACTGGACGGCCGTTCTCAACCAGCAACCAAGCACAAGGAGACCAAGGCGTGGAAAAGGAGATAATCTTTCTGGTCGAAGAAGCCCCCGAGGGCGGATACCAGGCGCGCGCACTCGGTCACGCCATCTTCACCGAAGCAGACACCTTTGAAGAACTGCGGCGAATGGCACAGGACGCGGTGCGCTGCCACTTCGAGGATGCGGACAGGCCACCGATATTACGTCTGCACTTCGTGAAGGATGAGGTCTTGGCGGTGTGAAACTGCCGCACAACATGGGCCGCGAGGAATTGGCACGGCACCTCAGAAAGTACGGCTACCGAGTCACGCGAAAGACACGTAGCCACATTCGGCTAACCTCGTATGTCAAGGGCAAAGCTCACCAAGTGACAGTTCCAAGAAACTATCCCCAAAGGGTAGGCACGATCGCGCGAGCAACGAAGGAACCTGCAAACCCTACACCGAGAGACGTTAGCTCCGGAGTTCTCGTTGACCGCTTATGGAAGCCGATCTTCCAATTCCTCAAGAGACTCTCGCTGTTTGGTCTGTTGTCCGCGATCTTGCACGTGGACAATTCCGTGCGGTTTATTGACATCTGGGTACTCGTCCACCTTCTCGCAGCATTTTTTGCGGCTTTCTTCTTCGCTCAACCATTTGGCGGACAATGGTTTGGATGGCTGTTCCTTGGTTATGGCGTCTGGAGAACTTGGGAAATAGTGGTCTATCAAGTCAACTCCTGTTCTTTGATAGGGGGCCTCCGCTCTCCAACCTGCGAATTGCGATTCTGACGATCCACAATTATGTTGAATTGATGCTATGGTTCGCTGCAATGTACATTGCTCTATCCCCCCTCTTTTGCACCCAGCATTGGACAGGCGGAGATCAGATCTCGATCGGTCGCACTCAGCACCAGCTTCACAGCTATGACCTCTTTCGGGCAGCTTGGCGTCGTCCCGATAAGCTCAATTGGATGGTATCTGATCTTGGCTGAGTCGTCCGTAGGTGTCTTTATGACGCTGCTCGTTCTTGCTAGCTTTGTCGGCCTTCTGCCAATCAGCCGGTCAAGAAAGAAGCGGTGAACTCAGAAGAATCTAGCAAGACGTCGAGCCAAACGCTGTGCCGGGCTCTTCAAGTATCAAGCTGAGACACCTCGATTTGGAGACCAACAACCCTGCGGTCGCCACCAGGGAACTCATCTCGGCCTGCGCTGGCCACGTTGCTTAGTCCGCCCCTCAGGCTAGAAGTCAATCGTGCCACATTATGGTTGGTTTGCACCCAGAGTGCCCTCGGGGGTAGGGCCTCTTAACTGCCAGCATGAGCGATAGCGAAGGGTCGCGGCGAACGTGTGCCGCGACCCTTCGCTTCGTTCAGAATGACAGAATCGTCGGCTTATGCGGCGTCTTTAGGCCTGGGCGACAGAGAACCAAAAGACCCTACCCTCGGGGTGGTGCAGCTTGCCCTGCTGACGTGAGACGGCCAGAGTCCGCCACATTTCAGCCGATAAACCAGCTAATGACGGCAGTACAAGGTTAAGCGCCATTCAGATCACTCAATTCATCACCAACTGCGACCCATCCGCGTCCTTCACCACGTCGATCCGGTGGGGGAAGGCGTCTTTGAGCTCCTGGATGTGGGTGATGACGATGATCTTCTCGAAGTCTTCGCTGATGCTGTTGATCGCCTCGACCAGTCGCTCGCGTCCGAAGGTGTCCTGCGTACCGAAGCCCTCGTCGACGATGAGGGTCTGGAGCTTGGCGCCGGCACGTCGCGCCAGCAGCTTGCTGAGCGCGATGCGCAGCGAGAAGTTGACCCTGAAGGCCTCGCCGCCGCTATATGTCTCGTAGCTGCGCGGCCCCAGCTCGTCGGCGATGCGTATCTCGAGTGTCTCGACCACGGCGTCGCCGGTCTTCTTCTCGCGCTGCGTTTCAAGCGTCACGTGCAGGCGGTTGTCGGTCATCCGCGCCAGCAGGGTGTTGGCCTCATCCTCGATCTCGGGAATGGCGCTGTCGATGATCATCGCCTGGATGCCTTTCCGGCCAAAGGCCAGCGCCAGGTCGTCGCACAGGCTTTTCTCCTCGCCTACCTTTCGCTCCGCCTCCTCCTTCTGGCGTCGCTGCTGCTCGAGATACTGGCAGTGGTTCACCATCTGCTGCACCCGGCCCAGGCGGAGTCGGGCATCGGCCTGCTGCGCCAACTGCTGGTCCAGACGGCCTCTGGCCTGCGCGATGGATCGTTCCACCTCCGGCAACGCGCTCAGCTCCAGCCGCATAGATTGCGAAGCGCGCAGGTCTTCGTCCAGCACCGTTTGCCAGCGCTCGGCGGCGCGCAGCAGGCGCTCCTGAGCCTCCCGCTCCTCGTCGATGCGGGTGACGGCCATATCGAGCTTCGTCTTCAGCCCCTCGAAATCGCGCAGCGAAGCGAGAAGCTGGCCGGTTCGCTTGTGGCGCTCGGCATCGTAGTTTAGAGCGGCGATCTCGGCGAGAGCTTCCGACAGGGCGCCGCGCTCCGACCGGGCGTAGCCCTCCCCGTCGAGAACCACCCGAATCTGCTCGGCCTCTCCGGCGTGAGCAGCTATCTGCGCCTCGGCCTCGGCGGCGTCGGCCAGGGATTTCTCCAGGGTGGTCGCCCGCCGCTGCAGTGACTCCCGCTCCTTGAGCTCTCGGTCGAAAACGGCGATCTTCTGGAGCGCCGCCTGCGCTTTCTGCTCCAGCGACTTGACCTCGGCGCTGTTCTGCCGATAGGTATCGCCCGCCGCGCGGCCTTCTTCCTGAAACTTCTTCGCGATCCTGTCGCGGCCGGCCGGGCCCAGGTCACTTTCGCACAACGGGCACTGCGGGCCGGCCGTCTCGAGCAACTGGATCTTCTCCTTGAGCAGATTCATCTCCTGCACGAGCCTGTTGTTCGTGGCCTTCAGCACCTCGATCTGGCTACGGCACGATTGCACCAGCTCGCGCGCCTCCTCGCGGCGGGCGTCGAGGCCGGCCAAAGCCAACAGTTTGCCTTCGACGTCGGCCAGCTCCCTTCGCCAGGCAGGTCCCTGCTCCCGCCTGCTTTGCAGCGCCTGGATGGCTGCAAGTTGGGCCTGCTGGCGAGTCTGCAGCGCGCAACGAGCATCGTTGATAGCGCGTTCTAGCGCGCCCACTCGATCCTTCAGCGTGAAAAGCCCGCTCAGCTTCTGGTTAAGCTCCTCGTTGGCCGCCCGGGCGTCCACGAGACGCGCGTGGCCTCTTTCTATGTTCTCGCGCTCGACAATGACCTTCTCGTACTCCTCAATCTTCCGCCGATGCTCCTCGACTTGAGCCCTGATCTCCTTCAATTCTCTCTCGGCGCGCGCGATTCTCTCCCGCAGGTCCCCGACCTGCCGCGCCTTTATGTCAAGTTCTTTCTTCCTCGCCTCCAGCGCGGTCACCTCGGCTTCGCCTGCAATAATGGCGTTCGCCAGGCTGTGCAATTCGGTCTGGACCAGCGCCAGTTGCCGCTCGTAATCGGGGCGTCTCGCCAGCTCGAGCTCGATCTCGCGAACCGCGCTCTGCAGTTCCCGGCGCTCCATCTCGCAGCGCCTGGCACGTTCTCGCGCCCGCTCCGCCAGCTCGTCGTAGAACCCGAGTCCCAGGATGTCGGCTAGGACGCGCTTGCGCTCGTCAGGGGGCTTGAGGGTGAACTCATCGGCCCGCCCCTGGCGCAGGAAGGCGGAGTTGATGAAGGTGTCGTAGTCCATCCTTAACACTTCGTTGATCTTGCGCTGGGTCTCATGCTTGGTATTGCCCGTGATCGAGCGGAACTCCGGATCGCCGAAGATCTGAAACTCCAGTGCACCAACGCTCTGCACTCGTTTCGGCCCGCGCTTGTACCCATGCTTCCGGATCACTCGATAGAGGTCGCCTGCTAGTGCGAACTCGAACTCCACCTCCATCTCGGTCCGACC